>JBGSQC010000346.1:0-10525 GCA_041738295.1 Zhengella sp. | reverse complement strand
CTTGCCCAGCAGGCGCTTGACGGCATTGGCGGCCCGGCGCGTGTCACGCTGTCACTCGACCGTCCGGTGATCGGACTTGGCGCATCTGCCGGCCTGCATTTCTCCGGGCTGGAGCAGGCGGTCGGCCAGCCGCTCATCGTCCCTGAGCACGCCGGCGTCGCCAATGCGGTAGGCGCAGTGGCAGGCCAAGTCCGCCTGCGCGCGGAGGCCATGGTCACGGCCTTGCCTTCAGGTCGCTTCCGCATATCGACCGGCAATGACAGCCGGGAAACGGCCAGTGAGGCCGATGCCATGGAGGCCGCGCGCCAGCTCGCTACCGATGAGGCGACATCGCTTGCGCTGGCGGCTGGTGCGGCCTCGGTGGAAGTCACGCGAGACGAAGAGGTGATAGCGACCATCATCGAAGGCCAGCGCTTCTTTGTCTCTGCCACGGTGACCGCCACTGCAGCAGGCCGCCCTCGCATTGCCGGGCAATAGCGAGGCGGTCAGTCGTCTTCGAAATAGCCTTTTTCAGCGCCGCTGTGACAGGCCACGCAATTGGCTCTGGAACCGACCTTGGGATTCTCGAACTCCTTCGGGCTGACTTCTCCGTCATGTGCCCGCACCCACCAGGGCATGTCGGAAATGCGCAGCACCGGCTGATCGCTCTTTGCCACGGACTTGGCGATGCGCGATTTTTCGGGCGCTGCATTGCCGGTGAGATAGGCGGTGATTTCAGCTCGCGTTTGTTCTTCCAGGCTTGCATCCTCGCCGAAGTGATCCGGCAGTGTGTCCATGATGGCCTGCCAGGACCGGGCGGGCAGCATCGAAGCCGGGAAGGCCATGTGGCAGGCCGTGCACTCGGTCTTGGTGGCCGCATGGTCCACCGGCTTGAAATACTCGTCGGAATCGGCACTGACAGGTGAAGCACTCAGGATCGAGGCCAGGGCAATGGCCAAGCCTGCCCCCGCAATGGCAGTTTTCGATGTGTGGGTCTGGTTCATGATCATCTCCTTCAGGAACAGGTCAAAGGCTGGAAAGCCAGGTCAGCAGGTCGCCCTTTTCCTGGGCATCGCATTCCCGTCCGAGGACGGAATTGCAGTTGCGGGTGAGCCACTTCTCGACGAATGCAAGATCAGTGTATCGCTTGGGATTGGCCGAGACGGCCATCGGTTCGATCGGCTTTCCGGCGCGCGTCACGCCCGCTGCCTTCAGGTTCTTAGAATGGCAGCTGGTGCAAGAAGGCGTGTCCGGCTTGCCGCCGGCATGAGTGCCCATGAAAAAGGCCTCGCCACGGGCTGCCGAAAGCGGCTGTGCGGCTGCCTTTCCATAGGTTGCGATGATGGCATCGCGGGCCGGATCGGCTTGCGCGGCTGCGACGGTCAGCACCAGCGCAGCGGCGGCAGCCTTGATGAGGATGAGGTGTTTCATGGTTTGGTCTCCTTCGGGATGGAAATGGTGCCGGGATAGAAGCGCCCGCTGGCCGCATCGCCGTGACAGGCGGCGCAATTGCCCTTGGATTTGACCGCCTGCGACGCAAAGACGGCATCGGGAATATCGGCGTGCGTGCGGGTCCAGAACGGGCTGCGCGTGATGGTAAAGGGATGGGCCGGGTCGGTAACGGTCAGCCGGTTTGCCGCCTTGGTGTCGAAGGCTTCCGCCGAATGTGCGGAGAGATAGGCTGTCAGCTCTTCGGTCGTCTTTGCATCAAGGCTCGCATCCTCGCCGAAATGTTCGTCAAGCGTTGCCATCAGCGCTGACCAGGCCGGGCGCGGCAGCAGGCTGGGGTGGTAGGCGATATGGCAGGCTGAACATTCCTGCGCATAGCCGGCATCAAGCGGTGCGAGCGGAGCCTGAAAATCCGGCCGTGCCGACAGGTTCCAGCCGCCTGCCAGCAGCAGGCTGCCAAGCATCATGCCAAGGGCAAGAGCCGGTCCCGGATGCGGCTTTGCCGGCGCGGACAGGTGATCGCCATCGCGGACCTCCTTGGTGCCGGTCACCATTGAGCGCGGCAGGTTTTCTCCCGTCCGGCGGCTCTCGAAAAGCGCCCCGGCAATGTGGAGGCCGACCAGTGCGAGCAGGGCCCAGGCCAACAGCTCGTGGATTTCCTTCGCCGAGTGGCCGGTTTCATAGCTTGTCGCGAAGCCGAGCGGCCCCGCCTTCTGCTCGCCGCCAAAGACGATATAGCCTGTCACTGCCAGCCCAAGCCCTGTTGCAAGCAATGCAAGGATCATCCATGCGCCAAGCGGATTGTGTCCGGCGTGGCGGTCGCTGTGCCCTTGCAGGAGAGATTTAAGGTGGGCGATGGTCTTTGCCGGACTGACCACGAAGCGCGAAAAGCGCGCATGGGTTCCGCCGAGGAAGCCCCACAGGATGCGGGCAAGAACCAGACCGGCCATCACGGATCCGGCAAGGACGTGAATGTCGATCCAGGTGGCACCTGCCAGGAAACCGGTGACGCCGGCGATGGCGACGGCTGCGACCAATACCCAGTGGAACAGCCGGACGAAGATATCCCACACCGGCTGTTGGCGCTTTCCTGCCGACTTCTGCCTGTTCAGTGGTCCGGTGGGTTGAACATTCATGCCCGTCTTGTCCTGCCTTGAATGGCCATGGGATAAACGGGCCTTCATGACAGATAACTGACAAGCCTGAACGCCATCTCGCCTTCAGCTTCTGCGTGAGATCGCGACCATTCCCACTTTGGCCAATTGACCCCTTGGCGCGCATGGTGTTGAAAGCGCGCAACCAGATTCTGCCGCATTGCGGGATGACTGCCCGAACGGAGACAGCAAGATGAGCGAACGCGTCGAGAAGCACGGCCTGTTGGTCGACAAGGGCCTGCATGATTTCATCGTCACCGAGGCGATGCCGGGAACCGGTGTCGAGCCGGAAGCCTTCTGGAAGGGTTTTGCCGCCATCGTGGCCGATCTTGCCCCGAAGAACCGCGCGCTTCTGGCCAAGCGCGACGACCTTCAGGCGAAGATTGACGCCTGGCACATCGCCAACCGGGGCAAGCCGCATGATCACGAGGCCTACAAGGCCTTCCTGACGGAGATCGGCTATCTGCTGCCCGAGGGCGGCGATTTCTCCATCGAGACTGCCAATGTGGACCCGGAGATTGCCACCATTCCCGGTCCGCAGCTGGTTGTTCCGATCACCAATGCCCGCTATGCGCTGAACGCGGCGAACGCGCGCTGGGGCTCGCTTTACGATTGCCTCTACGGCACGGACGCCATGGGCCCTCTGCCGGGCAAGCCCGGCTATGACCGGGGCCGGGGTGCCCGCGTGGTTGCCCGCACCCGCGTTCTGCTGGACGAGTTCTTCCCGGTCGAAGGCACCAGCCACGCCGATGTCCGCCGCTATCATGTGGCCGGCGGCGCGCTTCTCTGCGATGACAAGCCCTTGGCCCAGCCGGCAAAGTTCGTCGGCTATCGCGGCAACCCGATGGCGCCCGATGCCGTGGTGCTGGTCAATCACGGCCTGCATGTGGAACTGGTGTTTGACCGTGCGCATCTGATCGGCAGCCGTGATCAGGCAGCACTTGCCGATGTCGTCATCGAGAGCGCCATTTCGGCGATCATGGATTGCGAGGATTCGGTTGCCTGCGTCGATGCCGAAGACAAGATGCAGGCCTATTCCAACTGGCTTGGCCTGATGAAGGGCACGTTGTCGGCAAGCCTTGAGAAGGGCGGCAAGACGGTTGTCCGCAAGCTTGAGGAAGACCGCACTTACACCGCGCCGGATGGTTCGACGCTGACGCTCAAGGGCCGCTCGCTGATGCTGGTGCGCAATGTCGGCCACCTGATGACCAATCCGGCGATCCTGCTGGCCGATGGTTCCGAAATTCCCGAAGGCATCATGGATGCCGTGGTGACCGGGCTGATCGCGCTGCACGACATCGGGTCGAACGGCCGCCGCGCCAATTCGCAGGCCGGCTCCATGTATGTGGTCAAGCCGAAGATGCACGGCCCCGAGGAAGTGGCTTTCGCCGCAGAGATCTTTGGCCGGGTGGAAAAGTTGGTCGGCATGGCGACCGACACCATCAAGATGGGCATCATGGACGAGGAGCGCCGCACCACGGTCAACCTCAAGGAATGCATTCGCGCTGCCAAGACGCGCGTCTGCTTCATCAACACGGGCTTCCTTGACCGCACCGGCGACGAGATCCACACCTCGATGGAGGCCGGTCCCTTCAGCCGCAAGGATTTCATCAAGCGCAAGGCCTGGATCGGCGGCTACGAGAACCGCAATGTCGACATCGGCCTGGAATGCGGCCTGTCGGGCAAGGCGCAGATCGGCAAGGGCATGTGGGCCATGCCCGACCTGATGGCCGCCATGCTGGAACAGAAGATCGATCATCCCAAGGCGGGCGCCAATTGCGCCTGGGTGCCGTCGCCGACCGCTGCCACGCTGCATGCGCTGCACTATCACAAGATCGATGTCTTCGCCGTGCAGAAGAAGCTCGCCGCCGGTGGCCGCCGCGCCCATGTCGACACCATTCTTGACATCCCGCTGGCCACCTATCGCCGCTGGACCGCCGATCAGGCGCGCCGCGAAGTGGAAAACAATGCCCAAGGCATCCTTGGCTATGTGGTGCGCTGGATCAACCAGGGCGTCGGCTGCTCCAAGGTGCCGGACATGTCGGATGTCGGCCTCATGGAAGACCGCGCCACGCTGCGCATTTCCTCCCAGCACATTGCCAACTGGCTGCATCACTCCATCATCACCAAGGACGAGGTGATGGAAATCATGAAGGCGATGGCTGTCGTCGTTGACCGCCAGAATGCCGGTGATCCGGACTATGTGGCGATGGCTCCGGGCTTTGACGGCATTGCCTTCAAGGCCGCCTGCGATCTCGTATTCGAGGGCACAAAGCAGCCCAACGGCTACACCGAGCCGCTGCTTCACAAGCGCCGGCTGGAGCTCAAGGCCGCCTCGCAGGCCCGCCCGGCCTGATCGCCGAAACGCGGCAATGTCTTTCAGGGCGCGGCTTCAGGGCCGCGCCCTTTTTGACATCTGGTAGGGCGCTAGAGTTTTTGCCTCAGCGCCTCAAGCGTGCGGCGGGCTTCCTCCAGCCCGGCGGACGAAAATGTACCGGCCAGTTCCTGCAGCCAGCGGCCTTCGCGCAGGCGGGCCTGGTCGATCAGCTTGTAGCCTGCGTCAGTGATATCGGCGAGCTTGGCACGCTTGTGAGCGGGATTGTCGCGCCAGATGATCAGGCCCTTGGCGGCAAGGCCATTGCAGGTGACCTGCACATGCTGGCGGCTGACACGCTGCTCGTGCGCCATGTCGGACACCGTCATCGCACCCCGGTCGATCAGCAGGCCGAGCTGGTCGCGCTCCGCCCCGCTCGTTCCCGTCTCGTGATGCAGCATCTCCATGGCGGCGCGAAGGTCGCCATGAAGGGTGCGGATCAGGGACAGGAGGACCGCAAGGTCCTGTTCGCGGGTCGGACGCATGAAGAAAGGCTAGGCATTGACAATGTCATTGTCAAACGAACACCGATCCCAACCGCCTCAGGGGCGCAGGTAGGAGTAGCCGCTTTCCTGCAGTTCGATCAGCCGCACGACGCCTGACGGAACGATTTCGGCTTCGACAACCAGTTCCGGCTTGGAACCGGTCTTCTTTTCAACGGCCGCCATCGTGTTGGCACAGGCCGAGAATTTGACGTTGTCGGCTTCCATGGCCATGGTCGAGATGCGGTCCTTGACCGGGCTTGAGGCCATGAACATTTCAAGGCCCGGACCATAGGTGACGATCTCGATGTCCACCGTCTCGCCCTTCTGCTTGTAGTGGTTGCGCACGTTCTGAACATTGTTGAGCGCAAGGTTCATGACGGCCGGATCATTCTGGTCGACGTGAACGGCGATCCTGTGGGCAGCCTCGGCGAATGCGTTGGATACCGGTGAAAATGCGATGGCAGCAGCGGCAGCCAGCATGGCGAAACGGTTCATTTCAGTCTCCTCCCGAAATATAGTATTTTACGCATGTGACGATACATCAAATGAAGCGGGCTGCAAGCCGCCACCCGATCACTCTTTTCGTCCGGGCCGGACACCTTGCCGCCATGCGCGGTTTGGGCTACCCGCATTTGCATGACAGTGCTTGCCATCGACACCTCCGCCACTTTGTGTGCCGCCGCGCTTTTGGATGCGGTGGCGGGCCGGGTTCTGGCAAGCGAGGTCCGCGATATCGGCAAGGGCCACGCGGAAGTGCTGATGGACGTCATCGAAACGGCTTTGGCGCGAGCCGGAATCACCTATGGCGATCTGTCCCGCATCGTGGTCACGGTCGGCCCCGGCTCGTTCACCGGCGTGCGCATCGGCGTATCGGCAGCGCGCGGCTTTGCGCTGGCTCTCGGCGTTCCGGCTGTCGGCATCACCACGCTGGAGGCCATCGCCGCAGACGAGGCAGCTCTCCATCCGGGAAAGCCGGTCCTGGCCGTCATCGATGCCGGGCGCGGAGAAGTCTATGCCGGCCTGTTTGCGCCTTCGGGCGAGGTGCTGCGCGGTCCGGCCATCCTGGCCATTGCCGACGCCGCCGCTTGGGTGATGCCGGATATGGTGGTTGCCGGTTCCGGCGCGGCGCTTGTGGCTGCGGCAGCAGGACTGCCGGATCTCACCGGCAGCGTCATTGCGGCAACGGGCACCATTGAAACCGTTGCCCGGCTTGGTGCGGGCAAGGATCCAGCCCAGGCAGTCGCGAAGCCGCTTTACCTTCGCGGCCACGGTGCCAAATCGCAGGCGGGCTTTGCGCTCGCCAGAAAGGCGCAGTGACATGTGGTGGTTCTGGCCCTGGCTGGCCTTCCTGCCCTTCGCACAGCGCGACATGACCGTGCTGCCGCTGACATCAGACCATGCCCGCGCGCTGTCGCGCCTGCATGCCGAGGATTTCCGCCGTCCCTGGACGGATGGCGAGTTCGTTGACCTGATGAAGCAGGAGACGGTTTTCGGCTTCGGTGCGTTTCCTGAAGGCGAAGGCGCGGGCGATCCGGCAGGCTTCGTTCTGGCGCGCCTTGCTGCCTGCGAGGCCGAAATCCTCACCATCGCCGTTGGCCGGTCGCAAAGGCGGCGGGGCCTTGGGCGCAAGCTGATGGATGCGGTGCTGCGTCATCTCCATGCGGCACGCGCCGAGAGCCTGTTCCTGGAAGTGGATGAGACCAACGAACCGGCGATTGCGCTTTACCGGCGGCTCGGTTTCCGCAAGGTTGGCGAACGCAAGGCCTATTACGACAAGGCCGGAGGCGGCAAAAGCGGGGCCCTTGTCATGCGGCTGGCATTGAAATGATCTCTGAGCGGCTGGTCCCGCAGGAGCCGCCGGTAGCCGGGCGTTTGCGTCTCGCACTCGCGGTTCTTGTCGCCCTGCTGCTGACCCTTGTTATGGCTCCCTTCCATCTGGTGGCGCTTGGACTGAAGATCAAATCGGCCGCTATTGCGCCGCGCGTCTGGCATTCGGTCATGGTGCGCATGATCGGCCTGCGCGTCCATGTCCATGGAGAGATGGCGCGCGCCCGGCCTCTGCTGCTGGTGGCAAACCATGTGTCCTGGTCCGACATTCCGGTGCTTGGGTCCACCGGTCCGGTATCCTTTGTCGCCAAGGCCGACATGCGAAGCTGGCCCGGCATCAACTGGCTGTCGCGCCTGTCACGCACCATTTTCGTGGAACGCGAGAAGCGCCTGAAAAGCCGCGAGCAGGCCGGCGAGATTTCCGCCCGCCTGCAGGCAGGCGATGCCATCGTGCTCTTTGCCGAAGGCACCACGGGAGATGGAAATTACCTTCTGCCGTTCAAGAGTTCGCTGCTGGCAGCCGCCCGCGAGGCGCTTGGCACGGATCCGGGCGCTGTCGTGTTCATCCAGCCGGTCGCCATCTGCTATTCCCGCTTCCATGGCATTCCGGCCGGCCGCAAGGAGCAGGTGGTGGTCACCTGGATCGGTGACCAGGATCTGGTCCCCCATCTTTCAAGACTGATCTCGTGCGGCGCGCGCGATGTCGACGTGGTCATCGGCGAGCCGCTGGCTTTCACCGCCGGATCGGACCGCAAGGCGGTCACCCGCGAACTGGAGGCCCGGGTCCGCTCGATGATGATCGACGCGCAGCGCGGCGTCCTTCCTGTCGCCTGAACGGACCGTTCCGTCTGTATTTCGCCACCGAAATGCTCTATGAGCGCGGCCATGACCAAAGAGATCAATGCCCCTGAAGCCCCGGCGCGCAAGGTTTTCATCAAGACCTATGGCTGCCAGATGAATGTCTATGACAGCCAGCGCATGGCCGATGCGCTGGCCGCCGACGGCTATGTGGAAGCCGGTTCGGTGGACGAGGCCGACCTCGTGCTGATCAACAGCTGCCACATCCGCGAGAAGGCTGCCGAGAAGGTCTATGCCCAGCTTGGCCGCCTTCGAGACATCAAGAAGGCGCGCCGTGCCGAAGGCTCCGACCTTGTCATCGGCGTCACCGGCTGCGTGGCGCAGGCCGAAGGCGCCGAGATCATGCGCCGCCAGCCTGCCGTCGATCTGGTGGCCGGTCCGCAGACCTATCACCGCATTCCGGAGTTTGTACGCGCCGCGCTGAATGGCGGGCGCAGCGTCGAGACGGACTTTCCGGCGGAAGACAAGTTCGATCATTTGCCCATGGCATCCGGCAAGGTGACGCGCGCACGTGGCGTGACCGCCTTCCTCACGGTCCAGGAAGGCTGCGACAAGTTCTGCACCTTCTGCGTGGTGCCTTACACGCGTGGATCGGAAGTCTCCCGGCCGGTGGCGCAGATCGTTGCGGAAGCCGAAAAGCTCGCCGACGCCGGTGTCCGCGAGCTGACGGTGCTCGGCCAGAACGTCAACGCCTGGCATGGCGAAGGGCCGGACGGAAAGCCCTGGGGGCTCGGCCGCCTGCTCTACAGGCTGGCGGAAATTCCGGGCATCGCGCGGCTGCGCTACACCACAAGCCATCCCCGCGACATGGACGATGAGCTGATCGCTGCCCACCGCGACCTGCGCGCCCTGATGCCCTATCTGCACCTGCCGGTGCAGTCCGGCTCCGACCGCATCCTGAAGGCAATGAACCGCAGGCACACCGCTGATGACTACCGCCGGCTGGTCGACCGCATCCGCTCCGTTCGCCCCGACATTGCGCTGTCGGGTGATTTCATTGTCGGCTTCCCTGGCGAGACCGATACCGACTTTGCCGCCACGATGCGGCTGATTTCCGATGTCACCTATGCTGCCGCCTATTCCTTCAAATATTCCCCCCGCCCCGGCACACCGGGCGCAGAAATGAAGGACCATGTGGCCGAGGACGAAAAATCTGCACGGCTGACGGAACTTCAGGCCTTGCTGTTTGTTCAGCAGCAGGAATTTGCCCGTTCGCTGGTCGGAACAACCATGGATGTGCTGCTGGAAAAGCCCGGTCGGGAGGCCGGCCAGATCACCGGACGGTCGCCTTGGCTGCAATCGGTGATTCTTGATGAAATGCCCGGGCGAATCGGTGACATTGTGCAAGTGAGAATCACAAAGGCGGGGACCAACAGCCTGCATGGTGAAAGCCCTGGCAAAGTCCGCGCCTGAACCGAGGAGATGGTATTGACCGCTGCCAGCGAGCTGAAGCAAATCCCGGCCGGTGCCTCTGACATGGCGCACATCGTGCTGACCTTCGACAACAACCGCCTCGCCTCCGCCCTGTTCGGCCAGTTTGATGAAAACGTCGCCATGGTGGAGCAAAAGCTCAAGGTCGATATCCGCTCCAAGGGCAACAAGCTCTCCATCAAGGGCGATCCCGCATCCGCCGAACAGGCACGCCGCGCCTTCGATTTCCTCTATGACCTGCTGCAAAAGGGTGCCGAGATCGGCGCATCCGACGTGGACGGCGCCGTTCGCATGGCGATAGCCGCTGACGACCAGCTGCAATTGCCCACAATGGAGACCAAGGGGAAGATGGCGACCGCCCAGATCGCCACGCGCAAGCGCACCATTTTTGCCCGCACGCCAAACCAGGACGCCTATATGCGGGCCCTTGACCGCTCGGAACTGGTCTTCGGCATTGGCCCGGCCGGCACCGGCAAGACCTATCTGGCGGTGGCGCATGCCGCCATGCTGCTGGAACGCGGGCAGGTGGAGCGCATCATCCTGTCGCGTCCGGCGGTGGAGGCAGGCGAGCGCCTCGGCTTCCTGCCCGGCGACATGAAGGAAAAGGTCGACCCCTATCTGCGCCCGCTTTACGACGCCCTCTATGACATGATGCCCGCCGAGAAGGTGGAGCGCGCTTTGACCGCAGGCGTCATTGAGATCGCACCGCTTGCCTTCATGCGCGGGCGCACGCTCGCCCATTCCGCCGTCATTCTGGACGAGGCGCAGAACACCACCACCATGCAGATGAAGATGTTCCTGACGCGCCTCGGCGAAGGCGCGCGCATGATCGTCACCGGCGACCCGAGCCAGATCGACCTTCCGCCCAACACCAAGTCCGGTCTGGTCGAGGCGCTGCAGGTGCTGGACGGCGTGCCCGGCATCGTCAAGGTCCGCTTCAACGACAAGGACGTGGTGCGCCATCCGCT
>JBGSQC010000303.1:0-2339 GCA_041738295.1 Zhengella sp. | reverse complement strand
ACCACGCCGCGGCCCGTGATGCGGGCGATGCCGGGCGAAGCCAAGCGCATGGCGGCGCAGCCGAGCATTGCCCCCATGCCGATGCCGGAACCCTTCCCGCAGCCGCAGGTGCAGGACAATGACCGCGTGGAGGCTTTCGACACAAACCCGGTGCGTGCCGTGCTGGAAACCCCGGTCTCGACATTCTCCATTGATGTGGACACCGCGTCCTACGCGCTGACCCGCTCCATGCTGAACCAGGGTCAGATGCCTGACCCTGAAAGCGTGCGTGTCGAGGAATTCGTCAATTACTTCCCTTATGATTGGCCGGTTGCCGACAGTGCCGAACAGCCGTTCAAGCCGACCGTCACCGTGGTGCCGTCTCCGTGGAACGCGCACCGCAAGCTGATGCACATTGCCATCAAGGGTTTTGACGTGAAGCCGGAGACGCGGCCGCAGGCCAATCTCGTCTTTCTGGTGGATGTCTCGGGCTCGATGAACGATCCGGCCAAGCTTCCGTTGCTGAAGACCTCGTTCCGCCTGCTGCTCGAAAAGCTTGACGGCAATGACACGGTGTCGATCGTGACCTATGCAGGCCAGGCTGGCGTGGCGCTGAAGCCGACCAAGGCTTCAGACAAGAGCGCCATCCTTGCGGCGATTGATGCGCTGGGGGCCGGAGGCTCGACGGCGGGTGCGGCGGGTATCAACACGGCCTACCAGTTGGCCGAGCAGAATTTCGTCAAGGGCGGCGTCAACCGCGTGATGTTGGCAACCGATGGCGATTTCAATGTCGGCCAGACTTCCGACGACGATCTCAAGAGCCTGATCGAGGCCAAGCGGGAAAAGGGCATTTTCCTGTCGGTCTTCGGCTTCGGGCGCGGCAATTACAACGACCAGCTGATGCAGGTGCTGGCGCAGAACGGCAACGGCACGGCTTCGTTCATCGACACGCTGGGCGAGGCGCAAAAGACACTGGTGCAGGAAGCGACATCGACACTCTTCACCATTGCCAAGGATGTGAAGATCCAGGTGGAGTTCAATCCGGCAACGGTCAGCGAATACCGGCTGGTCGGCTATGAGACGCGCGCACTGAAGCGCGAGGATTTCAATGACGACAAGAAGGATGCCGGTGATATCGGCTCCGGACATTCGGTGACCGCGATTTACGAGATCACGCCCAAGGGCAGCGCCGGCCAGCAGATTGACGATCTGCGCTACCAGCAGGGCGACAGCAAGCCGGCGGCGGAAGTTGCGGGCGAGGGCGAATATGCCTTCCTGAAAATGCGTTTCAAGAAGCCCGACAGCGACACATCGGAGCTGATGACGACGCCGGTGACCCGTGCCAACGAAGTGGCTTCACTGGCTGAAACCTCCAATGATCTGCGCTTCTCGGTGGCTGTGGCGGGCTTTGCCCAGAAGCTGCGCAAAACCGGCCAGCTTTCTGACACCGGCTGGGACGCGATTGCGACTCTGGCAGCCGGAGCGCGCGGCGATGATCCGTTCGGTTACCGGTCCGAGTTCCTGCGTCTCGTGCAGCTTGCCAGCTCGCTTGACACCAAGTGAGCGGCTGAGCGGACCGGCGGGGAGGGTTCCCTCGCCGGTCCGGCTCCCCTATCCCACCAAAGAATGGCCTTGGGCCATCACGTCCTTATCAGGAGACAATCATGATCCTCAGCAGACGCGCTTTTCTTGCCTCATCCTCCGGTCTTGCAACCTTGCTGGCCTTTCCTGCTTCGGCCACCAGTCCGGTTGCCCCTAAATCGCCCGAGTGGAAGGCCCGCTTCGTCAAGGGCGGCGACGGCAAGATGCTGCTGGAAGTGACCGGAGAATACTGGACCAATACGCTTGGCTGGAAAGTCTGGCTGGAGGAGGGGATCATGACGCGATCCAACCCGCCGACGCTGATCGTCTAGCTGAAGAAGGAAGCGCCGACCGGGATCGTCGGCCAAGCGCTTCAACTGCATCCGGTTTCGATCCGCCTGCCGGCACTGCCTGCCTATATGGCGGTGAGGGTGGTGGATGGCGACACGGCGCTCGCCCAATTCAAGGATCTGGTGCGGCCCGCCGACTGACCTCTTTCAATGATCCCATGATGGAAAAGCCGGGATGGCGCCCAAGGGCGATCCCGGCTTTTTCGTTTTGGTGATCATGCCTGCCGATAAAAATTCGGCGGCACCCTTGAAAGATATATCTTTGCACCGATATGGTGTGATGAAAGATATATCGCTAATGAGATATGTCTCCCAATTGAACCAAGGAGATTTTCATGTTCAAGAGTGCACATGGTGGGTGCCAGTCTAACTGGCAGATGAGTGGTGGCGGTGATTCCGGCGATGGCCGGTCCGGCCACAGACGCGGAC
>JBGSQC010000298.1:0-7958 GCA_041738295.1 Zhengella sp. | reverse complement strand
TCGCGCGGCGGCATGCGCACCAAGCTCGACGCCGGAAAGATCGCCACCACCGCCGGCACTGCGATGATCATTGCGTCCGGGCAGCGCGACCATCCGCTGGCCGCCATCGAGGCCGGTGCGTTGCATACTCTTTTCAAGGCCTCCGCCAATCCGGTCTCGGGCTACAAGACCTGGATTGCAGGAAACCTCGAACCCGCAGGCCATCTGACCATCGATGCCGGAGCGCTCAAGGCACTGATTGACGGCAAGTCGCTGCTGGCAGCCGGAGTGCGCAAGGTTCAAGGTGCCTTTGCCCGCGGCGACACCGTGGCCGTGCTCGACGAAACAGGCCGCGAAGTGGCGCGCGGCCTTGTTGCCTATGATGCGCCTGAAGCCAAGCGCATTGCCGGCATGAAATCCGCCGAGATCGAACAGGCTCTCGGCCATGCCGCCCGCTCAGCGATGATCCACCGGGATGATCTGGTGGTCACCGGGCGCTGACGTTTTTTCCCGGCAATCCGCTCGCTGACGCTGGATCACCTGCATGGATAAAATGCAGTGCCTTTCCTTTACCGGAATGAAGGGCGCTTCATTCATCGTATATTTCTAAAATAAAAAACAACGAGGGATGCAACCTGCCCGCAAAATTGGGGGCTAGCATGCAAGGCTACCACCATCACAAGGCGTTCGTGGCGCTGGCATTGCTGGCCGCCCTCGGCTCCTTGCCGCGCACCACCGATGCCGGTCGCGGCTCCGTGACTTTTCAAGGCACTGTCGTTCCCCGTGGCCATGTCGCGCTGTCGCCGAGCATCGCCGTGATCACCCATTTTGGTGATGAGGCGGGAATCCGGCTTTCCGTGCTGAACGGGACGAACTCGGCCCAAAGCATCCAGCTTGAAGCGCAGACCATGCATGGCAGTCCCTGGAAGGCCTATTTTCCGGTCGGCCCCTTTGCGGTTTTGCCCGGCAATGGCATCAGTCTCATCGCCGTCATACCGCACACCACAGCCCATCCCGATGAGGTTCGCATCTGCGTGGTCAGGCCTTTGGTCAGCACCGCGCGGCGCGTCTGCGGGCGCTACACGCTGAAGCGCCTGAACGAAACATTGCCGATCATGTAAGCCGGGTGTATGCAGCGCCGGGAAAGGGGAGCCCGGCCATGCTGACCACATCCGACACCACGCAAGACATCGCCATGCTGATGGCAGGTATCGGCCGCAAGGCGCGTGCCGCTGCAGCTCCGCTGGCCATTGCATCGACGTCCGCCAAGAATGCCGCGCTTGCCGCCATGGCGGATGCGCTGGAGGCCAATGCCGATGCCATCCTCGCAGCCAATGCGCTGGACATGGAAGCGGGCGTGGCGGCCGGTCTTGCACCCTCCATGCTCGACCGCCTGAAGCTCGATCCCGCCCGTATTGCCGCCATGGCCCATGGCATCCGCGCCATCGCCGGGTTGAAGGACCCGGTTGGCGAGATCATTGCCGAGTGGGATCGCCCGAACGGCCTCCACATCGAGCGCGTGCGCACGCCGCTCGGCGTCATCGGCGTGATCTATGAGAGCCGCCCCAATGTGACGGCAGATGCCGGCGCGCTTTGCCTCAAGGCCGGCAATGCCGTGATCCTGCGCGGCGGCTCGGATTCCATCCATTCCTCCGGTGCCATCCACGCTTGCCTGCAGGCAGGGCTGAAGTCTGCCGGCCTTCCCGAGGATGCCATCCAGCGCGTGCCCGTCACCGACCGGGCCGCCGTCGGCGAAATGCTGGCGGGTCTGCAAGGCAATCTCGATGTGATCGTTCCTCGCGGCGGCAAGAGCCTTGTCGGGCGCGTGCAATCGGAGGCCCGCGTTCCGGTCTTCGCGCATCTCGAAGGCATCTGCCACGTCTATGTCGACAAGTCGGCTGACCTCGACATGGCCAAGGCCATCGTCACCAATGCCAAGATGCGCCGCACCGGCATTTGCGGCTCTGCCGAGACGCTGCTGGTCGACAGTGCCTGCGCCTCCACCCATCTTGTTCCGATCCTTGAGGCGCTCGCCGCCAGGGGCTGCGAAATCCGGGGCGACGACGCGGTCCGCGCTGCCTGGGCTGAGGCCAAGCAGGCAACCGCTGAGGACTGGTCGACCGAATATCTCGACGCCATCCTCTCGGTTGCCATCGTTGACGGCATCTCCGGCGCCATCAGCCACATCAACCGCTTCTCCTCGCACCACACAGAGGCGATTGTCGCCGAGGATGCGCAGGCCGTAACGCGTTTCTTCAACGAGATCGACAGCGCCATCCTGCTGCACAATGCCTCCACCCAGTTTGCCGATGGCGGCGAATTCGGCATGGGCGCCGAGATCGGCATCGCCACCGGCAAGATGCATGCGCGCGGACCGGTCGGCGTCGAGCAGCTCACCTCCTTCAAGTATCGCGTGCGCGGTACGGGCCAGATCCGCCCTTGAGCGATCTCAAAGCCTCGAGCCCCTATTTGCGCATGCCGGCGACAGCGCCCGGCATGACGGTCGGCCTGTTCGGCGGTTCGTTCAATCCGCCCCATGCCGGTCATGCGCTGGTGGCCGAGATTGCGCTGCGCCGCCTTCGGCTTGACCAGCTCTGGTGGATGGTGACGCCCGGCAATCCGCTCAAATCAACCCGCGAGCTCGCACCGCTGGAAAAGCGCATCGCCATGAGCGAGGCGATCAAACCCGGTCCGCGCGTCAAGGTCACTGCCTTCGAAGCCGCGTTCAACGTGCGCTACACTGCCGACACGCTGCAGCTGGTGAAGGCGAAGAACCCGGACACGCATTTCGTCTGGATCATGGGTGCCGACAATCTGCGCGACTTCCACAAGTGGCAGCGCTGGCAGGCCATCGCCCGCACCTTCCCCATCGCGGTCATCGACCGGCCAGGAGCGACGCTCTCCTTCCTGTCGGCCCGCCTTGCCAAAACCTTTGCCGAGGCGCGCATCGACGAAGCCGACGCGCCGCTGCTGCCACGCATGCGCGCACCGGCCTGGACCTTCATTCACGGGCCGCGCTCGACGCTGTCCTCGACGCAATTGCGTGGTTCGGCCAAAGGCGCATGAAAGCCGCCTGTCTTGAAAAAGACGCATGAAACTGTCACTCTTTCAGGTGCAGCCTGATCCGGCTGCCCCTGTTGATCTCATTGCGAAAGGAAAGACACTGAGAACAGCAACTGAACCGAAGACGGCCAAGGCCGCTTCACAGCCCGATGCCAGCCGTATTGACGGCGAACATGAAGGCCTCAAGACAGCCATCGCCTCGCTTGAGGACTCAAAGGCTGAAGACATCATCACCATCAACATTCAGGGCAAATCCAGCCTCGGCGACCATCTGGTCATCGCCTCAGGGCGGTCCAATCGTCACGTTGCGGCTGTCGCTGATCATGTGATCACCGCCTTGAAGGATGCCGGTTTCGGCAATGCCCGCGTGGAAGGCCTGCCTTCTGCCGACTGGGTGCTGATCGACGCCGGTGACGTGATCATCCATATCTTCCGCCCGGAAGTGCGCGAATTCTACAATCTGGAAAAGATGTGGCAGGCGCCTGACCTTGAGGACGAAACGCTCCACTAGGAGCGCGGGAGCCGATGAAACTCTCCATTCATGCCGTGGGCCGGATGAAGGCCGGCCCCGAACGGGATTTGGCCGGTCGCTATTTCGACCGTCTTGCCAAATCAGGACCCGCCATCGGGCTGGAATTTTCCGGCGTCACCGAACAGGTGGAAAGCCGCGCTTCGTCTTCTGCCCAGCGCAAGGCCGAAGAGGCCCGAAAGCTCCTCGAAACCGTGTCGCCGGGCGCCGCCCTCATCCTGCTGGATGAGCGCGGCAAAAACCTGTCGTCGCAGGATTTCGCCGCCCGTCTCGGACAATGGCGTGATGAGGGCTGCCCGCAGGCGGTCCTCGCCATCGGCGGACCGGACGGTCACGACGAGAGCCTTCAGGCGAAGGCCGGTCTTGTCCTCTCCTTTGGCAAGCTCACCTGGCCGCACCAGATCGTGCGCATCATGGCCGCCGAACAGCTCTACCGCGCCGTCACCATCCTGTCTGGCCATCCCTATCACCGCGACTGACGGCGGCGCGCGAGATGGCGCGTGATTCTATGCCCGGCAAACGATAGTCTTGCCGCAGATGAACCGGCGATTCGCATCCCTTGCAGCACGACCCCTCCTGCTTCTGGCCTGCGCGGCCACGGCGGCATGCCTTGTCACGCCATCAGCCGCGCAACAGCCATCGCTGACCGAGATCGAGGCGCGACAATCCGAAACGCGCCGCGAATACGAGGACCTGTCACGCGAAATGGCGCTGACCGAGACGCGCCGTACGGAGCTGGAAGCCGAAATGGAGGCCCTGAAGAAGGACTTCGCTTCCATAACCGCGGCCCTCATCCAGTCAGCCCAGAGCGAAAAGAAGCTCGGCGCAGACATCCAGTCGATTGAAGAGCGGATGACGGGCCTGCGTGAACAGCAGGACGGCATCCGCATCTCCCTGACCGCCCGACGTGCCGTGCTGGCCGAAGTTTTGGCCGCACTCCAGCGCATGGGCCTCAACCCGCCGCCGGCCATCCTGGTCCGGCCAGAGGATGCGCTGGCCTCGGTGCGTTCCGCCATCCTGCTCGGCGCCGTCGTTCCCGGCCTGCGCCAGGAGACACAGATCCTGCTGGGTGACCTGACCGAATTGAAGCGCGTCACCGCTTCCATCGAGGCCGAACGCGAGACCTTGCGCGCCCGCATCGGCGAACAGGTGGCCGAGCGCGAGAAGCTGAAGCTGCTGCTGGAAGAGAAAAAGGCGCTGCAGGCCGAGACGCTTGCTGCGGCCAAGGCCGAGGCTGCAAAGGCCGAGGAACTCGCCGCCAAGGCCGGATCCATGCAGGAACTGATTGCCTCACTCGAAAGTGAACTCACCTCCGTGCGCACCGCGCAGGAAGCCGCCCGCAAACGGGCGGAAGAACTGGAGCGGCTGCGCGCGGAGGGAAGGCCGGTTCCCGAAGGCCATGCGCTTGGACCGTCCCTTCCCTTTGAAGCGTTGAAAAACAAGCTTGTTTTGCCCGTTTCGGGCCGCATCGTGAAGCGCTTCGGCGAGAAGGAAGCAACCGGCAGGACGGCAACCGGAGACACCGTTCTAACACAATCGGGCTCTATCGTGACCGCTCCTGTCGATGCTACCGTGCTTTATGCGGGCAAGTTCAGGTCCTACGGGCAACTCTTGATCCTTGATGCTGGCGGCGGATATCATATCGTAATGGCAGGCATGGAACGGTTGAATGTCACGCAGGGCCAATCCCTTCTCGCCGGAGAGCCGGTGGGCACAATGGGAGACAAGCGCGTGGCAGCGGCAAGCTCCTTTGGAACAAACACGTCGGAACCGGAACTCTTCTTCGAGATCCGCAAGGACAAGAAACCCGTAGAGCCGCTGGCATGGTGGGCGGCTGGAGAACCCGGAAGGACTGGGAATGATACGTAAATTGTCACTGCTGGGTGCTGGCGCCGTCATGGGCGCTGTGACCATGACCGTGCTGAACGGGGCGCCATGGGCCCCCGCCAACGCTGCGGGTTCGGAAACCTATCGCCAGCTGGCGATCTTCGGCGACATCTTCGAGCGGGTGCGGGCGCAATATGTCACGCCACCGGACGAGAAGTCGCTGGTCGAAAGCGCCATCAACGGCATGCTCACCTCGCTTGATCCACATTCCTCTTTCCTGAATGCCGATGCCGCCAAGGACATGCGCGTCCAGACCAAGGGCGAATTCGGCGGCCTCGGCATCGAGGTCACCATGGAGAACGAGCTGGTCAAGGTCATCACGCCGATCGATGACACGCCTGCCTCGCGCGCCGGTGTCCTTTCAGGCGACCTGATCTCGCAGATCGATGGCGAGGAAGTGCGCGGCCTGACGCTGGCTGACGCGGTCGACAAGATGCGCGGCCTCGTAAACACGCCCATCGACCTGACGATCATCCGCGCGGGTGCCGACAAGCCGATCAAGGTCACCATCATCCGCGAAATCATCAAGGTGAAGGCAGTCAAGTTCCGCTCCGAGGATGACATCGGCTACATGAAGATCACCTCGTTCACCGAGAAGACCTTCGATGACCTTCAGGCGGCCATCACCAAGCTGCGGTCCGACATCGGCGACGACAAGGTGAAGGGCTATGTGCTCGATCTGCGGCTCAACCCCGGCGGACTGCTGGATCAGGCTGTGTCGGTTTCCGATGCCTTCCTGGATCGCGGCGAAATCGTTTCCACCCGTGGCCGCGAAGAGCGTGACGTGTCGCGCTTCGATGCCCGTCCGGGCGATGCGACCGATGGCAAGCCGGTGATCGTGCTGATCAATGGCGGCTCGGCTTCGGCCTCGGAAATCGTCGCAGGTGCGCTGCAGGATCATCGCCGTGCGACGATCCTCGGCACGCGCTCCTTTGGCAAGGGATCGGTCCAGACCATCATCCCGCTGCAGGAAAACGGGGCGCTGCGCCTCACCACGGCGCTCTATTACACGCCTGCCGGCAAATCGATCCAGGGCAAGGGCATCCAGCCTGACATCAAGATCGAGCAGCCGCTGCCGGCCGAACTGCAAGGCCGTGATCTGACACGCGGTGAATCCGACCTCAAGGGCCACATCAAGGGCAATGAGGAAGACGAGGAAGGCTCGGGCTCCATCGCCTATGTGCCGCCGGAAGCCAAGGACGACCTGCAGCTTCAGGAAGCGCTTGCCTTGCTGCGCGGCCAGAAGACCAGTGAAGCCTTCCCGCCGGACCCCAACAAGACCGTCCTGCAACGCTGATTGCCAGGCCCGCCCCGCCATCATGGCCGGGCGGGCCTTTTTTCCCGTTTCCCTTGCCTCTGTTTTTCCTGAAAGCCTGAAGCGACCATGACCGATCCCGGCCACTACCGGCGCGAACGAGAGATCGACAAGCCGCTCGGCCAAGATCGACCAACGCGGCGCGACCGGTCTTTCAGCCTTTCGCGCAATGCCATGTTCGGCTCGGTTGCGGCTCTCGCCCTCATCGGGGCCTCTGCCTGGATCGTGCTGGGGCGCGACCTGCCGCGCAATGTCCAGCCGGAGGTCTCCGTCGTTCCTGATGCGGCCCCTGCGGCAACGCCTGCCGCTCCCGCGGCTGACACGGCGCAAACTTCCACAAAGGACGGACCGGCCATCATCAAGGTGAAGCCGGACAATGCCCTGCCCGCCGCCGCCGACGAGGAAGGCACGCAAAATGTCATCATCATCCGCGATCCGTCCGAACTGGCGCAGGACACCCGCACAGCCCATTTGCCGGACCGCGCCCTGATCGAACAGACCGAGCTTGGGCCGCTTCCCGTGCGCGGGCCCGATGGCCGCCGGCCCTTCGATGTCTATGCCGGCAAATGGTCCGGGGCGCGCGGCGCCCGCGTCGCCATCATCATCGGCGGCCTCGGCCTGTCGCAGACCGGCACGCAGGAGGCCATCGCAAAACTGCCCGCACCGGTGACGCTGGCCTTTTCCCCGCAAGGCAACAGCCTGACCCGCTGGATGCAGGAGGCGCGGCGAAACGGCCATGAGGTGCTGGTGCAGCTGCCGCTGGAACCCTTTGATTATCCGCGCGTCAATCCGGGCAGGAACACTTTGGTGGTCGATGCCGGGGCCGAAGGCAATCTGCCCAACCTGCACTGGGCGCTCGGGCGTTTCACCAATTACACCGGCGTAATGAACCACATGGGCGCCCGCTTCATGACCGATCAGGCAGCCATGAAGCCGGTGATCGACGAACTGGCCGCCCGCGGCCTGATGTTTGTCGATGACGGCACTTCGGCCCGCTCACTGGCGGGTGACATGGCGGCGGCCGCCCGCACGCCCTATGCGGCGGGCGATGCGGTGATTGATGCGCAGCCCGACAAGGGCGCCATCCTGAAAGTGCTGGACCAGTTGGAAGCCACCGCGCGTGCGCGCACGTTTGCCATCGGCACCGGGTCGGCCTTTCCGCTGACGGTGGAAACGGTTGCCGCC
>JBGSQC010000275.1:0-7333 GCA_041738295.1 Zhengella sp. | reverse complement strand
GTGCTGTTTCCCGCCATGCGCAAGGCCCGCCAACTCGACGGACGCACCTGATTGCCTTTCAAGTGCCGAAGATGCGGGTGAGAAAGCCGTCCAGCCAGGCGCGCAACTGCCGGTCCCAGAGATAGCGGCCTTCAATATGGGCAGCACCTTGCTGCGCCCCCGGCAGCACAAAGCGATGCGCGCCGCGCACGATCCAGCGCTGCATCATGACGCGCGTCAACTCACCATGGAACTGGATGCCCCAGGCATTGTCGCCATAGCGGAAGGCCTGGTTCTGATAGGTCTCTGCCGTGGCCAGCAGGGTTGCATCGCGCGGCAGCGAAAAACCTTCACGATGAAAATGATAGACCATGGAAGGCCATTCCATCAGGGAGGCGCCCTCCGGCGTTGCCTGCAGCGGATACCAGCCGATCTCGACATGGCAGTCGGCGCGGCCCTCGACACGGCCACCAAGATGGTTGACCAGCATTTGCGCCCCAAGGCAGATACAAAGCAGCGGCTTGTTTTCTGTCAATGGCACCGCCATCCAGTCGGTTTCGCGCTTCACATGATCCTCGGGATCATTGGCGCTCATCGGCCCGCCGAACACCACGGCCCCGGCATGGCCGGAAAGCGTTTCCGGCAGCGCGTCCCCCAAGGGCGGCCGCCTGATGTCCAAATCGAACCCGCGCGCCTGCAACATCTGCCCCACGCGGCCTGCGCTGGAATGCTCCTGATGAAGAATGACGAGGATCGGGTCCTTGGGAATGATCATCGGTTCCTGTGGTTAGCCGGACAGCGAGACACCGTGGCGCGCCGCCGCCTCGGAGCGCAGCAGAACCCTTTCGCGCCCTTCGACGCCAATCAGGTCGGCAATGCGCCACACGATGTTGTCTTCCAGCTCATGCAAATGGCCATCGGCGAAGACCACTTCCCAGAGGATGCTGACAAAGGTCAGCCGCTCCTGCTCGTCCAGCTCCCGCTTGATCACACTGGTCATCGCATAGAGATCGACGGCTTCGCATTCGGCCCGTTCGCCTGCCTCCAGCACGCCGGCAAGATCATCGCCGGAAAGGCCGTAGGTCTGGCTGATCATCTGCTTGAGCGCGGCACGTTCATCGTCGCGCCGGTCCCCGTCCGCATCGATCACATGGTACATCAGCGCCGCTGCCGCTACCCGCGGATCGTCGCCCCCGGCAGGTCCCGCTTCGCTCTCCCTGGATTTGAACAGGCTGAACAGCCGTTCGAGCATTTGCATCTTCCCTTGTTGGCACCTGATCCCGTCAGAAGAGGCGGAACCGGCCCTTAGGTTCCTCCGCCAATTCGTTCGGGTCAACACCTGGATCATCGGGCGCCGACGGAATAATCGCGCCGTTGCGTCCCTTGGTGGCCGGATCAACCGCATCTGTCACAAGCACCGGGGTTTCGGTTCCAGCCACGGATGCAAAGGCGGCGATGGGCTGGGTCGGATCGGGCACCGACCCGTCTTGGCTGATGTCGGCCTTTTCACGCTCAGCGGCAGGCACTGCTGTGCTTTCCGGCGGGGCGGAACTTGCACCTTCTGCGGCTTCACCCGGCAGCAGGATTTCAGTTTCCGTGACGTCTTCCACATCTTCGGCAAGAGCTTCCGCAGCCTTTGGTGCGATCACTGCTGCAGCCGGAGCAGCCACCACGACGGGAGCCGGGATCACCGGAACGCTGTCCTCCCTGGCCTCAGCCATGTCCACCGCAGCGCCCAGGCGCTCGACCGGCACCCGCCATTCAAAGGCGTCAATGCGCCCGGTGACCGGCGAGAACGGCGCCCAGTTTTCCGACACATAGCCATCAGCGGTCCAGGCCGGATCGCGCGGCGCGCGCACCGCCTTGTTCAGCCAGTGGCGGATGCGGCCCTGGTCGCCGGTATCAGCCTCCTCGATATCCGCCAGCAACAAGTAGGCACCTTCGCGCGGATCCTGTTTCAGCACGGCTTCCATGGCCTCACGCGCCCGCCGGTATTCACCAGCCTCGAAGGCAGCCTTGGCCACCGCAAAGGCCGATTCACGATGGTAGCTGCGGATCGATTGCAGGCGCTCGGCGCGCTTCAGCCGGTCAATCACCGAATCACCCGGACGCAAATGGACATAGGCTTGCGCCACATCGGGATGCGGTTCGGATTTCCAGATAGTTTCCAGAACCTTGGCAGCCTTCTTCAAATCATTGAGGCGGACCAGCGCCTTGGCCGCCACGATGGAAGCCGGGACCAGCGACGGTGCATGCTTGAGCGCTTGCAGCGCCGCATTGCGCGCGTTGGTAGGATCGGCATCAAGCGTCTCCATCGCCTTGGCGGTCAGCATCACGGCGCGTCGGCGGTCTGCCACCTCGCGTGTCAGCTGGCGGGTCGAGGCCTGCTGGTCGATGAGGCGAAGCGCCCCATCCCAGTCACCCTGGCGCGAGCGCGTTTCCAGCGCGGCATTGGAAGCCCAGCCAAGTTGGGGCGCCTCCTTGGCAGCGATCTCGGCATAGTGGCGCGCTGCCTCCGGCTCGCGCAGGCGCTGCGCTTCCAGATAGAGACCGCGCAGACCGAGCAGCCGGGTCTCCGGATCGTCCAGCATGGCCTCGAACTTCTTGCGCGCGCCTTCCATGTCGCCTTCCAGCATCATGGTCTGGGCATCGAGCAGATGGATCAGCGGCTCCTGGTCGGAGCGAAGATTCTGGATGGCCTGCTTGCTCATCTTGCGGGCAAGCGCGGCATCGCCGGCCCCCGCCGCGATCATGCCCGTCGACAGCGACTGGTATCCCCGGTCGCGCTTGCGGGCGCGGAAGTAGCGGCTGACGGTGCGCGGGCTGGTCCAGATGGCGCGGAGCATCCACCACAGCAGCATCACCGATGCAACGATGGAAACAACCGCCACGGCCGCCACAAGCAAGGTCAGCTGATATTCGATCCCGTCAAAAGTGACGACCATGGTGCCCGGCCGGTCGGCAAGCCAGGAAAAGCCCAGGCCGAGCGCGAAGATGACAGCGAGGAAAAAGAGAATGCGGATCATGATGGCACCCTCACCCTTGCTTTGCAGCGGACTTGAGGGCGTCCGACAGCACTGTTTCGATCAGGCCGTCGGCTTCCATGCGTGCCTTCACCTTGCCCATGAACTCGGATCCTGCGGCCTTTGCCTCGGCTGGAAGCATCTCGTATTCGGCCGTCGCCTTTGCATAGTCACCACGCTTGATCGCCGCTTCGAGCCGCGCAGTGATCGCCTGCACGCCTTCGCCTTCGACTTCGCCGACCGCCCGCACCTTGACGAGGCTGCGCGCCGACGAGGCCAAACGGTCAAGCAATCCGGCATCGGCGGGAACCTGTTCGCCTGCGGCAATCATCGCATAGGCAGCGTCCGGGATCATTTCAGACAGGGCTGCGCGCGTCGGCACGCCGCTGGCAGCCATGCCGCGCAGCGAGGCGATTGCTTCGCTGTCTCCGGTAATGGCCGCAAAAGTCTCCAGCTCGGCCATGAAGGGAGAGCCCCGGTCGATGGCGGACTTCAAGGCAGCCGCTGCAATGGTGCGCGCCACGTCACCATTGCCGCTGTTTTCGGCAACCTTTCCGGCGACGGTAGAGAGTTCCGTGCCAAGGCTGTCGAGCCTGGCTTGCATCTGGCCTTGCGCCTCTGCAGCAGCCTTGACGCCGGCTGCCGCTTCGGCGGCTTGGGCAGCCGCCGTTTCCGCCAGTGTCTTCACCTCGGCAACGGCTGAGGAAACACTGGCGATCTTCTCGTCAACAACTGTCGCGATGGCAGCCGGATCAACAGCCGTTGTGCCCGCTGCAAAAAGTACGGCAATCTTATCCTCGATGCCCTTGAGCCGATCACCGAGCGCGGCTGCAGCAGAGGCATCCGCCGGATTTCCGCTGGATGAGCGCAGGACGGCGAGATCCGCATCAAGCCCTTTGACCGCTTCGCTGATCCCCGCGATTTCCTTGGTCAGCCCATCGAGCGCAGTGCTGTCGGCTGGCGGACGGCTGGCGGTGGCGCTTTCAATGGCGGCCTTGTTGGCTTCAGCCTGCGCCTTGAGCGACGCAATTTCGGCAACCAGGCTTTCCACCTGTACGCCATTCTGGGCTGCTGGCGTTGCGGAAGGAACCAGTCCCGCATACCAGGCACCACCGGCACCAGCCATCGTCACCAGCGAGCCAATGACGCCGGCCGCCACCATGCCAAGACCGCCGCCCTTGCGGGCCGGCGATACCGGAGCGGCCGTCACCGGCGGCTCGGTCGAGGCTTTGACGGGCTCAGCCTCGGCGCGATCATGGAGGCCATCATCATCAGTTGCGGCCGTGAGGGTGTCTGTCTCTCCTTCAAATGACTCCGTTTCGACAGCTTCAGTTGCACCCGTTTCGCCGCTATCCGGCGATGCCGGTTCTGCGTCCATCTCCGCTGCCATCTCGACGGCGTCCTCGGGCTTGATGGCATCTCCGGTTTCGCTGACGGCTTCTTCAACCCGCGGCCGGGAAAATTCGCCCTCCGCCAGATCAATGACGCGCGGTTCGCTCTTCTCGGAAAAATGCCTGTCCTTGGGGGTCTTTGCCATGGCTGGCTCCGTTTCTGCAGGGATATACGCACTTTCGCGCGAGGTTCTTCTTTGCAAATAGCACAATTGGCGGCGGTGCAAACACGATGCAGATCAACCAGGCCTGCGAAGCGCTGCAAGGGCCGCCAGCATGGCGTCATCCGACGGGCTTTCCGCACAGGTGACATGGGCAATGCCGGCGGCCAAAAGCCCGTCTGCAACGCGTCCCGAGATCGCGATATGGTTCGCATTTTCAAGCATTTGGGCCAGTTTGGCTGTCCGGGGAAGCCGTACATAGGCAAGCCCGCTTTCCAGCGAATGGATCAGCACCGCAGAGACCGGAACACCGGCCAGAAGATGATCAATTTCCTGAGTTGAGTAACTGACTTTTTCGGCAGAGTAGGTCTCGTACACCTCGAATGCGATATCAAGCCTGACCAGAGCCGCCTCAATTGTATCGCGGCGAACCGAGCCGCAGAGATAGGCGATGCGGCTATCTGGGGCTGCGAGCCTTTCAAGGTCAGGAACAAGGCTGTCGGCACCGCCGTCACCGGCTCTCACGTCTTCAAACCCGGCAGCCATCGCAGCTTCCGCCGTAGCCTTGCCGACTGCAAGAAGCGGCAGACCTTGCAGCTGGTCCAGCAGCTCCGGCGCTGCATGGCGCAATGCGTTGGCACTGGTCGCGATGACATGGCTGAAATGACCGTCCGCTGCGAGCGAAGCAAGCGGGTCGATCCGGGTGAGCGGCAGCATCACCGGCTCATGGCCGAGGGCGCGCAGGCGGCTGGCGGTTGCTGATGCGCCCGGTTCCGGCCGGGTGACCAGAACGCGCAGGCCCATGGTCAGGCCCAGCTGTCGAAGAAAGCCGTGCCTGCCTTGGCCCGCACTGCCTCACCGGCCTTGACACCGATCGTGGCCGCATCAGCCGTCCTGCCTTCGCCGGAAATCGCGTGGGCCTGGCGCCCATCGGGCGTCAGGATCAGGCCGGAGAACCGCATGTGATCCCCTTCGACAACTGCATGACCGGCCAGCGGGGTGCGGCAGGATCCATCCAGTGCGGCGAGGAAGGCGCGTTCGCAGGTCAGGGCAAGGCGCGTGTTGTCATGGCCGATGGCATCCAGCATGGAGCGGACCCGGCCATCATCCTCTCGGCTCTCGATGCAGATGGCACCCTGCCCCGGTGCGGGCGGGAAGGCCTCAAGGTCCATCAGCTCGGTGATGACATCGGCAAGGCCAAGGCGGCGCAAACCGGCATTGGCGAGCATGGTTCCGGCAACAGCCCCTTCACCCAGCTTGCGCAGGCGGGTTTGCACATTGCCGCGATACATCACCACGTCGAGGTCAGGCCGCATGCGGCGGATGAGCGCCTGCCTGCGCAGCGAGGACGAACCGACCACGGCACCCTCCGGCAGATCGGCAATGCGCGGCGCCACCCTGCCAATGAAGGCATCGCGCGGGTCTTCGCGTTCCAGAAAGGCAGTCAGCGCCAGCCCGTCCGGCAGCGCCGTCGGCATGTCCTTGGAGGAATGCACCGCCAGGTCGATGCGGCCGTCCAGCAGCGCCTCCTCGATCTCCTTGGTGAAGAGGCCCTTGCCGCCTGCTTCGGACAGAGGCCGGTCAAGGATCTGGTCGCCGGAGGTGGAGATCACGACGATCTCGAACTCGGCTTCCGCCATCCCGTGTGCGGCCATGAGGCGCGCGCGTGTTTCGCGGGCCTGAGCCAGCGCCAGCTCGCTGCCGCGCGTTCCGATCTTCAATCGTTGTGTTTGCATGTCCCGCAGTCCGTGATAACCCCGTTCCCGACTGACAGCCTTCCTACCGGGATAATCCTGAACCCGCAATGATAGACCGCGACACACCTGCCCTGACTGTACTGGGAATCGAGACAAGCTGCGACGAAACCGCCGCTTCGGTTGTCACGTGGACGCGCGACACTGGACCGGTGATTGCCTCCAATGCCGTGCTGAGCCAGATCAGCGACCATGCGGCCTTTGGCGGTGTGGTGCCGGAAATCGCCGCGCGCGCCCATGTCGAGGCGCTGGACGGCATCATTGCCGCCGCCCTTGCTGATGCGGGCGCCACCCGCACAACCATTGACGCCATCGCGGTAACCACCGGTCCCGGACTTGTCGGCGGACTGATTGCCGGGCTGATGACCGCCAAGGCGATGGCCGCCGCCTGGGGCAAGCCGCTGATCGCCATCAACCACCTGGAAGGCCATGCGTTGACGGCGCGCCTGACCGGCGGGGCGGAATTTCCCTATCTCCTGCTGCTTGTGTCGGGCGGTCATACCCAGATCGTGCTGGTGCGCGGCGTCGGCGACTACGAACGCTGGGGCACCACCATTGATGATGCCCTGGGCGAAGCCTTCGACAAGACGGCCAAGCTGATCGGCCTGCCCTATCCCGGCGGGCCAAATGTGGAGAAGGCAGCGCTGTCGGGAAATCCGTCGCGCTTTGATCTGCCGCGCCCGCTGAGGGGCGAGAAGCGCCTCGACTTTTCCTTTTCGGGCCTCAAGACCGCCGTGCGCCAGGCCGCAACTTCGATTGCCCCCCTGAGCGACCTCGATGTGGCCGATATTTGCGCCTCGTTCCAGCGCGCCATCACCGAAACGCTAGCAGGCCGGGTGGGCCTCAGCCTGAAGCGGTTCCATGAGGAATATCCCGCCGCTGCCGACCCGCTTCTGGTGGTGGCAGGCGGCGTGGCGGCCAACCGGCAGGTGCGCGCAACGCTGGAGCAACTTTGCAGCGCCAACGGCTTCCGCCTTGTGGCACCGCCGATGGATCTGTGCACCGACAACGCCGCGATGATCGCC
>JBGSQC010000273.1:0-2571 GCA_041738295.1 Zhengella sp. | reverse complement strand
GGCGCGGATCCGCCAGCGTGATCAACGCCAGCGACTGCTGCAGGTTTCCCGCACCGATGCGCAGCCGCCGGGCAAATTCCTGGCCGGGCCGGGTGCGTTCGCGTTCGCTCACCGCAAGCGCCGGATCGAGCACGCCGGCATATCCCTTGGCGACAATGCCCATGGGGAGCAGGAAATCATCATTGATGGCATTCTGCCCAAGCGGCTTGAATGCCTCGCGGCGGAACGCATAGAAGGCGCCCGAGAAGCCGAGCGGCGAGCCAAGCGCCGCCTCACCCAGACGCAACCGGTTTTGGATGTCCCAGTAGCGCTGTTCGCCGGGGCTGCCGTTTTCGCCGCAATCATAAAGGCCGCCGACAACGCCAACCTTCGGATCGGCCATGGCAGCAGCAACACGCTTGAGTGCATTGGCCGGCAAATCGGCAGAGGCATCCGTCAGCGCGATAAGCTCGGTACGGGCCTCTGAGACAGCCTCGTTGATAACGGCGATCTTGCCGCGGTTCTGCTCATGCGCGATGACCTGCGCATCGATGCCCTTTGCCAGCAGTTCAGTCAGGACCGCACGTGCAGCTTCTGGCGTGCCGTCGGTCGAGCCGTCGCAATGGATGCGCACGGCAAGCCGGTGCCCCGGATAGTCGAGGGCGGCGATGTTGCGCATCTTGTCGGCAATGGTGCGCACTTCCTGATAGGCGCTGACGATCAGCGTCACATCGGGCAGCGTCACATCGGGAAGATCGGTCCCCGTGGGAACGTCCACCTTGCGCGCGGCGCGGGCCAGCGGCAGCAGGCTCAGCGGATAGGTGACATGGTGGTGGAAGGCCGCCGCAGCGGTGGTCCAGAACAGGGTCTCAAGCATGGGTCGTCTCCAGGAAACGGTAGGCGTCGCGGGTCTTTTCCAGCGACAGCGTGGATTGAACGAAGCCGCGCGGCGATGCGCCGAGCGGTTTGTCGAGATGGGTGAGAAGGGCCGCAGCAAAGGCTTGCGGCTGGTCATCCTTGATGGTCACGGCGAGACCGGTTGAAGGGCAGAGCCCGTCGCGCACGCCGCCAACATCGCTGGCAACAACAGGCACGCCAGCCGCCTGTGCCTCAAGGATGGAAAGCGGCAGACCTTCGGAGCGGGACGGCAGGCAGAAGAGATCGAGCGCCGGATAAAGCGCCTCCAGCCGGTCTGACCGGCCCGGCAGCAACACGCGCTTCTTGAGGCCAAGGTCACAGACGAGCGCCTCCAGACGGGGCCGCTCGCTGCCGTCGCCCCAGATCACCACCAGCACATCATCGGGAAGAGACTGCGCCGCGCGCACCAGCCGGTCGAAGCCCTTGACCTCTTCCAGCCGGCCGGCCGCGCCGATGATCCGCTTGTCCAATGGCAGGCCGATGCGACGGCGCGCTTCGGCCTTGTCCATCGGCTTGTAGAGACCGCAGTCCACCCCATTGGCGATCAGGCCGAAGGGCAGGCCGGTCTGGCAGGCGGCTGCATCAGCCACCACGCGCGACACGGCAATGCGCTGCGGCTTCAGGAGTGAAAGCGCCGCCCGGACAATTCCGCGGCGCCGCTTGTTGGTGAGATGCCATGCATCATGCTCGACATGGGCCAGCACATGAACGCCTGCAAGCCGCGCGCCCAACCCGCCATAAAGAAGCGGCCCCACATGATGGGTGACGACGCTGGTGGCACCAAGCTCGCGCAGCTTGCGGCCGATCCTGAACGGCAAGACGGCATCAAGCCCTGGCCGCTTGGCAAAGGCGGTGAGCCGTGCGGCAATCGCTCCGGCCCGCGGCCATTCTGCAATGAGCTCGCCACTGCACCCGTCGAGGGAAAAGACGTGGACATCCTGATCACCCGCCAGCGACAGGACGAGCTGCTCGATTCCCCCCGGCGCGAGTTTCTGGACAATATGAACCTGGGTCACTGCGGACTTCCTTTTCTGCGAAGGTGATGTCCGCCTGCTGCAAGGGCCATGCCGGTTCCCAAACCCCGGAAACGGCGTCCAAACGGCGCGAATTGCAAAGCGCGAAGGGCCGGTCCTTTGCGGATTGCGAAGAGCGATGCGCAAATTCGCCGCCAATCCGGCGATATGGCGCCTTTCCGGTCTGGCACGGCCCTTGCTGTCTGGTGGTCAACCGAAAAGGAGACCACCCATGACTGTCACACTCACTTTGTCCGGCGATCTTGATGCAGCCCGCATTGCCGCCATGCGCGAGGAACTGGACAGCATCGCAGCCGGCGATGCCGATGTCCTGCTGGACCTGTCACAATGCCGCTTCATTGATTCATCCGGCGTCGGCGCCATCGTCTATCTTCACAAGCGCATGCGCATTCGCGGCTACCGCGTCATGGCAACCGGCCTTTCCGGCCAGCCGCTGAAGCTCTTGCGCCATCTCGGCATTGCCGGGCTTCTTTCCGCCGTCAAGGCAAAGGCAGCCTGAGATGAGCACCCTCCGGTCCGCCTCGCGTCTTGTTGTCGTCATCGTCCTCGCCTCGGCTGCTTCTGGCTGCGGCCATGCCTGGCCGCCGGAAGCGCGCGGCGGAATGGCGGAGCGCACCGCGCCGATGCCGGAGCCTCTTTC
>JBGSQC010000268.1:0-3252 GCA_041738295.1 Zhengella sp. | reverse complement strand
GCCACGCTGCGCGGCGGTTCGGTGGTGGGCGATCATTCGGTGATCCTCGCGGGCACCGGCGAGCGCATTACCCTTTCGCACCATGCCGAGGACCGCTCGATCTTTGCGCGCGGCGCGGTCAAGGCAGCGCTCTGGGCGCATGGCCGCAAGCCCGGCCTTTACACCATGCAGGACGTGCTGGGACTTTCCGGCAGCTGACATTTGACCATCCCCGCCCGGCACTCCCGGCCGGGCATCATATCCAAGGAGCAGAAACATGGCTGGCACGCTGGTACTCGTCCGTCACGGACAGAGCGAATGGAACCTGAAGAACCTCTTCACCGGCTGGAAGGACCCGGGCCTCACCGACCAGGGCGTCGCCGAAGCCAAGGCCGCGGGCAAGGCGCTGAAGGCCCTGGGCCTGACCTTCGACATCGCCTTCACCTCCGAACTCAGCCGCGCACAGACCACGCTGAAGCTGATCCTGGAAGAAATGGGCCAGACCGGCCTTGAAACCCGCAAGGACATTGCGCTGAACGAGCGCGATTATGGCGACCTGTCAGGCCTGAACAAGGATGATGCGCGCGCCAAGTGGGGCGAAGAGCAGGTGCATATCTGGCGCCGCTCCTATGACGTGCCGCCGCCCGGTGGCGAGAGCCTCAAGGACACGCTGGCCCGCACCCTGCCCTATTACGTGACCGACATCCTGCCGCAGGTGATGGCCGGAAACACGGTGATCGTGGCGGCGCACGGCAATTCGCTGCGCTCGATTTGCATGGTGCTGGAAGGCATTGGCAAGGACGAAATCGTCGGCTTCGAGATCGCCACCGGCGAGCCGATGATCTACCACCTCGGCGCCGACACGCGCGTCACCGAAAAAAGTGTGGTGGGCAAATAATCCGCGATTATCGCGTTGACAGCAGCGGTGCGTCCGCATACATCACCGCTGCAACGCCCAGATGGCGGAATTGGTAGACGCGCACGGTTCAGGTCCGTGTGCCGCAAGGCGTGGAGGTTCGAGTCCTCTTCTGGGCACCAAATTCCCTTTCCAGACCGTTCTAGACGATCCGGAAACGATACATGAACCCCGCGAAAGCGGGGTTTTTTGTTGGTTTGGCGTCCTGAGACGTCCAGCGCGGGTTGTTGGTATTTTTGCCGGTACACGGCGGGAGCATTTCCCTGCATTGCAATTTGGACACCGATCCCTGCCCCTGACTGCCATGCAAACGCGTTCACTGCCTGATTGTGGACAATGGTCTCCAAGCCAGACCTACACCTTTTGGCCGCCCGGCCGTTTCCGATTGGCGGCTCGGTCCGGGATCGTCCGGCGCGCCCGGATGCCTGGAAATGGTGCCGGTTTCCCAAAAAAACATACGCTCGGGTATACCGCCCAACTGCCAAGCATCGCTTCGCAATGGGGTGCGGGAGCAGTCTGGCTCATCGGCATCCTGGCCCTGCGCCGCAAGGCCTGCACCAAGAAAAGGCAGGCGGGGAAACCCAAAGACCGGGCCTATCTGGGAGGATAGACATGAAGCGTTTTCTTATCGGAACTGTTTCGGCTTTGGCGATTTTGGCGCCCGGCTTGGCTCTTGCGCAGGATACGATCAAGGTCGGCATTCTTGTCGCGCTTGAAGGAGCCTTTGCCGAAGGCGGCGCTGACGGCGTGCGCAACGTCGAGCTTGCGCTGAAGCAAGTCGAGAACATGGCCGGCGGCAAGAAGATCGAGACCATCGTTGCGCCGACCGACACCACCCCTGACACCACCATCCGCATGGCCCGCAAGCTGATCGAACAGGACGGTGTCGACATCATCCTCGGACCGCTGTCCGGCTCCGAAGGCATCGCCATGCGCGACTATGCCAAGACTGTTCCCGACAAGACCGTGATCAACGGCATTTCAGGTGCCTTGGAAACCACCTGGGTTGATCCGGCCCCCAACTTCTTCCGCTTCAATCTGGACGGAGCGCAGTGGGGCTCTGGCCTCGGCAGCTATGTCGTCAAGGAAAAGGGCTGGAAGCGGGTTGCCACGGTGGCTGCCGACTATTCCTTCGGCTACACCAACTTCCTGGGCTTTGCGGTCGACTTCTGCAAGGCTGGCGGCGAAATTGTCGAACGTTTCTGGGTGCCGCTCGGCAGCAGCGACTTTGGCGGCGTGATTGCTGCCCTGCCGGACGATGTCGATGCGATCTATCTCGGCGTCGGTGGCACGGATGCTATCAACTTCCTCAACCAGTATGAACAGGCCGGCACCGAAACCAACCTCATTGGCGGCACGATCATGGCGGACGCCACGGTGCTGGGCTCCAAGGGCCGCGCCAAGGATGCACTGGTCGGCACGCCGACATCTGGTCCTCTGGCCAATGACAACCCGGATCCGGCCTGGCAGAACTATGTGAAGGCTTACCAGGATGCCTTCCCGGCGGACAAGCGCTTCCCGTCGCCGTCGCTGTTCGGTGTCGGCTACTACAATGCGACACTGGCGATGATCGCCGGCCTGAATGCCGTGAAGGGTGACCTCAGCGACGGACAGAAGGCATTCCATGCCGCCCTGTCATCGCTGTCGCTGGACACGCCGCTCGGCAATGTGAAGCTCAACGAAAACCGCCAAGCCACCGGCTCGGTCTTCGTCAACGAGGTGGTTCTGGGAGCAGACGGCAATCTGACCAACGTGTTCAAGGCGCGCACCGATGGTGTGACGCAGACACTGGGCATGTCTGCCGAAGACTTCCGCAAGATGGGCCTGCCGTCGCGTGACAACCCGGATTGCGCCGCTTTGGGTGGCAAGGGCTGACACGCAGCCGGACTGTCATGACCAAATCCTGCGGGCGGTACCTCTCCCGTCCGCAGGTGACCCCATATCCCTGATATCGTTTCCGAAGTCGGCCACCGGGGCTGCCCTTGGTGGCAACACATGGGGGGCCTGACCATGTCACTGATCGCTTATGTGACCCGCATCCGTTTCGCCGACCATGTGCTGGAGGATGCGCTGAGCGAGGAATTGCGACAGTTGCGGATCCGTCGTCCGCTTGTCCTGACCGACAATGCAACAGGTGCGCCCTTCCCTGATGCGGAGGGTTCCGACGACCCGTTCGAGCGGCTTGTCGATGCCTTGCCTGCCGGATGCCGTGTCGAGCGAATGACCGTCTATCATGCGACTGAAGCCGCTGCACGGGACGCCATGACGCGCGCCTGCGAAGCGGGCTGTGATGCTGTGATTGGCCTCGGTGGAGCGGTCGCCCTCGGGCTCGCGCGCCGCGTGGGAAGCGGACTGCG
>JBGSQC010000241.1:0-5689 GCA_041738295.1 Zhengella sp. | reverse complement strand
GGAGCGCACGGCAGCCGAGCAGGGAACGGCCGACCAGGGCAATGTGGTGTGGGCACAGGTGGAAGAATCGCCAGGCGGCGACAAGCCTGCCGAGCCTGCCATTCGCGGCACGATCACCTTCCCCGAGCGAGACCTCAGCCTGAGGATCACCATCCGCCGCAATGGTGATGCGACGCTGCCTGCCAGCCACATCATCGAGATGGTGTTCCTGCCGCCGGAGAACTTCCCGGCTGGAAGCTTTGATGATGTGTTGCGCATCACCTTCAAGGGGTCCGAGCAGGCGCCGGGCACGCCGCTTCTGGGCATCCCGGCCAAGATCGCCGACAATTTCTTCCTGGTTGCGTTGACGGATGGCAAGGCCGAGGTCGAAGCCAATGAGAGGCTGCTTGCCACCGAGCAGTGGATCGACATTCCGGTGATCTACCGCACCGGACGCCGCGCCCTGATCACGATGGAAAAGGGCTTGCCCGGCGAAAAAGTGTTCAAGGATGTGGTGGCCGCCTGGCAGACCAATCCGCTGGCCCAGTAGGCCGAAGGGCAGAATCGGAATTGCAAAGCCCCGCGCAGGAAATGGCGCGGGGTTTTCCGTTTGGTGCCCGGACAGGGGGTGGCGTGGTATGCTTGCGCACCCTGCATGGCCGGACTAGCTTTCACGGCATTTCCACCGGGGGCCGTCTTCTGTCGAGCCGAGGAGCCTGAAACCGTGATCTGGAATTTCTTCCGAAAGCGCGTGTCCGTTCCAGCGAAGGAAGCCGCCCCTGTTGCCGACAGGACTGCCGAGTTCATTCAGATGCGCGATGAGGGGCTTGCCACCCTTGCCGCCACGGTGCTGCCCGACGAGATGGGCAAGCTCGAACATGCATTTCGCAATCGGTTCTCACTCCATCGGCGTTGGGATGACTACGGCCCTCTTCTGGCCACCGACCTTGCCGCGCTCAAGGCGGAACCGGAGCTTTCGCTGATCTTCCTGCATCATGGCGACGGGCGGGTGCGCGAGGCGGCACTGACGCAGATGTCTGGCCCGGTCCGGTTTGCGGCTTCGGTCTACGCCCTGTATTGGCGGCTCAATGACTGGGAGCCGAAGGTGCGCGACGCCGCTGCGGCCGCGATAAAGCGCTGCCTCCCCAAAACCCCGGCTGAAACCTTGGTTCCGGCTTTCTGGACACTTGTGTTGCGTGCCGGAAACTGGGGACGTTGGACGGCGGAAGGCCGCGGCGCCATCGATGCGCTGATTGCGCGCGCCGATGTGGTTGATGCCCTTGTGCGCGAGATTGCTGTCACCACCAGGCCGCGATCGGGCAGGATACTTGCGCATCTCGGCCGCAACCCTGCCGTTGACCCGCATCTTGAAGCGATGGTCCGCACGGCCTGCCTTCCGCACATTCGCGCCATGGCGCTTGACAGTCTTCTGGCCGGAACAGTGCGCTGGCAGACCGGCGAAAAGACCAAGGTCTGGACAGACCGGACCTATGGCAAATACAGGCTGGAGCCAGTCTTTCAGGAGCGCCCGCTCACCATTGAACGGGATGTCCGCGGGCTTCTCGAAACCGGCGCGGGAGACAAGGCAGCCATTGTGCGCAAGCGGGTGGCTGACGGGCTGATCCGGTTCAGGAAGGATGCGGCATTGGCCGGTCTGGTCAACCGGTTGGCATCAAGGCTGGAGAATGATCCCAACAGTGCCGTGCGAGACCGCATCGGCTTCCTCAGACGAAAGCAAAGCGAAGAGGGATGAAACGGAGCCTGGATCGGACATTGGCGGCAAGTGCCGGGCTTTGTCCTGGTCTTGCGCGAACTGCCCTGGAAGACTCCGAACTGCTCACAAAGAATTTATTCCAGACGGCTCGGCGAGGGATCGAATATTAGGATTCACGTGGGATCGTTCCTTTGGTTCAAGGGGAATTGCATGCTGAGGATCCCGATCAAGCCCTATACTTTGCTGGCATCACTGGTTTTTGCCTTGGTGGGCGGCGGTGCAGGCTATTTTGCCGGATCAAAGATCGAAACGGTATTGCACTATTCTTCCAATGTGCAGCGCCTGACCATGCTTTCGAAAGACTTGATCCGTCGCGCTGAATTGGCTGTCGACTACGCCTATGTCACCCTTACCGACTTCAAGAGCCTGGGTTTTGAAAGCTGTTCGCCAGCCGATGTCGCCCGGCTGGAAGAAGTGCTTTTGACACGCGGAGCGGTGCGCGGTGTCGGACTTGTCGGCAAGGACAATCAGATCGGCTGCACGGTCCCGCAAGCCGCATTTGCCGTCGCCAAGGTCCGTCAGTGGCAGGAAAGCAAATTTGTTCCTGCCCGCAATGAAACTGTTTCGCTTGGCCATAGCGGTGAGCTGATGCTTGTCCGGGTGCAGCACGGCGATGCGCATGTCATCGTTGCAACAAGTTTTGACACCGTGCTCTATGATTTTCTCCCGGTTGATTTTCGCGATGCGTCTTCTGCCAGGATATCCCTGACAAGCGGAGATGTTGTTGCCCAGTTCAGAGGCGATTCTGCGCCGGCTCCCGATTCCACCGCCAAGGTCGAGCGTCATTCGTTTGCGAGCACCCGCTATCCGCTGGCGATTGAAATCGCCGTTCCCGAGTCGGTTCTGGCCGGTTCAGGCATGGATCGCACCGGTCAGCTTGCGGTCGCAGGCGCGTTGATCGGCATGCTGGCAAGCATCCTTCTTGCGGCGCTCTTTTTGAAGCCCCGCACGGCGCGCGATGACCTGCTGGATGCCCTGTCATCGGGTCAGATCATCCCCTACTACCAGCCGATCTTCAGCCTGAACGATGGCAGCCTTTCCGGTTGCGAGGCCTTGGTGCGATGGGTCCGGCCGGACGGTTCGCGTGTTTTTCTGGACCGCTTCATTCCCTTGGCAGAATCGGAAGGCCTGATCGCCCAGCTGACATTGAACATGGTGGCCAGCTGTGCCCGTGACCTTGGCCCGCTCTGCCGGGAATGGCGGGCGTTCAAGCTTTCGGTCAATCTTCCGCCGGACCTTCTCTTGACCAGGGAGTTCATTGACGCGCTTGACGCCATATTGGTGGCAGGAAACCTGCCCCATGCCAGCGTTGTCCTGGAACTGACGGAGCGGCAGTCCATCCAGGATGCTGATGCGGTGCGAAGCACCATGGCATTGGCCAGAAGCATGGGCTTCAGGTTTGCCCTGGATGATACGGGTGTCGGCCACAACGGGCTGGCCAATGTCCAGTCGCTTCCGGTGGATTTCATCAAGATCGACAAGTGCTTTGTCGACATGATCGACAAGAGCCAGGAGTCGGCCAGCATCGTTCGCATGCTTGTTTCATTGGCTCGCGATCTGGCCATGAAAACCGTTGCGGAAGGGGTGGAGCGTCTGGAGCAAATGGAAGCCCTGAAGGACCTCGGCGTCGATGAAGGGCAGGGCTACATTGTCTCGCCGGCGCTGCCATCGGCCCATTTCGTAAAGCTGGCCGGAACATGGTTGAGCCAGGATGCGGCCCAGCACAGGGTCATCATCAATTCCAAGCCAGCTGGCCCGGCACCGGGTTCCATGGATCGTGCTGCGTGACGGGACCAGCTGGAGAGCATTGGCGCTTGATCAGCTGGTCCGAAACTGTGTTTACACCAGAGCGTCAATCTGGGCGCGGGCGGCGGCTTTCACCGCCTCCTGCACTTTTTCAAAGGCCCGAACCTCGATCTGGCGCACACGCTCGCGCGAGATGTCGAACTCGGTTGAGAGGTCTTCAAGCGTCACCGGCTCCTCGGCCAGGCGGCGGGCCTCGAAGATACGGCGCTCGCGCTCGTTCAGCACGTCGAGCGCGCCGGTCAGCATGGCGCGGCGGTTTTCCAGCTCGTCCTGCTCGATGAGCATGGTCTCCTGGTCGTCATGATCATCGACCAGCCAGTCCTGCCATTCGCCGCTTTCGCCTTCTGTGGCGCGGATCGGCGCGTTGAGCGAGGCGTCGCCGGACAGGCGGCGGTTCATCGACACCACTTCCTCTTCCGAGACGTTGAGGCGGGTGGCGATTTCCTTGACCTGCTCGTAGTTGAGGTCGCCGTCTTCCAGCGCCTGGATCTTGCTCTTGACCTTGCGCAGGTTGAAGAACAGCCGCTTCTGGTTGGCGGTGGTGCCCATCTTTACCAGCGACCAGGAGCGCAGCACATATTCCTGGATGGCGGCCTTGATCCACCACATGGCATAGGTGGCAAGCCGGAAGCCGCGCTCCGGCTCGAACTTGCGGACGGCCTGCATGAGGCCGACATTGCCTTCAGAGATCACCTCGCCGATCGGCAGGCCGTAGCCGCGATAGCCCATGGCAATCTTGGCCACGAGGCGCAGATGGCTCGTCACCAGCTGGTGGGCGGCTTTGGTGTCGCCATATTCGTTGAAGCGCTTCGCCAGCATGTATTCTTCCTGCGGCTGAAGCATGGGAAAACGGCGGATTTCTTCCATGTAACGCGTCAGGCCGGATTCGCCTGACATGATTGATGGTACATTGCGGGCCATTGCAGCACCCCTCCGGTCAGTTGTTGAGCCCCCCGGTTCCCGGGCAGGCCTTGCGGGATCGCCGCTTCAGCGCACCATCCCGACACCATCATATAGGCACGATTTTGACGAAATCACGGTTTCTTGCATCATGAAATGCGCCGTCACGGAAACTGACGCTGTTGGCGCACTCTCAAAGCCGGGATAGCGCCTCGGCCAGCGCCTGCAGGTCCTTTGGCAGATCGGCCTCGAAGGACATCACTTCTCCGGTGACCGGATGGGCGAAGGCCAGCAGGCGGGCATGCAGGGCCTGGCGGGAAAATCCGCGCACGGCGGAGGCGGCCGGCTCGGGAAGGATGTTGGCCTTGGTGAAGAAGGACTGGCCATAGTCGCGGTCGCCGATCAGCGGATTGCCGATATGGGCCATGTGGACGCGGATCTGGTGGGTGCGGCCTGTCTCCAGCCGGCACTCGACAATGGAGGCGATGGCGGTGGAATCCGGCTTCATGCCGAAACGCTCGATGGTGGTGTAATGCGTCACGGCATGGCGGGCGTCGCCATGATTTTCATGCACCACGGCCCGGCGCGTGCGATCCTTGGCGGAGCGGCCAAGTGCGGCATCGATGGTGCCGGTCATGCGCGGCGGCGTGCCCCAGACAAAGGCACAGTAGGCGCGTTCCAGATCGCCGGTGCGGCCATGATCGGCAAAGGCTTCCGACAGGATGCGGTGGGCCTGGTCGTTCTTGGCGGCCACCATGACGCCGGTCGTATCCTTGTCGAGGCGATGCACGATGCCGGGGCGACGCACCCCGCCAATGCCCGACAGGCTGTCGCCGCAATGGTGGATCAGCGCGTTGACCAGCGTGCCTTGCGGATTGCCCGCACCCGGATGGACGACAAGGCCCGCCGGCTTGTTGATGACGATGAGGTGGCTGTCCTCGTAGAGAATGTCGAGCGCGATGTCCTCGCCCTGCGGTTCCGGGTCTTCCGGCTCCGGCATGGAGATGGCGATGGCCTCGCCGCCTGCCAGTTTCATCTTCGGCTTGGCGGGCTTGCCGTTCACCAGAACGGCTCCGGCCTCCATCAATTGCTGGATGCGGGCACGCGACAGTTCCGGGGAAAGTTCGCCCGCCAGCCACTGGTCGATGCGGTGGCCGGTGGCACTTTCATCGGCCTCAAGCTCTTTCCATATGGAGCCGGGTTGTTTATCAGGTGACATTCAAATTGACC
>JBGSQC010000193.1:0-3639 GCA_041738295.1 Zhengella sp. | reverse complement strand
AGCGCTGCGGCCAGCGCGTCGTGCAAGGCAACGGGCAGCGTTTCTGCCAAGGCCGCTCGGTCGGGCGGCAGCAGCGTGAGGAGGTCAGAACCAGGTTGCGACAGCGGCATCGAGGGCATCGCGCATGTCAGGATCATCGGTGATGGGGCGGGTCAGCGCCATGGAACAGGCCGCACGCGGATCAACGCCACGGGCCATGAGCCTGCCCGCATGGATCAGCATTCGGGTGGAAAGGCCCTCGTCAAGCCCGTGTCCCTTGAGGTTGCGGGCGCGCGCGCCGATCTCCACCAGCTTGGCCGCAATTTCGGGGCTGACCCCGGCCTCATGGGCAATGATCTCGGTTTCCACAGCGGCTTGCGGCCAGGTGAAATCCAGCGCGCCGAACCGCTGCTTGGTGGATTGCTTGAGGTCCTTCATCAAAGACTGGTAGCCGGGGTTGTAGCTGATCACGAGCAGGAAATCCGGGTGCGCGCGCAGCAACTCGCCCTTCTTTTCCAGCGGCAGCACGCGGCGGTCATCGGTCAGCGGATGAATGACAACCGTGGTGTCCTGGCGCGCTTCCACCACTTCGTCGAGATAGCAGATGCAGCCGTGCCGCGCCGCAAAGGCCAGCGGTCCGTCCTGCCAGCGCGTGCCATCGGCATCCAGCAGATACCGCCCCACCAGATCGGAAGCCGTCATGTCCTCGTTGCAGGCCACTGTCACCAGCGGGCGGCCGAGCCTCCAGGCCATGTGCTCGACAAAGCGGGTCTTGCCGCAGCCGGTCGGCCCCTTCAGCATCACCGGCATGCGCGCTTCCCAGGCCGCATGGAAGAGGGCCAACTCGTCGCCGGACGGGCGGTACCACGGTTCCGAGACGATGCGGTGCCCGGCTGTGGGGTCTTGAATGTTCATGCCACGCCTCCTTCGCGGGTCGTCATCCAGTCCCGCCGCAGGAAACCTGTGGCGGGACTCGTCTGGTCAGGCGTCAGACCGGGGTACCCCGGTAGACCACCATGTTGGCACCCTGGCTCTGGGTGAAATTGTCATAGCCGAGCAGCCGCACATGATTGTCCGGATTGGCATCATGGCAGGCCTTCAGTTCGGCCAGGATCGCATCGACATCGGTCTCGCCGAACATGGGCAGCTTCCACATGTACCAGTAGTTCGATTTGGCGAATTTCGGCTCGGTGTGCTCGATGGCCGGGTTCCAGCCATGCTTGACGATCCATTCCACCTGCTTGCGGATCTGTTCGTCAGTCATGGGCGGCAGATAGGAGAAGGTTCCCATCTTGCGGCTGGCCGGGTCGGAAAGGCGGGAGGTGTAATCTTGAACGGTCATGGACCTTGTCCTTTTTTCGTATGCCGGGGGAGGGGCGCCTGGCCTTGCAAATGCTGCCCGCTCCGCCCGTTTGTTTCAGGAAATGGAAGCGCTTAGCGGTGCTGGACGTCCAGCTTGTCCACCGTGTCGAACTCGAACTTGATTTCCTTCCATGTCTCCATGGCGATCTTCAGTTCCGGGCTGTGCTTGGCGGCATTGATCAGGATGTCCTTGCCTTCCTTCTCGATCTGGCGGCCCTCATTGCGGGCCTGAACGCAGGCTTCCAACGCCACGCGGTTGGCTGCCGCACCGGCCGCATTGCCCCAGGGATGGCCGAGCGTGCCGCCACCGAACTGCAGCACCGAGTCATTGCCAAAAATCGCCACCAGCGCCGGCATGTGCCAGACATGGATGCCGCCCGAGGCCACCGGGAAAACGCCCGGCATCGAACCCCAGTCCTGGTCGAAGAAGATGCCGCGGGAGCGGTCTTCCTTGATGAAGCGGTCGCGCATCAGATCGATCCAGCCAAGCGTCGCCTCGCGGTCGCCTTCCAGCTTGCCGACGACCGTGCCCGAATGCAGATGGTCACCTCCCAGCAGGCGCAGCAGCTTGGCCAGCACACGGAAGTTGATGCCGTGGTTGGGGTTGCGGTCCAGGACGGCGTGCATGGCGCGGTGCACGTGCAGCAACATGCCGTTGTCGCGGCACCATTTGGAGAGCGAGTTGTGCGCTGCCCAGCCCATCGTCATGTAGTCGGACATGATGATCGGGGTGCCGATTTCCTTGGCATATTCGGCGCGCTTGAACATTTCCTCGACCGTGCCCGCGGTCACGTTCATGTAGTGACCCTTGCGTTCGCCGGTTTCTGCCTCCGATTTGACGATGGCCTCCTGGCAGAAGTCGAAGCGGTCGCGCCAGCGCATGAAGGGCTGCGAGTTGACGTTCTCGTCATCCTTGGTGAAGTCCAGACCGCCGCGCAGACACTCATAGACGGCGCGGCCGTAGTTCTTGGCCGAAAGGCCGAGCTTCGGCTTGATCGTGCAGCCGAGCAGCGGGCGGCCATACTTGTCCATCTTGTCGCGCTCGACATGGATGCCGTGGGGCGGGCCAAAGCAGGTCTTCACGAACCAGATCGGGAAACGCACGTCTTCGAGTCGAAGCGAGCGCACGGCCTTGAAGCCGAACACGTTGCCCACAATCGAAGTGAAAACGTTGACGACCGATCCCTCTTCAAAAAGGTCTGCCGGATAAGCGATGAAGGCAAAGAATGCGTCATCATTGCCCGGCACGTCCTCGATGCGGTAGGCGCGGCCCTTGTAATGGTCGAGATCGGTCAGCAGGTCGGTCCAGACCGTAGTCCAGGTACCGGTGGAGCTTTCGGCAGCAACGGCTGCCGCTGCTTCCTCACGGGAAACTCCCGCCTGTGGAATGACCTTGAAGCAGGCCAGGATGTCGGTCTCCTTGACCGCGTATTCCGGCTCCCAATAGGTCGAGCGGTATTCCTTGACCCCCGCATCATAGGTCTTGCGTGCCTGAACGTTCATTTCGGATCCTCCTCAAAAAATCTTTCGAGAGGGATTATGCAGGTCTTGATATATATTCAAAAATCGTTTGTTTTGATTTCAAGAACAGGGAATCCTCTATTCATGAGATACACGATCCGCCAGCTCGACGTTTTCCGCTGCGTGGCCGAGTGCCTGTCCTATACGGGTGCTGCGGCTCGGCTGAACCTGACGCAGCCCGCCGTCTTTGCGCAGGTCAAGCAGCTTGAGGAGCAGATCGGCCAGCCGCTGATCGAGCGGGTCGGGCGCAGGCTTATCGTCACCGAGGCCGGACGGCTGGTGCTGGCGAGTGCCGGAACCGTGCTGGCCGAACTGGCTCGCCTTGATGCCGATCTCGGGTCGATCGGGAGCCTGGAAACAGGGCGGCTGGATCTGGCAGTCGTATCGACTGCCAAATACACTCTGCCCTGGCTGATCGGTCCCTTCAGCCGCGCCCATCCCGCCATCGACATCCATCTGACGGTTGCCAACCGGCAGGAGGTCATTGCGCGGTTCCAGGCGCAGCTGGACGATCTCTATGTCATGGGGGCCGTGCCTGCCGAAATCGAGGCGGCTCATCTGGTGCTGGCTCCCAACGAGATCGTGCTGGTCGCGGCACCCGATCATCCGCTGGCAGGGGCAGTGCAGAAGGGAACGCTTGCCGAAATGGCGCGCTAGCCGATGATCATGCGCGAGGCGGGTTCGGGCACGCGCCGCGCCGTCGAGGCGCTGTTCGAGGCGCACGGTCTGGTGCCGGAAATCCGTCATGAGCTTGGCGCCAACGAGGCGCTCAAGCAG
>JBGSQC010000189.1:0-4556 GCA_041738295.1 Zhengella sp. | reverse complement strand
TGCCATTCCAGCGAACGGCCGAGCATTTTCTCGATGGCGTCCAGGAACTTGCGGTCAGGCTTTGCCACCAGCGAGAAGGCCTTGCCGGAGCGCCCGGCGCGGCCCGTACGACCGATGCGGTGGACATAGTCTTCCGCATGGATCGGCAGGTTGTAATTGAACACATGGCTGACATCGGGGATGTCGAGGCCGCGCGCCGCCACATCCGAGGCGACCAGCAGCTTCAGCTTGCCATCGCGGAACCCCTGCAGCATGGCGGTGCGGGCGCGCTGGTCCATGTCGCCATGGAGTGCACCGGCATCCAGATCATGCTTGACCAGCGAGCGGAACAGTTCGGCCACTTCGGTCTTGCGGTTGCAGAAGATGATGGCGTTCTTCAACTCGCCGGCTTCTTCCTCGGCATTGATGATCTCGCGCAGGCGGGCGCGGCGATCCCAATCCTTGGCACCGGTCTTGACGAGGCGCTGCGTCACGGTCACGGCGGTGGAGGAAGCCTTGGCCACCTCGACGCGCACCGGCGCATGCAGGAACTGTTCGGTCAGGCGGGTGATCTCCGGCGGCATGGTGGCCGAGAAGAACAGCGTCTGGCGGGTGAAGGGGATCAGCTTGCAGATGCGCTCGATGTCCGGGATGAATCCCATGTCGAGCATGCGGTCGGCCTCGTCGATGACGAGGATTTCGACGCCGGTCAGCAGCAGTTTGCCGCGCTCGAAATGATCAAGCATGCGGCCGGGCGTGGCGATCAGAACGTCGGCGCCGCGTTCCAGCTTGCGAAGCTGCTCGTCAAACGACACGCCGCCGATCAGCAGCGCAACGTTCAGCCGGTGATTCTTGCCGTACTTGATGAAGTTCTCTTCGACCTGGGCTGCCAGTTCGCGCGTCGGCTCAAGGATCAGCGTGCGCGGCATGCGGGCGCGCGCACGGCCCTTTTCGAGGCGGTGCAACATCGGCAGAACAAAGGAGGCGGTCTTGCCGGTTCCCGTCTGGGCAATGCCCAGGATATCCTTGCCTTCAATGGCGTGGGGAATGGCGCCTGCCTGGATCGGGGTGGGGATGGTATAGCCCGCATCGGCTACCGCAGCGGTGATTTTGGCCGACAGTCCGAGGTCGGCAAAAGTGACGGGGGCGGCTTGGTTGTTTTCGTCAGATGACACGTGGATACTTGTCTCGTTTTGGAGAATGGCGCGCAAGCGCAGCAGCCCGGAAGGCCTCATCACCGTTCCGGATCCGCCTTGCCCTACGGGCTGATCGTGCAAAAGTCAACCTTTGCAAGGCTTGGCGGCACTTTGTCCCTAATTTTTGAGCCATAGTGCCGCACGTGCCACCGTCCCGACGGCTCAATAGCGGAACTGTTCGGCAAGGATCCTGTCATCCCAGCTGTGGCTGGCATCAAACATGATGGTGGCTGTGACGGACCGGCTTTCACGGATCGTCACTTTCACCACCGATTTGACCTCGGTGTGGTCGGCAACCGCGTTGACCGGGCGCTTCTCCGGCTCCAGCACTTCCAGATCGACGGTGGACTGGTTGGGAATGAGCGCGCCGCGCCAGCGCCTTGGCCGGAAGGGCGAAACCGGCGTCAGCGCCAGCAGCGGAGCGTCGAGCGGGATGATCGGGCCATGGGCCGACAGGTTGTAGGCGGTGGAGCCGGCCGGCGTTGCCACCATCACGCCGTCACAGATCAGCTCGTCGAGGCGCACCTTGCCATCAACCGTGATGCGGATTTTCGCCGCCTGGTAGGACTGGCGCAGCAGCGACACCTCATTGAGCGCATTGGCCTGGATTTCCGTGCCGTCGGCGGCGATTGCCGTCATGCGCAGCGGGCGGACCGTCTCGGTCTGGGCATCGGCCAGCCTCTCGCGCAGGCCTTCCTCGGCATATTCATTCATCAGGAAGCCGATCGAGCCCTTGTTCATGCCGAAGATCGGTTTGCCGGTGGCCATGTAGTCATGCAGCATCTGAAGCATGAAGCCGTCGCCGCCAAGCGCCACGATGACATCGGCATTGGCAGGATCCTCCTGCCCGTAGAGCGCGGCTAGGCGTACCGCCGCCTCCTGCGCCTGGGGCGTGGACGAGGCGACAAAGGCCATGGTCAATTGTGCGGCCTGTCTTTGGGTCAAGGGGCGTGCTCCCGGTGAATTCGGCGCACCATGGCATGGCGGGGCGGCGCTTGGGAAGCGGGCAGGCGGCCCGGATGCGAGAAGGGTTAAACCGGAACGGCAGGGCAATCGCCGCAGTTCCTGCAGTGAGTCGGGAAAGGCGCCCAACTGCCTGAAACAAAACAGTTGGCGGGGTTGCGGACAATTGGACTGGCTACCACAGGCGAGCGAAGCTGATTGAGTGTGGCGTGCCATGCCTCTACGATGATTTTGTACTCTCCCGGATCAGGCGGACATGAGCGAAGCGATGCGAGACACGGCAGATATGGCGCTGAGGCCCAAGCGCGTCATGCTGCTTGGCGCAACCGGCACCATCGGTCAGGCGACGGCGCGCGCGCTTATCCGGCACGGGCATGAGGTGGTGTGCTTCGTGCGGGCGAATGGCGCTGCGCCTTCCGGCCAGAAGCTGGCGGCGCTCGGTGGCACCGAAATCCGGCATGGCGACGTGACGGATCCGGATTCGATCGCGCGGGACGGCTTTCGGGGCGAGGCCTTCGATGTGCTGGTCTCCTGCATGGCATCACGCACCGGCGCACCGAAGGATGCCTGGGCCATTGACCACAAGGCCCATTCGCAGGCCTTGACGGTGGCCCGGCAGGCGGGCATTTCGCACATGGTCTTGCTGTCGGCGATGTGCGTGCAGAAGCCGCTGCTGGCCTTCCAGCAGGCCAAGCTCGCCTTTGAGAGTGAGCTGATCGCCTCCGGGATCACCTGGTCGATCGTGCGCCCGACGGCCTTTTTCAAATCCCTGTCGGGACAGCTGGACCGGGTGCGGAAGGGCAAGCCGTTTCTCGTTTTCGGCAATGGCGAGCTGACCGCCTGCAAGCCGGTGAGCGACGATGATCTGGGCGACTATATTGCCGGCTGCATCGCTGACGAAACCCGCCACAACCGCGTTCTGCCTATTGGCGGGCCGGGCGAGGCGATCACGCCGAAGCAGCAGGGCGAGTTGCTGTTTGCAGCTCTCGGAAAGCCGCCGAAATTCAGGCATGTGCCGGTGGCATTTCTTGATGCCATCATTGCGACGCTTTCGACCTTTGGGCGCGTGGTGCCGTCGATGGCTGAGAAGGTGGAACTGGCGCGCATCGGCCGCTATTACGCCACCGAATCCATGCTGGTGATTGATCCGGTGACCGGCCGCTATGATGCCCGCGCCACGCCGTCCACCGGGACCGAGACGCTGGCTGATTTTTATGCCCGCCTTGTGAAGGGCGAGGCGAAGGCGGAACGCGGCGACCATGCCGTGTTCTGACAAACACCGGGCAAGATCAGCCCATCGTGACCATCAGTTCATGGTCGCCATCGGGCAGGCGAAGGCGCAGTTTTCCATCGGACAGGGGCTGGGGAACGCCATCAAAATGCGCTGACCGGATGCCGTGCCCGGTGCGCCCGGGGTTTTCAATGGTGATCACAAGTTTGGCGTCAGCTGTGCGGATGGTCGCCTTCAGTTCCGGCCATTGTCGGGGAAAGCAGGGGTCGAGAAGGAGATCAGGTCCCTCCCGCGAAAGACCCAGAATGCCCTCGATCCCGGCGCGGTGCATCCACCCGGCTGAGCCGGTGTACCAGGTCCAGCCGCCGCGGCCTTCGTGTTGTGCGTTGGAATAGACATCGGCCGCCACGACATAGGGCTCCACCTTGTAGCGTTCGGTGGCCTCCGGGGTGAGGGCGTGGTTGATCGGGTTGACCAGCGCAAAGAGCGCGCCTGCCGCATCGCCATTGCCCAGTCCGCACTGCGCAAGGATGGCCCACATGGCAGCATGGCTGTATTGCCCGCCGTTTTCGCGAAGGCCGGGCGGGTAGCCCTTGACGTAGCCGGGGTCGAGCGGTGTGCGGTCGAAGGGTGGGGCAAACAGCAGGGCAAGGCCGGCTTCGGGCCGGACCAGATGCTCGGTCATGCTGGCCATGGCTGTGGCTGCGCGATCCGGGTCTGCGGCTCCCGAAAGGACGGCCCAGGATTGCGCGATGCTGTCAATCCTGCACTCATCCGACTGGGCTGATCCGAGCGGCGATCCGTCGTCAAAAGTACCACGCCTGTACCAGTTGCCGTCCCATCCATCGCGCTCGATCGCCTGGGCGACCGATGTCCGGTGGTCGCGCCAGCGCACCGCGCGTTCGGGGTCGCGACTGTCGGCGAGGGGAGCCATCGCGTCGATGGTGGCAATCAGCAGCCAGCCCAGCCATACGCTCGTGCCCCTGCCATCCTCACCCACCCGGTTGAAGCCGTCGTTCCAGTCGCCGGTGCCGATCAGCGGCATTCCGTTCGCGCCGGTCAAGCCGATGGCCTGGTCGATGCCGCGGGCGCAATGGTCAAAAAGGCTGGCCTGCGAGGCAGAAATTGCGGGCTGGAAGAAATCGTCATGCGCGCCCGGCCGCAGCGCCGGCCCGTCGATGAAGGGG
>JBGSQC010000174.1:0-16562 GCA_041738295.1 Zhengella sp. | reverse complement strand
CCTGCTTGGCAGCTTCGGCGTCTGCGGGTGCAGCCGTTTGCGGGATCTGCGGAGTGCCGGCAGCCGGAAGAGTGGCCAAGGGCGCGGTCGTTACCTGCGGCGCGTCGGGCTTTTCACGATCGGCAAAGGGGTTCAGCCCGGTCGCGAGCAGGCCGCCGACCCCGAGCACCAGCGCTGCTGCGCCAGCCATCAAACCATTGAGCTTCTTCTTGTCCATCGTTCAGCCCTGTCTTATGCATTTCCCCGCTTTTAAACGGCTTGCGCGGTCTCCACAAGAAAGCGTTTGCGGCGCTTGACCCGTCCATCGCGCAAGGCCAAGAGTTCCATCCATGAGCACCATCGAATCCATCTGCGTCTATTGCGGCTCCTCCAACGGGGCAAACGAACTCTACCGGGAGGCAGGCTTTGCGCTGGGCGCGGCCATTGCCGAGGCGGGCTTGCGCCTTGTCTATGGTGGTGGCACGCGCGGCATCATGGGTGCGGTGGCCGAAGGCGCGCTGGACCGGGGCGGCAAGGTGACCGGCATCATCCCGGAGTTTCTTGTGCGCAAGGAAGCGCCGGGCTCGGCCGGCGGCAGCCTTGACGAGCTCATCGTCACACGCACCATGCATGAGCGCAAGCATGCCCTGTTTGAACGCTCGGATGCCTTTGTCGCCATGCCCGGCGGCATCGGCACGCTGGAAGAAATCGTGGAAATGATGACCTGGGCGCAGCTCGGCCATCACGTCAAGCCGATGGTTTTCGGCAATATAGGCGGTTTCTGGGGGCCGATGGTGACGCTGATGGACCATATGGGGGTCGAAGGCTTCATCCATACGGCCAACCGCGTGAGGCCGCTGATGATCGACGAGGTCGCCGCTATCATCCCTGCCATCCTTGAAGCGGCAGCGACCACTGGCGAAGCAGCCGGATCACCCGCCGTGATCGAGCGTCTGTAAGGAGACATTGCATGGCAGCCATGGCAGGCGACATTCGCGTGGCAGCCGTGCAGATGGAAATGCGCGCCGCCGAGCCGCAGGCCCATTTTGACCGGATGCATGGCTATGTGAAACATGCCGGGGATTATGGCGCCGATTACATCCTCTTTCCCGAATGGCACACGCTGCAGATCCTGGCCTCGCGCCCGGGCCTTTCGCCTGAAGCCGCGATGGACTGGCTGACCGGAGAAACAGAAGGCCTGCTGGCAGCGATTGGCGCCATGGCGCACGCCGAAGGGATCACCGTTCTCGGCGGATCGCACCCGATGCGCCACGGCAACCGGCTGGAGAACTGTGCGCCGGTGGCGCTGCCCGACGGAAGGGTGATTCTCAAGCCGAAGCTGCATCCGACGCCCGATGAGCGCCGCCTCTGGGCGATTGAGGGCGGCATGCACATGGATGCCTTCGAGACGCCAAAGGGCAAGGCGGGCGTTGCCATCTGCTATGACAGCGAGTTTCCCGAACCGGTGCGCCATATTGCCGACCAGGGCGCCAGCCTGCTGTTCGTGCCCTATTTCACCGAGACACGGCACGGGCACCTGCGGGTGCGCTATTGCTGCCAGGCGCGCGCAGTGGAAAACCAGACCTATGTGGTGACCGCCGGGCTGTTCGGCGAAATCCGCGGCGTGGCCAATGCCAGCTGCGGCCATGCGCAATCGGCGATCCTGACGCCCTCCGACCTGCCTTTTGCGCGCGACGGCATTGCCGCAGAGGCCGAGCCCAATTGCGACCAGGTGATCTTTGCCGATCTCGACCTCGCCCGTCTTGCCCATGCGCGCGAGCATGGCCATGTGCGCAACATGGCCGACCGGCGGAGCGACCTTTATTCGGTCAACTGGTCCGGCGAAGACGTTTCTGGCTCATAGGCCAGAACGAAGGCGATCACCTTCTCATCCGGCATTTCACACGGTTTCAGAATCGGATGGCCGGTGGAGATCAGGTAAAGGTTGAAGCTGACCCGGTCCGTTCCGCCCTGCTCCTCGCCATAGAGCCAGACGCGGCGGCCATCCGGCGACCGTTTGACCGTGACACCCCATGTCCTGCCGCCATGGCGGCCCCTCCCCGCACCTTCCGGCAAGACTGCAAGGCGATCAAGAAAAGCCTGTGGCAGGCTTTCCGTCATCCCTTCGTGCCCGTGGCGGACAAGGTCCGCGCCCGGCGCATGCCGGCCACCATCGACCAGGTGTAGATGGCCAGCGCCGCCCAGATGAAGCAGAAGGCAAGCAGGCGCGTGGCATTGAACGGCTCGCGGAAGACAAAGATCGCAATGACGAAAATCATGGTTGGCGCGATGTATTGCATGATGCCGATGGTCGACAGGCGCAGCAGCTTGGCGCCATTGGCATAGGTGATCAGCGGCACGGCGGTGACAATGCCGGTGCCCAGCAGCCAGCCAATATCGGCCCAGCCGGTGGGGCCGAAATGGCTGGTTCCCTGCCAATAAGTCCACATCACATAGGCCAGCGCGAAGGGGGAGAGGATCAGCACCTCCAGCAGGAAGCCCTGGTTTGGGCCGATCGGCAGCGTCTTGCGAAAGAAGGCGTAGAAGCCCCAGGAAACGGCGAGCGACAGCGACACCCAGGGAAGGCCGCCGGCCTCCCAGGTGAGGATGGCGACCGCAATGACGGCCAGTGCAATGGCCACCCATTGCGCCGTGTTGAGCTTTTCCTTCAGAAGCGTGAAGGCCAGGAACACCGAGAACAGCGGATTGATATAGTAGCCGAGCGCGGTTTCCAGCGCGCGGCCGTTGCCGATGGCCCAGACATAGATGCCCCAATTGATGGAGATCAGCCCGGCGGTGACGAGCGCCATGCGGATCATCGACCAGTTGGTGATGGCGGCGCGCAGTTCAGATGTCCGGCGCAAGACGACGAGCACGAGACCGGCAATGGGGATCGACCAGAGGATACGGTGGGCGACCACTTCCTCGGCCGGAATATGCGCCACCGCCTTCATGTAGAAGGGCAGGAAACCCCACATGAGATAGGCGGCAAGGGCAAAGAGAAAACCGCCCAGCGTGTCGCGGTCTTCCGCCGGTTGTTCAGTGGCCATGGTTCAGGACCCTCCGGCCCGCTCCTATGCACCCGCGCGGCGCATGAAACCAGTGAGATTTGCTGATGGGTCGGGTGAAGGGGTGTGATGTGGAAATTGACATCCCACTTACAAATAATGTACTGGTAATGTATGGACAAGTACCGATGGTCGGATGAAAAGGACTTGTTGTTAAGACAAACGCGCGGCATCGGATTTGCCGACGTGCTCGCTGCCATTGAAGCGGGCAGCCTTCTGGCAGATCTGGAACATCCGAATCAGGACCGGTATCCGGGCCAAAGGGTGCTGTTGGTGCCGCTTGGAGACTATACCTATGCGGTGCCCTATGTTCGTGACGATGAAGGCTTGTTCCTGAAGACCATTTTCCCAAGCCGGAAGGCCCACCGGGATTTCAAGAGGATGCAATCATGAACGGGAAGCTCAAACCCATTGAGTATCTGGACGACGAAGAGCGGGACATGGCTGAAAGCCTGGAAGCCTATCTGGAGTCGCCGGATTATGTGCCGCCGACGCCTGAGCAAGTCCGTGCGCTCAATGCCGAGTGGCAGGCCCGGCTCGCCGAAGGCCAGCAGCGCAAGCCTGTGACCCTGCGGCTGCAGGCGCGTGACATCGAACGGTTGAAGGCCATCGCCGCGCGCAAGGGCATGCCCTACCAGACACTGGTCGCATCCGTGCTGCACCAGTTCGTCAATGGGGATCTGGTGGAGCGCTGATCCTCACTCCGCCGCCACCAGGCAGGTGAGGTGACGAGCTTTGACTGATCGGGCGTCACTCATGTCTTCAGTGGATTGGGAGCGTCAGCTCAAATTGCAAATCCAATACACTTCCGCTACAATTGGACCATGACCAAGCTACTCGACAAGGCAATTGCGACGCTGCAAGACCTGCCGGAAAGACAGCAGGACGAGATTGCACGGATGCTGCTCAGCATTGCAGGTCAGGACACCGATCACTTGGTGCTGGATGATCGAGAGCTCCAGTCGATGAGCCTGTCACTTGCGCAAGCGACAAAAGGTGAGTTTGCCACCGACGATGCGCTCGCCGCAGTCTGGAAGCGGCACGCATTGTGACAGTGCGGTTCACGCCGCAAGCTCTTCTGGAACTTGATGAGATCCTGACATGGATTTCGGAGCGGTCGCCCTCAGGCGGGAAAGCAGTCCAGCGGCGCATCAAGGCCATGATCGAATTGCTGGATTTACAACCGCATCTGGGTCGCCAAACAACCGACAAACGGCTTCGAAGGCTTGTCGTCACACCCTACCCATACCTCGTCTTCTACGAAACCGATGGAAGCCACGTCACCATCATCGCAGTACGTCACGGCGCAGAGCGTCCGGATTCCTTTCCGGGCAGCGAGTAACCCTCACTCCGCCGCCACCAGGCCTGCGAGTTCGCGGTTCTTCATCAGCTTGTAGATGATGGAATCCATCAGCGCCTGGAACGAGGCGTCGATGATGTTGTCGGACACGCCGACCGTCCACCAGCGTGCATCCGACGCATCGGTTGATTCGATGAGCACGCGAGTGACCGCCTCGGTGCCGCCATTGAGGATGCGCACCTTGTAGTCGGTCAGTTCGAGATCGGCGATTTCGGCCTGGTAGCGCCCCAGATCCTTGCGCAGCGCAATGTCGAGCGCGTTGACCGGGCCATGGCCCTCGGCAACCGACATGCGCGTTTCGCCATCCACCTCGACGCGGACAATGGCTTCCGACACGGTCTTCAGCTGGCCGTTGGCATCAAAGCGGCGCTCCACCATGCAGCGGAAGCTCTCGACCTTGAAGAAGGAGGGCACATCGCCCAGCGTTCGGCGTGCCAGCAGCTCGAAGCTCGCATCCGCCCCTTCATAGGAATAGCCCTGCGACTCGCGCTCCTTGACGATGGAGATCAGCGTGTCGAGGCGCCGGTCATCCTTGCCGACGGCGATGCCGCGGCGTTTCAACTCGTTGATGAAATTGGATTTACCGCCCTGGTCCGACACCATGACCTTGCGCGTGTTGCCCACCGTGTCCGGTGCGACATGCTCATAGGTCTGCGGCTCCTTCAGCAAGGCCGAGGCGTGGATGCCGGCCTTGGTGGCAAAGGCGGAGGCCCCCGCATAGGGCTGCTGCATGTTGGGCGCGCGGTTCAGCAACTCGTCAAAGGCGCGCGACAGGCGGGTGATGCCGGTCAGCGCCTCTTCCGAAATGCCGGTGTCGAAACGGTCGGCATGAACGGGCTTCAGAGCCAGCGTCGGGATCAGCGTGATGAGATTGGCATTGCCGCAGCGCTCGCCAATGCCGTTCAGCGTGCCCTGCACCTGACGCACGCCCGCCTCGATGGCGGCAATGGAATTGGCCACCGCCTGGCCAGTGTCATCATGGGCGTGGATGCCGAGATGGCTGCCGGGAATGCCGGCGGCAATGACGGCCTCCACGATGGCGCGGATTTCGGCCGGCTGCGTGCCGCCATTGGTGTCGCACAGCACCACCCAGCGCGCGCCGGCCTCATAGGCGGTTTTGGCGCAGGCCAGCGCATAGGCCGGATTGGCTTTGTAGCCATCGAAGAAATGCTCGCAATCGATCAGCGCTTCCTTGCCGGCGGCAATCGTGGCCTTGACGGAATCGGCAATGGCCTCGAGGTTTTCCTCGTTGGTGCAGCCGAGCGCGACACGCACATGATAATCCCAGCTTTTGGCAACAAAGCAGACAGCATCCGACGCGGCTGAAATGAGCGCGGCGAGCCCCGGATCATTGGAGGCCGAGACCCCTGCCCGCTTGGTCATGCCGAAGGCGACGAACTTTGCCGCCTGCGTGCGCTTCCTGGAAAAGAACGCCGTGTCGGTGGGGTTGGCGCCGGGATAGCCGCCCTCGACATAGTCCATGCCGAAAGCATCCAGCATGCGGGCAATCGCCGCCTTGTCCTCGACGGAGAAATCGACGCCGGGCGTCTGCTGGCCGTCACGGAGCGTGGTGTCGAAGAGATAGATGCGTTCGCGTGTCATGTCACCCCGGCCTTATCCGAACACGCCCGCAACCCACATGACGGCAATGGTGATCACCACCACGATGATGCCCTTGGCGATGAGGCCGTATAGCAGCCATTTTGGTATCGCGGTGGCTTTTTTCTGCTGCTCAGTCGGCATTTTGCGGCCATTCCTTCGTGTCGTGATCCGGGTGCTGATGGCTCGATGTGCGGATCACGTCCATCTCTTCGCGCGAAAAATCGTCTTCCGTGATCTTCTGGCGCAATCCGGGCCAGGGCGCGAGGAACGGCAGGCGCGACTCAACCGAATCCTCCGATGCCGGCGGATAGCGCGACGGATCGTCCAGGCTGCCGAGCGCGATCAGCATCTGGTCGCTTTCCACCGGATCAAAGAACAGCGGCGTGCCGCAGTTGGCGCAAAAACCGCGCCGCACGACATCGGATGAATGGAACCATGACGGCTCGCCCCGGGTGATGGAAAACTGGCTGCGCGGCGCAACGCCAAGCGCCATGAAGTAATTGCCGACCGCCTTCTGGCACATGCGGCAATGGCAGAGATGCGGGTTGGTGAGTTCCACGGCGACGCTGTAGCGCACCGCGCCGCATTGGCAGCCGCCGGTGATGCGTGTGGTCATGCCTTGTCCTCCCGTGGCCAGTCCTTCGTGTCGTGATCCGGGTGCTGAAGGCTTGTCAGCCTGTCCAGGAACGGGGCATCAGCGATATCATCCAGCGTGATGCGTGCGGCCAAGTCCGGCACGGCGTCGCACCAAGGCCGCTTTGCCTCCACGCCATAGGCAATGGTGGGCGCGACCGCATCGGGATCATCAAAGGTGAGCACAGTCAGCGCCAGCCCGTCGGGCGCATCATAGGCGAGTGGCGTGCCGCAGGCAGCGCAGAAGCCGCGCCTTGCCGCTGAGGACGATTGGAACCAGGCGGGCGCGCCGCGCGTCCACTCGACAGGATTCTCGCTGGGGCCGACCAGTGCCAGGAACGGCGCAGCAGAAGCCTTCTGGCACATGCGGCAATGGCAGACGGACGAAGTGCCCGGATGGCCGGTGACGCGAAAGCGCACCGCGCCGCACTGGCACCCGCCGGAGAGGGATTGTACGGTCATGGACGATCCTCCGGTGGCCAAATGGCTGTGTCATGGTCTGGGTGCTGGCGGTTGCTGGCGGCGACATCTGCCAGCCGCACGCCGTCATCGCCCGGATCATCATCGCTTTCTGAGCCGGGCAGAACCTCAAGGCAGGCAAACCACGGCATTTTGCCTTCCAGCCCCACAGCCAGTTCCGGCTTCACCGCCGCCGGATCATCCAGCGATCCGAGCGTGATGTTCAAATGCGCCATGGAAAGCGTCTGGAAGATCAGCGGCGTTCCGCAATCGCGGCAGAAACCGCGGCGCACCGGGGCCGACGAATGGAACCACGCGATCCCACCGCGCGTGACCGTGAAATCCTTCAACTGCACATTGGCCAGCGCCATGAAATAGTTGCCGGATGCCTTCTGGCACATGCGGCAATGACAAATGTGGGCGAATGTCAGCGGGCCGGAAACGCGGTAGCGCACCGCGCCGCACTGGCACCCGCCGGAGAGGGAGTGCTCCGTTCTTACCCCTTGCGGGGAAGTTGTCACACCAGGTGACAGAGGGGGGTGTTTTCCGTTCTGCATGGCGATCCTAAGGATGTGTTCGCAGACATCGTACTGTTCATGCATCACTTCATCATTCCAGAAGCGAATGACCAACCAGCCTGTCTCTTCCAGCTTTCGGGTCCGGACTTGATCCCGTATCGCCTTTGCCGGCATTGCATGCTGAGAACCGTCCACCTCGACGACAATGCGCGCATCCGGGCAGGCGAAATCAGCAATGAAAGAACCGATGGGCATTTGCCGGCGGAAACCGAGATTCATGAGGCGATGCGCGCGCAACTGGTTCCAAAGGCGGCGCTCGGCGTCCGTCATGGCCTTGCGCATACGTTTTGCATTTTTGCGCCGCGTTTCGGGTACGACTTCGTGAGGCATCAGGCCTGCCTCTTGCAATCGCGACAGGACGCCGTCTGATACGAAAAAACGACTGACGGAAAGGCGCAATCGAGCGCAGGCGCGCCATTCTCCCCCCTTGCGGGGGAGATGTCACCGAAGGTGACAGAGGGGGGCGTGAAGGGCTGTGGTCTTGCCACCCCCCTCTGTCGGCTGCGCCGACATCTCCCCCGCAAGGGGGGAGAGTGGAGCCAGGCGTCGCTCACCGCTTTACTTCCCAGGTCGTCACCCGCTCGCCTGTTTCAGGGTCCTTGCCGTCCTTCAGCTGGATGCCTTGTTCCAGAAGCTCATCGCGGATCTTGTCGGCCTCTACCCAGTTCTTGGCGGCGATGAGGGCAAGGCGGCGGGTGACTATTGTTTCGACATCTAAATCCAGTTCTCTATCCGACAGATCGAGGCCAAGCAGTAGCGCGGAAGATGCGAATACGCCTTTCGCTTCTTCAATTTCATGAAGGTAGTCTTGATCTATATCTCTTTTTACGCCCATGACCAAGCTCGACAGCTCTCGGAGCCTCAATATAGCAGCGACAGTGTTCAAATCGTCATCGAGTGCGGAGACGACTTGGCCATCAACCTTCTTGCTTTCAGTGTTCGCGTACTTTTTTGCGCGGCGAAGCCGATCAAACAGACTCTCCGCCTCCTCCAGCCTCCTCACCGAAAAGTCGATCGGCTCCTTGTAGTGCGTCATCAGCATGGCGAGGCGCAGCACCTCGCCCGGCCATTTGCGGCCACCGAAGGTGTCCGTCTCCAGCAATTCGTGGATGGTGACGAAATTGCCGTCGGACTTCGACATCTTGCGGCCTTCGACCTGCAGGAAGCCGTTGTGCATCCAGTATTTGGCCATCACGTCCGTGCCATGGGCGCAGCGCGATTGCGCGATCTCGTTTTCATGATGCGGGAAGATCAGGTCCAGCCCGCCGCCGTGAATGTCGAAGGTCTCGCCGAGGAACGCCTTGGACATGACCGAGCATTCAATGTGCCAGCCCGGACGGCCATGGATGGAGACCGGCTGACCCTCGAAGGTGAAATCGCCCTCCCAGCCCGGCTCGTTGGTCTCGGATTCCTTCCACAGCACGAAATCGGCGGGATTGCGCTTATGGTCTTTCACCTCGATGCGGGCACCGGCCTGCTGGTCATCGAGATTGCGCTTGGACAATTGACCGTAGTCGTCCATCGAGCCGGTCGCAAACAGCACCTCGCGCCCCTCGCCGCCCGACGCCACATAGGCATGGCTGCGGTCGATCAGGCTCTGGATCATCGTCACCATGCCGGCAATGTGCTCGGTGGCGCGCGGCTCGTGCGTCGGCGGCAGGCAGCCGAGTGCCGCCACATCCTTGTGGTATTGCTGGTAGGTGCGCTCGGTCACCTGGCGGATCGCCTCGTTCAGCGTCAGTTCGCCCTTTTCGATGCGGTCGCCATAGTCGCGCAGCGCGCGCGCATTGATCTTGTCGTCCACATCGGTGATGTTGCGCACGTAAGTCACGTGGTCCTCGCCATAGAGATGGCGCAGCAGGCGGTAGAGCACGTCGAACACGATGGCGGGCCGCGCATTGCCGATATGGGCAAAGTCATAGACCGTCGGCCCGCAGACATACATGCGCACATTGGCCGGATCAGCCGGGACGAACTCCTCCTTCGAGCGCGTCAGCGTGTTGGTGATGCGAAGGCCCTTGAAGCCGGTGTCCGTCATGGTCTGTTCCCTGTCGTGGCGGCGCGATAAAGCGCCCTGCCTGCTGGCCGGGGCGTTTGTCTCAGGGTTTGGCGTGAGGACGAAAACGGCCGGGCCAGCGGATTGCTAGCTGATGATGGTCCCGCAGATACAAATGGCGCCTGCGCGCATGGTCGTTTTCATGTCTCCCTTATCGCCAAGGCCTTTGCTGCGGTCAAGCGGCTTTCAGTAAACGGAAATTAACGAAAATCCCTTATCTTACCCAAACTTTGCCCTGATCCCGCCGCGATCAGACACCACATGACTTCCGTAACGAAACCTGACAAGGGAGCACCCCATGCCGACCACCCAGAAACCGTCGCTTGTCGACCAGTACCGCGCCATCGGCCCTGCCGCCGTTGCCGCTGCCCTTATCCTGCGCAAGGGTCAGCCCAAGACCGCCCGGCGCTAAAAATTCTTGCCGCTGCGCAAGGCGCAAATGCCTTGCCTTTGCCCCGATCCGGATGCAGCCTGAGAAGACTGCAACCACGGAGCAGACCCATGAAGCGGCTTGTCCTTTTCGCATCCCTCGTTGCCGGGCTGACCGGCCTATCCGTCCCGGCGCATGCCACCACCGGGCCGGGCTGCCTTGTCGTCGTCAATGTCGCCTATAATGACGTGCTGAACATGCGGGCGCGGCCATCGGCCTCGTCCCGCATCGTCGATGTGCTGATGCCGGATCGCCACGGGATCATCCATCTGGATGCCAAGTGCACGCCGCATTCGGCCCCATGGGGCAGCCGCTGGTGCCCGGTGACGCATTACAATGGCGACCGCACCACCAAAGGCTGGCTGAAGGCCCGCTTCGTGCGCGACAGCGAGTGCCCTTGAAGCTGATCAGAGCCTGACGAACAGGCTTAGCGCCAGCGCTGCCATGATGAGCGCGATGAGGCCGTCCAGCACGCGCCAGGCCGAAGGCTTGGCAAAGACCGGCTGGAGCAGACGCGCGCCATACCCAAGCGAAAAGAACCAGACAAAGGACGCTGCCATGGCGCCCAGTCCATAGGCAAGGCGCGCCTCGCCTTCGTAGCGCGCGGAAAGCCCGCCGAGCAGCACCACGGTATCGAGATAGACATGCGGGTTGAGGAAGGTGAAGGCGAGGCAGGCCAGCACCGCCGCCTTGAGGCTGCCGGCACCTGTATCAGCCGCGCGCATGGCCTGCGGATGAAGCGCGCGGCGCGCCGCAATCAGCGCATAGGCCGAGAGAAACAGCGCGCCACCCAGCGTCACCCACCAGATCAGCCCGGGCGCGGCGGCAATCAGCGAACCGAGGCCGCCAACGCCTGCGGCAATCAGCAAAGCGTCAGACGCCGCGCAGATCAGGCAGAGGGTGAAGACGTGTTGGCGCAGCAGGCCCTGACGCAGGATGAAGGCATTTTGCGCGCCGATGGCGATGATGAGCGAACCGCCGAGCAGGAAGCCGGAAAGGGCGGCAGGGAAAACGGATGGCAAGGAAGGCACCTGTCAGAAAAGGGTCATCTGGCCGCCGGGCTTCTTGCCCGGTTTGGCCGCAGGTTTTGCTTTGGCGGGTTTTGCAGCCACTTCCGGACCGGCGGCGGCGTCCACCCTCTCCTGCACGTCCGGCCCGGCATTGGCAACCTTGTTGACCTTCGGGGAGACCGGGATCGCCTCGAAGAAGCCGGGTTCGACGGGCTGCAGCAGGTCGGCGACATGGCGCGGCTCCTGCGTGCGGCAATCCAGCCAGCGGGCGAAATCCTCGCGCCTGATCACCACCGGCATTCGGTCATGGATGGCGCTGATCTGAGCATTGGCGCCAGTGGTGAGCACGCAGGCGGTATCAAGCTGCGAATCATCGCGCCCCTCCCAGGTTTCCATCAACCCGCCAAAGGCGACGATGCCGCCGCCGGCGGGCCTGATCCAGTAAGGCTGGCCGGTCTTGCCACCCTCGCGCTTCCATTCGTAGAAGCCCGAAGCCGGGATCAGGATGCGGCGATGGCGCATGGCGTTGCGAAACGAGTTCTTTTCAGCCGCCGTTTCGGAGCGCGCATTGATCAGCAGCGGAAATTGCGCCGGGTCCTTCACCCAGGAAGGCAGGAAGCCCCAGCGCGCCAGCATGCCCATGCGGTCCGGCAGATTGGAACCGGGCTCGCGGGCCGGCCCGGCGGTGACGATCAGGATGGGCTGGGTGGGGGCAATGTTGTAGCGCGGCGGAAAGGCCTCCAGCCCCGCCAGTCCAAACAGCGCTTCCACCTCCTCGGGCGTCGCGGTCAATGAGAAACGTCCACACATGGGCGGAACGTTGCGGCAGCGGCAGGCAACCGTCAAGGCCACCTGTCAAATGGCCACAAAGGCTTGGACAGGCGGCGCCTCCCTGCCCTATCTCTTTCCTCCATGGATCAACCGCTGCCCGACATCCGCCTTGCCGTCTCCGTTGCGCTTCATTGCGACGGGCGGTTTCTGCTGGTCCGGCGCGGGCGCGAACCGTCCAAGGGGTTTTATGCCTTCCCGGGCGGGCGGGTGGAACCGGAGGAAGCGCTGGAAGATGCGGCGCGCCGCGAACTGTTGGAGGAAACCGGCCTGACTGCGGGCGACCTCGCGCTCCACGTCGTGATGGACCTGCCGTCCGAGCAGTCCGCAATCGTCTACCGGCTGCATGTCTTTGCGGGAACCCAATGCACCGGCGAGGCGATTGCCGCTGATGATGCAGAGGCGCTCGGCTGGTTTGCCCTTGATGAGCTGCCTGCTCTCCCAGCCACTGATTCAACGCTTGAGGTGGCGCAAGCGCTGGCTGCGTCGCGCGATGCGGCGGTTTGAACCTTGCCAGCGCGGCAATTGGCGGGCATGAAGGCACTATGTTTCAGCCGCGCGCCTTGCCTGTCCTGCTGGTGCTGGCCGCGCTTTGCGGTCCGGTGGTTCCTGCACACGCCCAGACCGCCCCCTATGACGAGAAGGTGCAGCGGCTGGCCGAGCTGATCGGCGCGCTGCACTATCTGCGCAATCTGTGCGGCGAGACCGGCAATGACTGGCGCCTTTCCATGGAAAACCTGCTGGCGGCCGAAAAGCCGGAAGGCGAGCGGCGCAAGCGCTACATTGCTTCCTTCAATCGCGGCTATCGCTCCTTTGCCTCGGTCCATACCAGCTGCACCGCAACTTCCATGGAGGCGATCAGCCTCTACATGAAGGAAGGCGAGGCCCTTTCGCGCGAAATCGTCGTGCGCTTCGGCGGCTGAAATTGCAGGCTTAACTCCCGGTTAACTTTTTTCACAAGCCGGGGATGCACGTGCGCGCGCCTGTGTTAAAAAGTCTTAATGGACTTTAAGGAAGCAGGTTCAAAGCGGGACAGCTCACAGCAGGATAGTGGGGACATGCAGGAAAACGGCAGCGATATCGAGGCCATGATCCTCGAGGAAAAGCGGATCAGTGCGGCAGAGTGCCATGACGAGGCCTGGGCGGCAGGAATCATGGCCGGCATTGAGCCGGACATCATCGCCGAGATGGCGATTGCCACGGCATTGAACGCGCTGCATCGTGATGCCGGGGAGCAGGCTGTGCTCGCCATGCTCGACCGGATCCGCGACCAGGTGATCCAAGGCGATTTCGACCCGGACATGCGCCTTCACTGAACCTGCAACCGCGATCCTGGAAAGGAAACGACGCTCGATGGCCATGGCTTTCGTGACCGGCACCCCTTCCCTCCTTCGGCAGCTTTGCCTGACGGGATTGCTGGTGCTCGGCCCGCTGCCTGCTCTTGCCTTGAGCGAAATCCAGCGCGAAGAGCTGCCGCCTGCCCAGGAAGGCACCACGCCATCCCAAACGCCGGGATTACCCCCGGCAGACCCGCAGGCGCCTGCCGCACAGACAGCGCCCGCCCAGCCGGAACCGCCCGCAGAACCGGCTACCCCCGCCGAGGTCATGGAAGAACCGGCAGAAGGCATTCCCATGCCGGACAAGCCAGCGCTCATTCCCACCAATCCGGTGGACAGCGAAGAGGGCGAGCAGGAAGCCAAGCCCGACAATGGCGACGTGCCGCAAGCCGGACGCAACCGGCCGAAGGATGATGACATTCCGGTGCCGGAAATCCTGCGCGATCTCTCTGCCCTGCCCGGTCCGGTCAAGCGCATGCGCGAGCTGATCATCGAGGCCTGCCAGAGCGGCGACATCGAGAAACTGCGTCCGCTGATCGGAACCGGCGAAGACATCACAAACCTCTCCTTCGGTGGTCTGGACAGCGATCCGATCGAGTTCCTGCGGGCCACATCGGGCGATTCCGAAGGCCACGAGATCCTTGCCATCCTCTTGGAAGTGCTGGAGGCGGGCTATGTCCATCTCGATGCCGGCAAGGCGGAAGAGCTCTATGTCTGGCCCTATTTCTTCGCTGTGCCGCTGGACAAGCTGTCGCCACCTGAAAAGGTGGAGCTGTTCAAGTTGGTGACGGCAGGCGATCTGGAAGACATGCAGAGCTTCGGCGCCTATATCTTCTATCGTGTCGGCATCACGCCGGAAGGCCGCTGGTCGTTCTTCGTGGCCGGCGACTAGGAAACAAGCGATGCCTGTAGCTGCCATTGCCGGTCGAGCGCTCATCACCCTCACCGGTGACGATGCCTCCCATTTCCTGCAGAACCTTGTGACCTGCGATGTTGAAGCGCTGGCCACCGGCACGGTTCGGCCCGGTGCGCTGCTGACGCCGCAAGGCAAGATCCTCCATGCCTTCCTGATCAGCCGTGACGCTTCGGGCGGCTTCCGGCTGGAGTGCGATGCTTCTTCCAGTGAGGCGTTTGCACAACGATTGAAGCTCTACAAGATGCGGTCCAGGATAGAGATTTCCGTTCAGGATCAGGTAGATGTGCTTTTTTCATGGGAAGCTGATTCATCTGCCTCACGCGAAGAATCAACGGCCTGGAACCGGGACCTGCGCTTCGGCACAACGGACGTCTGGCGCGGATACGGACCGGCTGCGGCGGATGCCGAACTGGCTGCGTTTGATGCGCTGCGTATTGCCCACGGCGTGGCCGATGCCGGGACCGACTTCCTTGAAGGCGATGCCTTCCCCCATGATGCCGGGCTTGACCAGAATGGCGGCGTCGCCTTTTCCAAGGGCTGCTATGTTGGCCAGGAAGTGGTGTCGCGCATGCAGCATCGTGGCACGGCGCGCCGCCGCATCGTGCAGGTGACGGGCAGTGCCGCGCTGTCTGAAACAGGTACGGAGATCATGGCGGGTGGCAAACCTTCCGGACGGATGGGCACTGTTGCCGGAAGCCAGGGGCTGGCGCTGGTGCGGCTGGACCGCGTGGCGGATGCCCTGGCTTCGGGCGAAAGCGTGACTGCCGCAGACGTGGACCTCAGCGTCACCATTCCCGCCGGTGTGTCCTATAGCCTCGACAGCGTGACCAAGGGCGACGACTGACATGGTGGCCAAGGCCCCTCCTCCGCCGCGCGCCTGGCAGCGCATGCTCTCAGGCCGCCGGCTCGACCTGCTGGACCCCTCGGCCCTGGACGTTGAGATCACCGACATTGCCCACGGGCTTGCCCGCGTGGCGCGCTGGAACGGCCAGACCCATGGCGACCATGCGTTCTCGGTTGCCCAGCACAGCCTGATTGTCGAGACAGTGTTCGCCCGCCTGCGCCCTGCCGCCACGCCGGAAGAGCGGCTTCAGGCGCTGCTGCATGATGCGCCGGAATATGTGATCGGCGACATGATCTCGCCCTTCAAGGCGGTGCTGGGCGATGGCTACAAGGCGGTGGAAGCGCGCCTGCAGATCGCCGTTCATGTGCGCTATGGCCTTCCGCCGGTCACGCCTGCTGCCTTGAAAGCAGAGATCAAGAAGGCTGACATTGTCTCGGCCTTTTTCGAGGCAACGATGCTGGCCGGGTTCTCCGACAGCGAGGCCGCCAAGCTGTTTGGCCGGCCACGCGGCTTTACGGCGCATGATTTCGATCTCGACCCGATGCCTGCCAATGCCGTACAAGGGCTGTTCATCGCCCGTTTCGAGGCCATCGAAGCGATGCGCAAGCGCTAACAAGAGGCCGCCGGACCATGCCGCACATCGTCGTCACATCGTTGGCAAGGCTGAAGGACACGGTCACCGACCACGACGCCTCGCACATCGTCACGCTGATCAATGAGGGCACGCCCGTCACCCGGCCCGACAGCGTGCCGGCCGAGCGGCACCTGTTCCTTGCCATGCATGACATTGACATGGCGATGGACGGCATGACGCCGCCAGGCGAAGCCCATGTGGTTCGCCTGCTGGACTTCGTGAAAAGCTGGGACCGCCGGCGGCCCATGGTGGTGCATTGCTTTGCCGGCATTTCGCGCTCGACCGCCGGAGCCTTCATTTCGGCCGCTGCGCTCAACCCGGATCTGGACGAGATGGCGATTGCCCGCCATATTCGCCTGAATTCGACCACTGCAACACCCAACCGGCTGTTGGTGCAGACCGCAGACCGCCTGCTCGGCCGCAAGGGCCGGATGGTTGCCGCCATCGATGCCATCGGGCTGGGCGACATGGCCTATCAGGGCCAGACCTTTGTTCTGCCGCTGACGGCGCACGATCTCCATGGCGCTTCGATTGCCACTGACACCGCTTCCGGCCGCGACGCCGGTGGACGCTGACAGGCCATTGCAAGACAAGCGAATCTGACATCAATGTCCGCCAGTTCATTCCTTTTTCGCTGAGCGGAATTCCTGATGACCTCTTCTCCTTCGCCCTATGCCAATCCGCCGGCGGCTGCGCAGGCCGACGGCTTTGCGCGCGGGGCGCTGATGGTGCTGGGCGCGGCGCTTGCCTGGAGCTTTGGCGGGGTGATCTCCCGCTTTATCACGACCGATGACAGCTGGACCGTGGTGGCCTGGCGGTCGATCTTTG
>JBGSQC010000066.1:0-3255 GCA_041738295.1 Zhengella sp. | reverse complement strand
GGTGGCCGCCAGCGCATCAAGGTCGCCGGTCAGGCTGGCGGGAGCACCGGCCACTGTCCCGATCGCCGCCACCACCAGATCAGGCGCCGCATGGTCCGGCTTGTGGCCAAGCCCCTCGATCCAGACCAGTTTGGCGCCCGGAATGTCGCGCGCCAGCCCGAGCGAATGGATTTCCTCGTAGACCACCGTATCGCTGTCGCCCGACACCACGACCGTCGGCACCGCAATGGAGGGGTAGCGCGGTGCAGCAGCCACGGCATGGTCGTAGAGGCTTTCGACATCCTGCGCATTGTGCCGGAAGTTCACCGGCCTCAGCACCAGTACAACCGACGTCGCCGCTCGGTAATTTTCCGGAACCGCATTGGGCGAAAAGACGCAGGCCAGCCCCCGCTCCATGCGTTGCAACCCTGCCGGCAGGGCGATGACATTGGCAAATAGCGGTCCCCAAACCGGATGGGCGGCAATCGGATAATACCAGGAAGTCTTACGTCCGGGCCAAGGATGCGACGCCGCCGACAAGAATACCAGCCCCTTCACCTTGTCCGGCCGCTCCAGCGCGAGCGCACCTGCCACCGCGCCGCCGAAGGAATGGCCGACAATGATGGCCGGGCCGATGCCGAGCGCATCCATCAGGCCCGCAATGGTGCGCGCCTGGCCCGCCGGAGTGGAATTTTCCGGCCCACCGCGCTCCGACCAGCCATGGCCCGGCCGGTCAAGGAACAACATTTCCGCTTTGCCTTCGAGAAGCGGCCTGAGCGGCACCATCTGGTCCTTGAGGTTTCCGCTCGCCCCATGAATGAACACCACTGGCGGCAGCGCCGGGTCGGCCGGCCCCTTCACATGGACATGATGCAGCTTCGCCCCGTTTACCGGTACAAAGGTGCCAACCGGCGGATTGCGCCGTTCGATCAGGATCGCACCGATCATCGTGAACCCGGCCAGCAGGCACAGCACGCCGAGCAGGATGGCCAGGGCAATGGCAGCAATGTTCAACATGGAGGCATCCGGAGGGTTGTCAGCGTCAGATGCCTTCGCCTGCCAGCTTGTCAGCCAAAGTGCCGACCGCCGATTGGGCATCTCGCAGCATCGGATAGATGGAAAGCACCTGCTCGTAGACCTTGAGCGCGCTTTCCTCGCGGCCCGTCGCCATGAAGATGGCCGCCAGCCCGGACAGAGCGCCGAAATGACGCGGCTGCAGCCTCAGCGTCTCGGTGATGTCGGCCACCGACTTCACATGATTGCCCATCTTGAAATGCAGCGTCGCGCGCCGGTTCCAGCCTTCGGCAAAACCCGGCTCCAGCATCACCACCTGGTCCAGAAGGTCGAGCGCAAGCCCGTTGTCATCCTTGGCCATGGCCTCTTCGGCGCGCCCCATCAGGAAGGACACGGTGGCGGAACCGGACTCAGAAAATTTCTCGGTGATCGAACGGGCGACTTTTCTCGCCGCCGCCTCGTTGCCGGATCGCTTGAGCTGGGAAAAAAGGGTCTCCAGTGCCGCATCATTGCCTGCATCACCAGCCGCTTGGGCGGTGGGAGCAAGGGCCACAAGGGCCATCAGGAGAAGGGCTGCAGGAAAGCGCATGGGCAGCAAGGTAGCGCTGCCCATGGAAACGTCAAACTGAATTATGCGTGAAGGCCATCAACAGGCGGCGCGCGATCAACCCTGGCGGGCCTTGAAGCGCGGGGCTTCCTTGTTGATGATGTAGATGCGGCCCTTGCGGCGAACCATGCGGTTTGCGCGGTGACGGCCCTTGAGCGCCTTGAGCGAATTCTTGATCTTCATCGTCGTGACCCGTTGTTTTCGGCCCTTGCCTGACGGCAGACCTGACATGAAACGCGCGCCACAACGGGCGCGCCTTGAAATGGATGCTGGCTCATAAACGGGATTGCACCTGCCTGTCAAGCAGACCAGGCGCTTCAACCGCGCTCACGGATGCGGTTTCCACGCTCTTGCTTTTCCGGTGATCGGCTGCGTTGCACTGGAGCGCGAATTTCGCTATAGGACGGTCGAATTTCCCTTGAATTTGGTGGCTTGCCCACCGCCCGCGTTAGGGACGCGGGCGAACGAAGAGGATTTACCCGATGTCCAACCAGCTTCTCATGCCGAAGGCCACCGCCGTCTGGCTTGTTGACAACACCGCGCTCTCCTTTGACCAGATCGCCCATTTCTGCAAGCTGCACCCGCTGGAAGTGAAGGCAATTGCCGATGGCGAAGCCGCCCAGGGCATCAAGGGCCTTGATCCAGTTTCAACCGGGCAGTTGACCCGCGACGAGATTGCCCGCGCCGAAGGCGATGGCGAATACCGCCTTAAGCTTCAGGAATCACGCGTGCGCATTCCCGAGAAGAAGCGCAAGGGCCCGCGCTACACGCCGCTGTCCAAGCGTCAGGACCGCCCGAACGCCATTCTCTGGCTGGTGCGCAATCATGCCGAATTGAAGGACGCGCAGATTTCCCGCCTCGTCGGCACCACCAAGTCGACCATCGAGCAGATCCGTGGCCGCACCCACTGGAATGCTGCCAGCCTCCAGCCGATGGACCCGGTGACGCTCGGCCTGTGCTCGCAGATCGATCTCGACATGGAAGTCGCAAGGGCCTCGAAGAACGCGCCGCCCCGCGCTGAAAGCGGCGACACGCTGCTGCCCGCTTCGGCCACCGAGAACGCGCCGGTTGATGACAATTCCGTCTTCGCCAACATGGTCTCCAAGCCGGAGCCCAAGGACATGGAAGAGCTGGACGCCGACAAGGTGTTTGCCAAGCTCTCCGCGCTCAAGGGCCGCAAGCGCGACGAGGAAGACGACGACTATTGAGGCCCGGCCTCTTCAAGCTGAAAAACCCGGCGGAGCGATCCGCCGGGTTTTTCTTTTTCAGCATAGCGCCTCAGCCCATGTCGCAGTTGCTGTCGTGCGGTTCGCGCATGTCCATCATGCGGAAGAAATCGGCAAGCGTGCGGCCTCGCTCGGGCCGGAAACCGCGCCCGGCCTCATTCAGCGCCACCATGCGGTCCAGCCGGAACATGCGGAAATCCTGCCGGAGTTCGCACCAGCCGACCAGCGTCCACACCTTGCCCCAGAACCAGAGACCGAGCGGACGCACGTCGCGCCGACTTTCGGCCTGCCCGGCATCGCGATAATCAATGCTCAGCACCTGGTGGGCATCCACCGCCGCGTTGATGGTGTCGATATGGGTCCGCTCTGCGGCTCCGAGATCCATCATCGCCGGCGCAAAGATTGGCGTGCCGTTGAGCTTTGCGCGGT
>JBGSQC010000020.1:0-23555 GCA_041738295.1 Zhengella sp. | reverse complement strand
CAGGCTGACGGCAAGGCTGCCATGGTCATCACGTCGCGCGCCTTGGGCTCGGCCTTGGCACCGGGCTTCGGCTTGCGCCAGGGCTCCTCGGTGAACCACCAGGCCAACGACTTGTCGCAGCCGTCACCCTTGGAAGGTTCTGCCTGGCCTTTGCAGCCGGGTGATCCGGCCGGACAGCCGATGCGCACATGGAAATGGTAGTTGTGACCCCAGAACGGCCGCACCTTGGCAAGCCAGCCACGATTGCCCGTCACCGTGTCGCAGAGCTTCTTCTTGATCCCGGGATGGACCAGGATGCGCTCGACCTCCGGGAAGGCGGCGGCATTGCGCAACACCGCCTCGTGCGCCTTGGTCCAGAGGCGGTCATCGACATAAAGCGAATCCCCCTTGAGCATGGAGATCGCCGAAACCGATTCGCGTTCCGCGGTGCTCAGGCGGCGGCCGGGCATCGGCGTGAACCAGATGTCGGCATCCAGTCCGATCTGGTGTGAGGCGTGGCCGGTCAGCATCGGTCCGCCGCGCGGCTGCGAAATGTCGCCCACCATCAGCCCGCTCCAGCCGTCTTGCGCGGCATTGCGCGACAGTTTTTCCAGCATTGAAATCATCACGGGGTGCCCCCAGCGCCGGTTGCGCGACGGGCGCATGACCTGCCAGTTGGGTCCGTCCATGGCGATGGCCTGACCACCGGCAAAACACCCCTTGGAATAGAAGCCATAGGCGGCAGGCGCGACGGCGGCAGGCAGCTTCTGCGCGCCGAACAGGGTCTTGGCCAAGGGCTCTGCCTTCGCAGGCACAAGCGCCGCGAGGCTTGAAGCCACAGTGAGGGCAATCAGGGAAAGTCGCGCCATAGTGTCATTCCGCTGCTGGGCCGGGGCGAATCGTCCCGCGTCAAACCGTGAGCCTGCCTCGCCATGGTTGACGAAGTGTAAACCTGCAACGCGATCCTGTCACCGGGCTGCGGCACAAATGCGGCACGCGCCGCTTTGTCAGCGCCAGTTGCCCGAGTGCCACATGGCCGTCAGGGCCGCGCGGTAATCCGGCATGGCAAAATCATATCCCGCCGCCTTGATACGTGCATTGGAGGCGCGCTTGTTTTCGCCATAGAAGGAGCGCGCCATCGGAGAAAGTTCCGCCGTGGCGAAATCGGTTTCCGGAGGCGGCGTCACGCCCATCAGCTCAGCCGCGAAAGCCACGACGTCCTGCGGCGGGGCCGGCTCATTGTCTGTCACGTTGAAGATCCCGCCTGCCGATTGCGCGGCCAGATGGGCGGTGGCTCCGGCAATGTCGTCGACATGGATGCGGTTGAAAACCTGCCCCGGCTTCACCAGGCGGCGCGCCGTGCCGTTGTCCAGATTGCAGAAGGCATTGCGTCCAGGCCCGTAAATGCCCGACAGGCGCAGGATCGCCACCGGCAAACCGGCTTTGGCACCTGCTTCCATCCATGCTTTTTCCACCGCGCAGCGCTCGACAGAGCGCTGCGATGTCGGCTTGCAGGGCGTGTCCTCGTCAATCCACGCTCCGTCATGATCGCCATAGACGCCGATGGTCGAGAAATAGCCGATCCAGTGCAGCGCCGGCATGAGGTCGCGAAGCGGCCCGTCCAGCAGCGCAAGCAACGGGTCTCCCGCCTCGTCCGGCCCGGCGGAAACCAGCAGATGGGTTGCATCTGCCAGCCCGCCTGCGAGCAGGCTTTCCATCGTTCCGTCAAACAAGACCGGCCGAAGGCCGGCTTCGGCCAGACGGGCGAGCTTGTCCGGATTGCGGGTGGTTCCTGCAACCCACTCTGCCTGATCAGCCAAGGCTGCGGCGGTCGCTTGCGCGGAATAGCCTGCGCCGAAAATGAAAAGCCTCATGCCGTTGTCCATCCGTGGATCGCCCTTTTTGTCATATGGTCGCCGCCTGCCATTCCTCACGCACGCCATCGTCATTTTCCTGCGCGAGAAGGTCGAGCGCCATCTCCCGCAATTTTTCCTGCCCGGCCAGTTGGCCGAATGCCCAGACCGCCGCGCCGCGCACCAGCGCAGACGGATCTGCAAAGAGCGATTCCACTGCCGGCAGCAAGTCAGGATCCGAACTGTTTCCCGCAGCAATCAGCGCATTGCGGATGAAGCGGTCGCGGCCAATGCGCTTGACCGGCGATCCCGTGAACATGGCCCGGAAACCGGCATCGTCAAGGCCGAGCAAGTCAGCGATGCGAGGCTCTTCCAGCTCGGTCCGTGCCATCAGTTTCGCTTCGCTGGCTGCCTGGGCAAACTTGTTCCACGGGCAGGCGGCCAGGCAATCATCGCAGCCATAGATACGGTTGCCCATCGCCGTGCGGAATTCATGCGGGATCGGTCCCTTGTGCTCGATGGTGAGGTAGGAGATGCAGCGCCGCGCGTCGATCCTGTAGGGCGCGGGAAATGCCCCTGTCGGGCACGCGTCCAGGCAGGCCCTGCAGGAACCGCAATGGTCGGTCTCGGCCGTATCCGGCACCAGTTCAGCGGTCGTGAAAATCGAGCCGAGGAAGAACCAGGAGCCAAGCTCGCGCGACACCAGATTGGTGTGCTTGCCCTGCCAGCCAAGCCCGGCCTGTGCGGCCAGCGGCTTTTCCATCACCGGGGCGGTATCGACGAACACCTTGACCTCGTGTCCGCTGCGCGCCGCCAGCCGCCCGGCCATCGCCTTCAGCTTTCCCTTGATGAGGTCATGATAGTCACGGTTGCGGGCATAGACCGAGAGGGCGGCCTTGCCAGGCTTGGCTTGCAGCCCGCGAGGGTCGTGATCCGGGCCGTAGGTCATGGCGAGCACGATAACGGAGCGCGCTTCCGGCCAAAGCACGCGAGGATCACCACGGCGCGCCAATGTCTCTTCCATCCACCCCATGGTGCCGTGGTGGCCAGCCGCAACAAAAGCGGTGAGGTCTTTGCGTATTTGGTCGGGAAGCGCTGCCATCGTGACGGCGCAGGCGTCAAACCCTTCGCGCCGCGCATCCTCGCGGATCAGCCGGCCAAGCAAACCGGGATCAGTGATGATCCCCGGCCCACCCATCAGAAATCCGGATCGGAATAATGCGATGCCGGCGGCAGGCCGCTCACCCGCTCGCCCAGCAGCGGGCGGAAGGAAGGCCGCGACTTGATGCGCGCATACCATTCGCGCGCCGCCGGAAAGGCATTCCACTCCACCTCGCCCAGATAGTCGAGGATCGACAGGCTGGCTCCTGCGGCAAGGTCGGCATAGGAAATGCGCGGACCCGCAAGCCAATGGCGGGTGCCTGCCAGCCAGTTGGTGTATTTCATGTGCTGGGCGATGTTGGCGCGCGCAGCGCGCAGGGCAGCCGCATCGGGAGCGCCGCCGCCTGCATGGCTCGGCATGGAAAGCTTGAACACCCGCTCGCGCACCATGTGGCGCGTCACGTCGCCATCACACTTCACCAGATACCAGTCGGTCAGGCGGCGGATCTCGGCGCGGTCAAAGGGATCGGCGGCAGAAAGGCGCTTGTCGCGCATCAGCACGCCGCGCGTCTCATCAAGGAATTCCGCAATCACGCCTGCCCCGCAGATCGGCGCATCGCCTTCGGCCAGCAACACCGGAAGTGAACCCGCCGGATTGAGCTGCAGGAATTCCTTGCGCCGCTGCCAGGGACGCTCCTCGATCAGCGAGATCTCCTCGCCATACTCTGCGAGCACAAGGCGAACAAACCGGCAGCTGGCGAGCATGGGATGGTGGAACAGGGTCAGCATGTGTCTCTCGGAGCCGTAGTGGCAAATCAGCAATCACAAGGATAAGCATCTTTGGAAGCGATTCGCGTCACGTTTTGTGAACCGTCTGGAGCTATAGGCATTGGATGGGGCGCTGACAAGCAAAGCACCCCGTTGCCGACAAAGGAACCGTCATGGCCGAGCAATCTCTTTTCGATGCTGCCCTTCTGGGTCTTCTGGAGGGGTTCACCGAATTCCTTCCGGTTTCCTCGACCGGCCATGTGCTTCTGGCGGGCCATTTCCTCGGCTTCGAATCGACCGGCAAGGCTTTCGAGGTGCTGATCCAGCTCGGCGCCATCCTCGCCATCCTGACCGTCTATTTCGGACGGCTGTGGAAGATCCTCACCGACCTGCCGCGCGATGCCCGCACGCGCCGCTTCGTGCTCGGCATCCTGATAGCCTTCCTGCCCGCCGCCATCATCGGTGCCATGGCGCATGGCTTCATCAAGACGGTGCTGTTTGAAAGCCCGATGACCATTTGCGTCTCGCTCATCATTGGCGGCGTGGTGCTGCTCTGGGTGGATCGCATGGCGCTCAAACCCCGCTACACCGATGTCATGGATTATCCGCTCGGGGTCTATCTCGGCATCGGGCTGGCGCAGTGCCTGGCCATGATTCCCGGCACGTCGCGTTCCGGCTCCACCATTGTCGGCGCGCTGCTGCTGGGGGCAGACAAGCGCTCTGCGGCCGAATTCTCCTTCTTTCTCGCCATGCCCACCATGGCGGGTGCCTTTGCCTATGACCTCTACAAGAACAGCAACATTTTTTCAGCAGCCGACCTGCCGGTGATCGCCACCGGTTTCATCGTCGCCTTCATCTCGGCTGTCATCGTGGTGCGCAAGCTGCTCGACTATGTGTCGAAGCATGGCTACGCGCTGTTTGGCTGGTGGCGGTTGATTGTCGGCGGCCTCGGCATGGCAGCACTGCTGATCTGGGGCTGAGACCTCAAAGCAATCCGGTCAGGCCGCGGCGCATCAAGTCGAGCGCCAGCACGGTCAACACAATGCGGAACCATTTGCGGAAGGCCTCTTCCGGCAACCGTTCGAGCAGCTTCGTTCCCCAGACGGTTCCGGCATAGCCGGTGGCAATCATCGCAGCGACCAGCGGCAACCAGTCGGCAAAGGCAAAGCCCAGCGCGCCGAATATGAGGATCTTGAGCGCGTGAAGCACGGTCATCAGCGCGGCATGGGTGGAAACGACTGCCTTGCGGTCTCCGGGCAGGAATTGCGCAAGAAAGCTCGCCATCAGTGGTCCGGTGGCTCCCAGCGCCATGGTGACCAAGCCGATCACCGCGCCGCCCAGCGCCAGCCCGCCCTTGGAAAGCCGGTCGAAGCCGGGGATCTTCGTCCAGGTGACCGCGATGATGAATAGCCCGAGGACGAGCTTCATCACCGCATCGGGAAGCTCGACCACCACCATGCCACCCGCCAGCGAGCCGATGACCGCGCCAAGGACGAAGGGCGTGAGCACCGGCCAGTGGATATGGGCGCGCTGGTGCCAGGCCCTGCCCGTGTTGGAGCCAAGCTGCACCGCGCCATGAACGGGGATGAGGGCCGCAACCGGCACCGCCAGACCCATCAGCGCCAGCATGAAGACGCCTCCACCGACGCCGAAGGCAGCCGTCAGCGCCGATGTGAAGAAACTGGCCAGCACAAGGATGAGCGCCCAGACAGGATCAAGCCCGGCGGGCAGAAGCGTGGCGAGGAATTCCATTCAGGCCGCTCCCGCGCCAGTGCCCGAATGTCAGGCGTGACCCTTGCGGGTGAACTGTCCGGCAGGCCGGTACTGCACCAGCCAGGACGGGGCCATGGCTTCAACAGTGCGACCATGGATGCCGAGGCCTTCCAGAGTGCGGCCCGCTGCCTTGGCTTCCGCCGAGACCACATTGTCCACCTTCAGCAGGTCCACCTGGTCCGCCGTGATGAGTTTGCCCGGCAACATGCCGAACACCTTGCCCATCAGCTTGGCGGCAAACCACGGCACGGTCATCAGGATGCGCTTGCGGTCGATGATGGTGAGCATGGTTTCCATGCACTGGCGGAAGCTCATCACTTCCGGCCCGCCGATTTCATAGGTACCGGCCTTGACCGAACCGTCCACTGCGCGCGCAATAGCCTCGGCAAGGTCGCCGACATAGACCGGCTGGAACTTCGTCTCGCCGCCACCGATCAGCGGCAGGAAGGGCGAGAAGCGGCTCATCTCGGCGAAGCGGTTGAAGAATTCGTCCTCCGGGCCGAACACGATGGACGGCCGCATGATGACGGCACCGGGCACAGTCTCCATCACGGCTGTCTCGCCTTCGGCCTTGCCGCGGGCATAGCCGGCAGGTGAATTGGCGTCAGCGCCGATGGCCGAAACATGGGTCAGGCCGGCCCCGGCAGCACGTGCGGCCTCTGCCACAGCGCGCGCACCGAAAACCTGCACGGCATTGTAAGTCTGCTTGCCGCTCTCGTTCATGATGGCAACGAGGTTGATCACATGGTCGGCGCCGATGACCGCGCGGTCGACCGAGGCCCGGTTGCGCAGGTTTGCCTGCACTGCGTGAATCTGTCCGACATTGCCGAGAGGCTGCAAGTGGAATGCGAGGTTCGGGTTGCGGCAGGCGACACGCACCTGGTAGCCGCGCTTGGCAAGCGCCCGCACGACATGGCGGCCGACAAAGCCGGAGCCTCCGAAAACGGTGACGAGTTTGGGGGTGGAAGTGATCTCGGTCATGACCTGTCCGTGGCGTTCAGCAGGCGCGGCGCGGCTGCGTATTGCTCAGAGTTTCGGCATGCCCGTCAAGGAGATGCCGGTTCATGCGCTTCTTAGACCGTTTCGCCATGCGAGGCAAAGTCACTTTCGCCGCATTCCACCGGGATCACGCGGCCTCGCCGCCGCCCGGAAACCAGTGCTGCGTGCGATTGGCAAAGGCGACCAGCGACAGCATGACCGGCACCTCGACCAGTACGCCGACCACCGTGGCAAGGGCCGCTCCCGATGACAGGCCGAACACGGCAATGGCAACGGCCACGGCAAGCTCGAAGAAATTGGAGGTTCCGATCAGAGCACACGGCGCGGCAATGCGGAACGGGACTTTCCAGAACCAGGCACCGGCATAGGCCACGGCAAACATCGCATAGGACTGGATGATCAACGGAATGGCGATCAGCACGATCACCAGCGGCTGCGACAGGATCACATCGCCCTGGAAGCCGAAGAGAAGCACCACGGTTGCCAGCAAGCCGATCACCGACCAGGGCTTTAGCCGCGCGACATAGGTATCAAGCGCCGGCTTCCCCTTCTTCAGCAACAAGTGGCGGGTGAGAATGCCGGCCGCCAGCGGGATCACCACATAGAGCAACACCGAAAGCAGCAGCGTATCCCACGGGATGGGGATCGACGTGACGCCAAGCAGGAAGGCGACCAGCGGCGCAAAGGCGAAGATCATGATGATGTCGTTCACCGTCACCTGCACCAGCGTGTAATTCGGATCGCCCTTGGTCAGCTGCGACCAGACAAACACCATCGCTGTGCAGGGAGCGGCCCCAAGCAGGATCAATCCTGCAATATACTGGTCAGCCGAGGCTGGCTCGATCAGCCCGGCATAGAGGCCCTTGAAGAACAGCACGCCCAGCAGCGCCATGGTAAAGGGCTTGATTAGCCAGTTGACGAGCAGGGTAATGACAAGGCCCTTGGGCTGTTCGGCGACCTTCCCGATGCTCGACGGATCAACGCCGATCATCATCGGATAGATCATCGCCCAGATCAGCACCGCGACGGGCAGGTTGATATGGGCATATTCCATCGCAGCCAGCACCCGGAAGACACCGGGAATGAGCTCGCCAAGACCGATCCCTGCCGCGATCGCCAGGGCAATCCAGAGCGACAGGTTGCGCTCGAAGAACGGCAAGGTCTTGCGGCGGGCGGCGGCTGAAGTCGCGGTCATTGGTATGTTTCCTGTCTTCATTTCAGGGTTCATCCGGCGGGAGCCTCAGGCTCCGGCCCGTGCCATGTCGGTGGCCCCGTCCAGCGCCCCGATGGTCGCCAGTGCTGTCTTCAGGTCATCCGAGCCCATGCTTTCAACCGGCAGGGAGGCGAGCGCCAGCGCGCGCGCTTCCAGCAGGCGGTAGGCCACCTCGAAGGCGGCAAGGCGCTCGGCTTCGGTCTCTCCCTTGCCTGCAGGGTCCGGGATGCCCCAATGGGCTTTCACCGGCGCACCCGGCCACAACGGGCAGCTTTCGCCTGCCGCCGCATCGCAGACCGTGATGAAAATGTCCATTTTCGGCGCTTCAGGCCCGGCAAATTCGTCCCAGCTTTTCGAGCGGAAGCCGGAAATGTCATAGCCTTTCATCTCCAGCAGCTTCAGCCCATCGGGATTGGGCACGCCGCGCGGATGCGATCCGGCTGAATAGCTGGCAAAGCGCCCTGCGCCATGGCGGGCAATCAGCGCCTCGCCAAGGATGGAGCGCGCCGAATTGGCCGTGCAGAGGATGAGGATGTTGACGGGGGAGTTCATGGCAGGCCTCAGGTGCAGCCGCAGGTCACGGCTTCGATGACGGGTGAGCAAAGTTCGGGATTGCCATTGCAGCAATCCTCCATGAGGAAGGCGAGCAGGTCGCGCATGGCCATGAAGCCGGCGCGGTAACGGATCACCCGGCCTTCGCGCTCGTGGGTAACCAGTCCGGCCTGCGCCAGGATCTTGAGATGCGCCGAAAGCGTGTTCTGCAACACGCCAAGCCGCTCCCCTATTTCCCCGGCTGCAAGACCGCCGTCGCCGGCCTTCACCAGCAGGCGGAAAATGTCGAGCCGTGTTTCCTGACCCAGCGCGGCCAGCGCGAGCAGCGTGTCGTGTTTGTTCATGAATCTATATTTCCAGAAATGACGATGTTTTATAGATCGGGATGGCTGCCAGATCAAGCGGGATTTGATGGGCCTCAACGGCGCGGATGCCGGTTGCTGATGACGAAACCGTGATCATCAGTTGACCGGATCACGTGAAACTTTCCTGTCCGAGCCCTCGTTATCCCTGCAACCGGCGCCGATGCCGGTCTGCCATTGCCGAAGCCGGCACATGACCAGGAAACAATCTGAAAGGACGACATCATGAACAAGATCATTCTCGCCGCCATCGCCTCCGCAGCTTTCGCCACCAGCGCCTTCGCCATGGAGCCTGCCAATTCGCCCCAGTCTGTCAACGCCGGCACTTCCGGTTCCGTGATGATGCCGGCTGAAGGTGTCGATATGAACACCACGGCCTCCATCCGTACGACCGCTCCTGCGGCGGACGCCTCCGACGATGCCAACCAGCCGGCTCTCGAGTATGGCCCGACTGTCGACAAGTTCGACCTCTACACCGGCAAGTAATCCGGTCTCTATCGGTAAGCCGCCGCGGGCAGGAATGACCGCGGCGGCTTTCTGTTTTCCGGCAAATCAAGCGGTCATCGGCGCGTCATCAATTGCTGCTGGACTGACAGTCAAACCGGGATCATGCTGCAAAGGCCGTAAGCATGAGCCCTAAGGTTCTCTCTGTCCTATCCGCCACTTGAGGAGTCCGATCATGAATTTGCGTTCGCAATCCCTTTCCCGCCGTTCCTTCCTTGCCGGGTCCGCTGCTGCGGGCACACTCGTGATGCTGCATCCCTTCGCCGCGCGCGCCGCCGGCAACCAGGTGCATCTGCGCATCATGGAAACCACCGACATCCATGTGACGGTGATGCCCTACGACTATTATTCCGACAAGCCGAACGACACGATGGGACTGGCGCGCACCGCCACGCTGATCGAGAATTTCCGGAAGGAAGCCGGCAATTCAATGCTCGTCGACAATGGCGATTATCTTCAGGGCAACCCGATGGGGGACTGGATTGCCTATGAGCGCGGCATGAAGGACGGCGACATGCATCCCGTCATCAAGGCGATGAATTCGCTGGGTTATGATTGCGGCACGCTCGGCAACCACGAATTCAATTACGGCCTCTCCTTCATGGACAAGGTCAATGCCGGCGCCACCTATCCGCTGGTTTGCGCCAACCTTGTCAAGGGCACGACTCTGGCCGCCAGCCCGCGCGCCGATGATCTCTACTTCAAACCCTATGTCATTCTCGACCGCATGCTGAAGGATGGTGAAGGCAAGGAGCACAAGGTGCGCGTCGGCGTGATCGGCTTCGTGCCGCCGCAGATCATGGTCTGGGATGCCCGCCACCTGACCGGAAACGTCATCACCCGCGACATCGTCGAAGCCGCTGCCGCCTGGGTGCCGCAGATGAAGGAGGAGGGCGCCGACATCGTCATTGCCCTGTCGCATTCCGGCATTGACGCCAAGAAGACCGAGATGATGGAAAACGCTTCGCTTTTCCTCGGCCAGATCGAGGGGATCGACGCCATCTTCACCGGTCACCAGCATCTGGTCTTCCCCGGCAAGCCTTTCATGGGTCTCGAAGGCGTTGACGCTGAAAAGGGTACGCTGTTTGGCAAGCCTGCCGTGCAGGCCGGCTTCTGGGGGTCGCATATGGGCCTGATCGACCTCTTGATCGAGCGCGACGGCAATACGTGGAAAGTCATAGATTCCACCGTTGAGACCCGCCCGATCTCCGAGCGCGTGGATCGCAAGGTCAACCCGCTGGTCGCAAGCACCGCCGCCGTGGAAGCCGTGGTCAAGGAAGAGCACGATGCGACGCTCGCCTATGTCCGCACGCCGGTCGGCAAGACGTCTGCGCCGCTCTATTCCTATTTTGCGCTTGTTGCCGATGATCCGTCGGTGCAGATCGTTTCCAATGCCCAGACCTGGTATGTGAAGGACCTGCTGAAGGACGGAGAACACAAGGATGTTCCGGTTCTCTCGGCAGCCGCTCCTTTCAAGGCAGGTGGCCGTGGCGGTCCGGACTATTACACTGATGTCCCAGCCGGTGCGGTCGCCATCAAGAACGTCGCCGACCTTTACCTCTATCCCAACACGGTGCGCGCCGTGCTGATCGACGGGGCAACGGTCAAGGAATGGCTGGAAATGTCGGCCGGTATCTTCAACACCGTCGAACCGGAAAAGGCCGACCAGCCACTGATCAATCCGGAGTTCCCGTCCTTCAACTTTGATGTGATCGACGGGGTGACCTACAAGATCGATCTTTCGAAGCCGGCAAAATATACCGGCAAGGGCGAGGTCGCCAATGCCGGGTCAAGCCGCATCATTGACCTGATGTTTGACGGAAAGCCGGTCGATCCTGCGCAGAAATTCGTGGTCGCCACCAACAACTACCGTGCCGGTGGTGGCGGCAATTTCCCCGGCATCACCGAGAAGGCCGTCATCCTTGTCGCGCCGGATACAAACCGCGATGTCATCGTGCGCTACATCGTCGATCAGGGCACCATCAACCCGTCAGCCGATGCCAACTGGACCTTTGCGCCAGTTGCCGGTGCCAGTGTCGTTTTTGACATCGGCCCCAAGGGCAAGGCCTACATGGCAGACGTCAAGGGCGTGAAGATCGAGGAAGCCGGCGACGGCGAAAACGGCTTTGCCCGCTTCCGCATCACGCTGTAACCGGCTGATCCCGGCTTGAAAATGAAAAGGCCCGGCGGAGCGATCCGCCGGGCCTTTTCAATGTGACGTCATTCCGAGACTGGTCAGCCGAAGACGACGGTCTTGTGACCGTTGAGCATCACGCGGTTTTCCAGATGCATCTTGACGGCGCGCGCCAGCACCCGGCTCTCGATGTCGCGGCCCGTGGCGACAAAATCATCTGCGCTCATCGCATGCGTCACGCGCTCGGTTTCCTGTTCGATGATCGGGCCTTCATCCAGTTCCGGCGTCACGTAATGGGCGGTCGCGCCGATCAGTTTCACACCGCGCTGATGCGCCTGGTGATAGGGCTTGGCGCCCTTGAAGCTCGGCAGGAAGGAATGGTGGATGTTGATGACCTTGCCGAACAGCCGGTTTGACATGCGGTCCGACAGCACCTGCATGTAGCGCGCCAGCACCACCAGATCCGCCCCGCTGGAACGCACGAGGTCCAGCAGCTTGGCTTCCTGCTCGTCCTTGTTGTCCTTGGTCACCTTCCAGCAATGGAAGGGAATGCCGGCCATTTCAGCCGTGGAGCGCGAATCCTCGTGGTTGGAAACGATTGCCACCACTTCGGCATCCAGCCAGCCCACCCGGATCTGGTAAAGCAGATGGAGCAACGCATGGTCGAATTTCGACACCATGATCAGCAGCCGCGGCTTGCGCGAGCGGTCGGTCAGCGCCACCTTCATCTCGAAGCGCGTGACGACCGGCTGCAGATTGCGCTCGATGTCATCGCGTCCCACGCCGTCGGGCGCATTGAAGGCAATGCGCATGAAGAAGCGGTTGGTCTGGCGGTCCCAGAACTGGTTTGATTCAGCAATGTTGGCACCGAAACCCGCCAGCTCGGTTGTCACGGCGGCCACGATGCCGGGCCCGTCTTCGCAACTCAGGTTCACCACAAAGGGGCGTTCGCTCATGGAAATTCGTCCTACGGTTTGAAGAGTGTCCGGTCTTGGCCGTCATGCTGGTTGCGCCATTTGGCACATGCCGGGAAGGCCCGCAACCGGGAACAAACCTTGCCGATCACGACTTTTCTCTCGCGCCTGGTTCCGCCACGGGCAGTCCTTGGTGCGACGTGGTGACGCAAACGGACAAGTCAATTCTGATGGAAGAAGCGCGTGTACGTGAGAAACCGGGAAAACATCATCCAGGGATCGGAGGCTGGGAGGAAGAAATGGTGGAGCCAAGCGGGATCGAACCGCTGACCTCCTGCATGCCATGCAGGCGCTCTCCCAGCTGAGCTATGGCCCCACGTCAGGCCGCTAGGGCCTTGGGACGGGTCCGCGACAAGGTCGTGAACTCGTTGGCGGGCTTCTAAACAAGCCCTGCGGCAAGATCAAGAGGCTTTCGCCTGACTTGCCGATTTTTGTTGGTCCGGGCGCGGCCCATGCGGCAGCGCCCGGTCGCCGTGATCAGTCTTCGTCGTCCTTGCCGCCGACGCCGATGATACCGGTGACATCATCCTCGTCCTCGTCTTCCTCGGCATCAGCCAGGAACGGATCGTCGTCCTCGTCTCCGAGGTCGATATCCTCGTCATCCTCAGCCAGATCGTCGGCCGGAGCTGCCACACCCTTGGCGCCGCCGGTTGTGTCATCCTCTTCGACTTCCTCGAGCGAGACGACATCGACCTCGATCTCGTCCTCGTCGTCCACTTCCTTCTCTTCTTGTTCTTCTTCCTGTCGTGCCTTGATGGCGGAGACCTTCTCCTGGAAGTAGGAAAGCGGATAGGACACGCCGGTATAGGGCGAAACGATGGGATCCTTGTTCAGGTCGTAGAATTTGCGGCCCGTCTCGGGGCAGACGCGCTTTGTGCCAAGTTCAGATTTAGCCACGGCTTGTCCTCGTTGATTGAAGGAGCGGCAACACGCTCCGAATGACCCGTTCCCGCGGGACGCGCGGGGTCTTGTCCGGTTATCTGAAAGTGGGATCGCATAGCGTCAAGCGTTTATCCTGTCAAAGCCTAAATACCGCGTCGGACAGCGTGGAGAGTGCAGCCTTTTCCACAAGCAAAAGCGGCGTGACCCGGCAACCGCGAAATGTTAGAGACGCGCCGTGCACCTGCCTGCCTGCCAGACCGGCCCAATCCGGTTGGCGCGGCGCCAGTGCCGGCCTTGACCCGATTCCTCCGACGGACCTTTTCCATCATGTCGCACGCTGCCACTCCCCGCCCCGCTTCTGCCTCTTCAAGTCCTGCGCTTTCGGGCCGCGTGCGGGTGCCGGGCGACAAGTCCATCTCGCACCGATCCTTCATGTTTGGTGGCCTGGCCTCCGGTGAGACCCGCATCACCGGCTTGCTGGAAGGCGAGGATGTGCTGGCAACCGGCCGCGCCATGACCGCCATGGGTGCCAGCATCATCAAGGATGGTGAAACCTGGATCATCAACGGCACCGGCAATGGCGCGCTGTTGCAGCCGCAAGCCCCGCTTGATTTCGGCAATGCCGGCACCGGTTGCCGCCTGACCATGGGCCTGGCCGGCGTCTATGACATGGAAACCACTTTCATCGGCGATGCCTCGCTGTCGCGCCGCCCGATGGGCCGCGTGCTCAATCCTTTGCGCGAAATGGGCGTGCAGGTAACCGCGCAGGAGGGCGACCGCCTGCCGGTGACGCTGCGTGGACCCAAGGATCCGGCCCCGATCACCTACCGGGTGCCGATGGCGTCAGCCCAGGTGAAGTCCGCCGTGCTGCTGGCCGGCCTCAACACGCCGGGCATTATCACGGTCATCGAACCGGTGATGACGCGCGATCATACCGAGAAGATGCTGGCAGGCTTTGGCGCTTCGCTTTCCGTCGAGACCGATGCGCAGGGCGTGCGCACCATCCGCCTGCAGGGCCAGTCGGAGCTGAAGGGCAGGGTGATCGACGTTCCGGGTGATCCGTCGTCGGCGGCCTTCCCGCTGGTCGCAGCCCTCATCGTTCCGGGATCCGACATTATCATCGAAAACGTGCTGATGAACCCGACACGCACCGGCATCATCACCACGCTGCAGGAGATGGGCGGAAAGATCGACATCATCAACTGGCGCGATGCCGGTGGCGAGGATGTTGCGGACCTTCGGGTGCGCGCCTCAGACCTCAAGGGCGTCACCGTTCCGCCGGAGCGCGCGCCGTCGATGATTGACGAGTATCCGGTGCTGGCCGTCGCCGCCTCCTTCGCCCGTGGCGAGACGGTGATGGAAGGACTGGAGGAATTGCGCGTCAAGGAGAGCGACCGCCTCGCCGCCGTCGCCACCGGCCTGAAAATCAATGGCGTGGATTGCGACGAGGGCGAGGACTGGCTGCGCGTGCGCGGCCGACCGGACGGCAAGGGCCTTGGCGGCGGAACCGTTGCCACCCATCTCGACCACCGCATCGCCATGAGCTTCCTCGTCATGGGGCTGGCGTCTCAAAAGCCGGTCACAGTCGACGATGCCACGATGATCGCCACCTCGTTTCCGGAATTCTTTGACCTGATGGGCGGACTGGGCGCCAGGCTCGACCGGGAGGGCTGACCGACCATGTATCTGCCCGCGCATTTCGCCGAGACCGACCCGGACACCCTGAAGGCACTCATCCGCGCCCATCCGCTGGGGCTTCTTGTCTCGTCATCGGCAGAGGATGTCCTCGCCAACCCGGTGCCGTTCCTGCTGGAGGAAACGGGTGACAGCCCCGTTCTGAAGGCGCATGTGGCGCGTGCCAACCCGCAGTGGAAACACATCCGCGATGGCGCACGGGTGCTCATCGTCTTCCAGGGGGAGGAGGCCTACGTCACGCCCTCCTGGTATGCGTCGAAACAGGAGCATGGCAAGGTGGTGCCAACCTGGAACTATGCCATGGTGCAGGCGCGCGGCGTCGCACAGGTCCACGAAGCGCCTGAATGGCTGTTGCCGCAGGTCACTGCCGTCACGGAAACTCAGGAAAGCGATCGCCGTGAGCCGTGGCAGGTTGCCGATGCGCCGGAGCGCTTCATTGAGGTCCAGATGCGCGGCATCGTGGGCGTCAGCATCGAAGTGACGGATATCACCGGCAAATGGAAGGTCAGCCAGAACCGCAGCGAGGCTGATCGGGCTGGCGTGGTATCGGGTCTGTCCGGGGCGGGGCATGCTGCCATGGCGGCCATGGTCGCCGCTGGGGGCGCAACGAACAAGGGAGACGGATCATGACCGGAAACAAAGTGGCCCTCATCATTGGTGGCGGTTCGGGCATGGGCGCGTCTGCGGCGCGCAAGCTGGCCGCAGACGGTTACACGGTGGGCGTCATGTCGTCGTCCGGCAAGGGCGAGGCGCTGGGCAACGAACTGGGCGGTTTCGGTTTCACCGGCTCCAACCTTGTCAATGACGACCTGAAGCGCTTTGTCGATCTGGCCATGCAGCGCCATGGCCGCATTGACGCGCTGGTGAATGGCGCCGGCCACGGTCCGAAGGGACCGCTGCTGGAAATCACCGACGAGGACTGGCATCGCGGCTACGACATCTATTTCATGAATGTGGTGCGGGCCGTCCGCCTTGTCGCCCCGGTCATGGTGGCGCAGAAGTCCGGTGCCATCGTCAACATTTCCACCGCCTGGGTGGGCGAACCCTCGTCCATGTTCCCGACATCGGCCGTGGCGCGCGCCGGCCTTGCCGCCTTCACCAAGCTCTTTGCCGACCAGCATGCCGCCCACAATGTGCGCATGAACAATGTGCTGCCCGGCTGGATCGACAGCCTGCCTGAGACCGATGCGCGGCGCGTTTCCGTGCCGATGCAGCGCTATGGCTCGGCAGACGAGATCGCCGCCACCATCGGCTTCCTCGTTTCCGATGGGGCAGCCTACATCACCGGCCAGAGCCTGAAGGTCGATGGCGGCCTGATGCGGAGCGTGTGATCTGATGCAGCCTCTCGTGATCGCCATTGACGGTCCTGCAGCATCCGGCAAGGGCACGCTGTCCCGGCGTCTGGCAGACCGCTACCGCCTGCCGCATCTCGACACCGGCTTGACTTACCGTGCGCTTGGAAAGGCGATGCTGGATGCCGGCCTTGATCTCGGCGACGAGGCGTCGGCCGTTGCCATGGCTGGCAAGGTCGGTCTTTCCGCCCTGGATGCCTCCGTCCTGTCGGCCCACGAAATCGGCGAGGCCGCTTCCAAGGTGGCGGTGATCCCTGAGGTCCGGCGCATCCTCGTTGACAAGCAGCGCGCCTTTGCCCGCCAGCCCTTGGGCGCGGTGCTTGACGGGCGTGATATCGGCACGGTCGTTTGTCCCGATGCCACGGTGAAACTCTATGTCACGGCGTCAGCCGAAGTGCGGGCCAACCGCCGCTATCGCGAGATCCTGTCGAGGGGCGGAACAGCCGATGAAGCGCAAATCCTGGCCGATGTGAGGAAGCGTGACGAGCGCGACATGGGCCGGGCTGATTCGCCGCTTCGGCCCGCTGAAGACGCGCACTTGCTTGATACCTCCGATATGGATATAGAGACCGCGTTCCTTCAGGCTTGCGCCATCATAGATGATGGGCGGAAAACCTGACGGGGCACAAACCACCTGTCCGCATTCTCCGTGCGCCGGTCCGGCAAGAAGCGCCTTTCGCGTCTTGCCATGAGGTCTCCCGAAGGGGGCCGGAATGACGTCGGCAGGTCAACTGTAACGCCAACCCCCCGGCGCAAGCTGCCCGCGAAAGCGATGCGGGCATTCCAGGAGAAAATATGTCAAATATGAACCCGTCGCGTGACGATTTCGAAGCATTGCTCGATGCAGCCCTGCAGGAAACCCCGCTGGCCGAAGGCTCGGTCGTCAAGGGTATCGTCACCGCGATCGAAAAAGACATGGCCATCATCGATGTTGGCCTGAAGGTTGAAGGCCGCATTGCGCTGAAGGAATTCGGCGCCAAGGCCAAGGACGGCACCCTCAAGGTCGGTGATACGGTCGAGGTCTATGTCGAGCGCGTGGAAAATGCGCTGGGCGAGGCCATGCTGTCGCGCGAGAAGGCTCGCCGCGAGGAAAGCTGGGTCAAGCTCGAAGAGAAGTTCAACGCCGGCGAAAAGGTCGAAGGCGTCATCTTCAACCAGGTCAAGGGCGGCTTCACGGTCGATCTCGACGGCGCCGTGGCCTTTCTGCCGCGCAGCCAGGTCGACATCCGTCCGATCCGCGACGTTTCCCCGCTGATGCACAACCCGCAGCCCTTCGAAATCCTCAAGATGGACAAGCGCCGCGGCAACATCGTCGTGTCGCGCCGCACCGTGCTCGAAGAGAGCCGTGCAGAGCAGCGTTCGGAAATCGTGCAGAACCTCGAAGAGGGTCAGGTTGTCGACGGCGTGGTCAAGAACATCACCGATTACGGTGCGTTCGTTGATCTCGGCGGCATTGACGGCCTGCTGCACGTCACCGACATGGCATGGCGCCGTGTCAACCATCCGACCGAAATCCTCAACATCGGTCAGTCGGTCAAGGTGCAGATCATCCGCATCAACCAGGAAACCCATCGTATCTCTCTCGGCATGAAGCAGCTCGAGTCCGATCCGTGGGATGGCATTGGCGCGCGCTACCCGCTCGGCAAGAAGGTCACCGGTACGGTTACCAACATCACCGACTACGGCGCGTTCGTGGAACTGGAGCCGGGCATCGAAGGCCTGATCCACGTTTCCGAAATGTCCTGGACCAAGAAGAACGTGCATCCCGGCAAGATCCTGTCGACCACGCAGGAAGTCGATGTCGTCATCCTCGAGGTTGATCCGGCCAAGCGCCGCATCTCGCTCGGCCTCAAGCAGACCCTGGAAAATCCGTGGGAGGGCTTTGCCCGCACCCATCCGGTTGGCTCCATGGTTGAAGGCGAAGTCAAGAACAAGACCGAGTTCGGCCTGTTCATCGGCCTCGACGGCGATGTGGACGGCATGGTCCATCTCTCCGACCTCGACTGGAACCGTCCGGGCGAGCAGGTCATCGAGGAATATGAAAAGGGCATGGTCGTTCAGGCCCAGGTCCTCGACGTGGACATCGAGAAGGAGCGCATCTCGCTCGGCATCAAGCAGCTGGCCAAGGACAGCGTTGGTGATGCAGCCGCTTCCGGCGAGCTGCGCAAGAACGCTGTGGTGACCTGTGAAGTCGTGGCGATCAAGGATGGCGGCCTCGAAGTCCGTCTCGTTGATCATGAAGGCATCGAAACCTTCATCAAGCGCAACGATCTGTCGCGTGACCGTGACGAGCAGCGCCCCGAGCGTTTCTCGGTCGGCCAGAAGGTGGACGCCCGCGTCATCGCCTTCGACAAGAAGAGCCGCAAGCTGTCGGTCTCCATCAAGGCGCTGGAAATCGCCGAGGAGAAGGAAGCCGTGGCCCAGTACGGTTCGACCGACTCCGGCGCATCGCTGGGTGACATTCTCGGCGCAGCTCTGAAGAAGCAGGGCAGCGAGTAATCGCTTCCCAGCCTCAGGCGCACTGAAACAGGAAACCCCGCCGGAGCCTCTCCGGCGGGGTTTTCATTTGGTCACAAAACGTGATGCTGCATTGCGATGCAACTGCGGCGCGTTGCCTTGATTTCTCCTTTTTCGCCCGCTAGCGCACGGGGATGACAGGAAGCTGGCCCGTTGCCGGCATGACCGGAACGAAAAGAACAACTCCCATGATCATCAAGAACATCCGTGCGGCTCTTGCCGCCGCCATCCTCGCCCTTGCCTTGGTTCCCGCCAATGCCTCCACGGCTGCCGCCCAGTGCGGCAAGGCATCCTGGTATGCGCTGACCTCCAAGACCGCATCCGGCGAACGCATGAAGCCTGAGGGCATGACCGCCGCGCACCGTTCGCTGCCGCTCGGCAGCCGCATCAAGGTCACCAACAAGCGCAACGGCAAATCCGTCGTGCTGCGCGTCAATGATCGCGGTCCCTTCATCAAGGGTCGCATCGTGGATGTGTCAAAGGGTGCCGCTCGCAAGCTCGGCTTCATCAGTGCCGGCCACACCAATGTCTGCATCGCCCGCATCTGATAGGGGCTCGTCCGGTCAGCTGCCGGGCAGGATGACGTCGTCAAGCAGTGCGACCAGCTCTTCCGGGCTGATGGGCTTGGCCATGTAGGCGTCAGCGCCTGCATTCAGGCATTTCTGCCGGTCGGCCCGCATGGCCTGCGCAGTGACCGCCACGATATAGGGCCGGTAACCGGCCACATGGCCGAATTTCCGTATTTCCATCATCGCATCATAGCCGTCCAGAACCGGCATGTTGATGTCCATCAGGATGATCGGCGGCTTTTCCAGCGTTGCCGTGTCGGCGGCCTTGCGGCCATTGTTCACGATCTTGACCGTGTATCCGGCCTCTTCGAGCGCGACCCGGAATACTAGCTGGTTGATCTCATTGTCATCGGCCACCAGAACATGATGGTTCCGGCCAAGACGCCTCGGATTATTTGTCATATTTGCCCCACAGGCCTCAAAATCTCCCGCACAGAAGACCTGAAACCGAATCTGAGACTAAGGCTCTCCACTTTGTCTTGCAAGAGCAGATGGTTGAACGAAACGTCGCCGGGTCATTGGCATTTGCCCGGCGAAAAGCTACATCACGCTGAGCGTTGTTGTGCCGGTTTCTCGGCCAGAGCAGGAAAGATCCCATGGTCCTGAAGATTGCGGTCCAGATGGACCATGTTGCGTCCATCAACATAGCCGGCGACACTACTTTTGCGTTGAGCCTGGAAGCCCAGGCGCGCGGCCATCAGCTGTTTCACTATACGCCGGACAAGCTGAGCCAGGTTGGCGGCAAGGTCTATGCCCGCGTCGAGCCGATGGAAGTTCGCGATGTGAAGGGCAATCATTTCACGCTGGGCGAAGCGGTTCGCACGGATCTCTCCACCATGGATGTGGTCTTGCTGCGCCAGGACCCGCCCTTCGACATGAACTACATCACCACCACGCACATCCTCGAACGCATTCACCCCAGGACGCTGGTGGTCAATGATCCGGCCTGGGTGCGCAATTCACCGGAAAAGATCTTCGTCACCGAGTTCCCCGACCTGATGCCGGCAACGCTGATCACCCGCGATCCGGCCGAAGTCGCCGCCTTCCGCAAGGTGCATGGCGACATCATCATCAAGCCGCTTTACGGCAATGGCGGTGCCGGCATCTTCCACATGCGCGAGGATGACCGGAACCTCGCCTCGCTCTTGGAGATGTTTGCCCAGATGTTCCGCGAGCCGTTCATCGTGCAGCAATACCTGCCGGATGTGCGCAAGGGCGACAAGCGCATCATCCTTATTGAAGGCGAGCCGGTGGGCGCCATCAACCGCGTCCCTGCCGAGCATGACAGCCGCTCCAACATGCATGTCGGCGGCCGTGCCGAGCATTCCGAGCTGACGGAGCGCGAGAAGGAAATCTGCGCCCGTATCGGTCCTTTCCTGCGCGAGCGCGGCTTCACGCTCGTCGGAATTGATGTGATCGGAAACTACCTGACCGAAATCAACGTGACCTCGCCGACGGGTGTGCGCGAAGTGAAGAAGTTTGGCGGGGCCGACATTGCCGCGCTCTTCTGGGATGCCGTGGAAAAGCGCGTCGCCGCAGCCTGACAGTGAACCTGCGGGCTACCGGAGCCGGCCGGTGTTCCGGCCACGCAACCCCATGCAACCGCGTTCCCGTCAAGGCTGTTATGAGTTCACGTATTGTTCTTGATTTATTCCAAGGATCATGCTTCAAACAGGCTGTGCTGAGTAAAAGCGTGATCCGGTGGTTGTGGGACACTGGCTGGATGCGGGAGTTGCCCCATGGTGTCGCATGTCCACACGGTCGCCTTTGAGGGGATCGAGGCCAAGCCTGTTGATGTCCAGGTCATGGTGGCGCCCGGCAAGGTCGGGATGCACATTGTCGGCTTGCCCGACAAGGCGGTTGCTGAAAGCCGTGAACGCGTTCAGGCCGCCCTTCATGCCTCGGGCCTGTCGATGCCGGCACGCAAGGTCACCGTCAATCTCGCTCCGGCCGACCTTCCCAAGGAGGGCAGCCATTACGACCTGCCGATTGCCCTCGGCCTGATGGCGGCGCTGGGCGCGGTGCCGGCCGATGCCCTGTCCGGCTTCGTCGTGATCGGAGAATTGTCGCTTGATGGCACCATCGCCGCTGTCAACGGAGCGCTTCCTGCTGCCATGGCCGCCAACGGGATGGGGCGCGGGCTTATCTGCCCGCATGCCTGCGGCGCAGAAGCAGCCTGGGCCGGCGAAAACATTGAAATCCTCGCGCCGCGCTCGCTCATCGCCATCGCCAATCATTTCCGGGGAACGCAGGTGCTGTCGCGGCCGGAGCCGATGATCCACCAGGAGGCGATGAACCTGCCGGATCTGGCGGACATCAAGGGCCAGGAGACCGCCAAGCGGGCGCTGGAAGTGGCTGCCGCCGGGGCGCACAACCTTCTGATGGCAGGGCCGCCGGGTTCCGGCAAGTCGATGCTCGCCCAGCGCCTGCCTTCCATCCTGCCACGCCTCACGCCGCGCGAATTGCTGGATGTCTCGATGATTGCCTCAATTGCCGGCGAATTGGTCGGAGGCAAGCTGTCGGACCGCCGTCCGTTCCGCGCGCCGCATCATTCCGCCTCCATGGCAGCCATGGTCGGCGGCGGCATCCGCGCACGGCCGGGCGAGGTGTCGCTGGCCCACAATGGCGTGCTGTTTCTTGATGAGTTCCCGGAATTTTCTCCGGTCGTGCTCGATTCGCTGCGTCAGCCGCTGGAGGCCGGTGAATGTGCCATTGCGCGGGCCAATCACCGCGTCACCTATCCCGCCCGCATCCAGCTGATTGCCGCCATGAACCCCTGCAAATGCGGCATGGCCGGCGAACCCGGCCACCAGTGCGCCCGAGGTCCGAAATGCCGCCAAGAATATCAGGCGCGCATTTCCGGCCCGCTGCTCGATCGCATTGACCTGCGCATCGAGGTGCCAGCCGTCACAGCCTCCGATCTCATCCGCCCTGCACCGGCAGAAACCTCGGCCACGGTGGCTGCCCGTGTCGCACGGGCGCGCTCCATCCAGTCGGTGCGCTATGAGGCGCTTGGTCTGCCCCCGGCAACATCCAATGCCCATTGCCCGACATCCCTAGTCGAGGTGGTTTCAGCGCCAGATCCCGCCGGGCTTCAGCTGCTGCATGATGCGGCGGAGAAGGCGAATTTTTCGGCCCGCGCCTATCATCGCATCCTCAAGGTGGCGCGCACGTTGGCCGATCTGGATGCAGTCGAACAGGTCGGGCGCATCCATCTGGCCGAAGCGATCTCCTACCGGTTGGCCGCCGAACGGATGACATCACCGACCTACGCCTGAGTGGCGAGCAACGCCGGGCAGCAAAAAGCCCGGCGCATCGCTGCACCGGGCTTTCAGTCAATCATGTGCTGTTGCTCAGGCGAGCGAGCCGGAAATCCAGTTGGACAGCGCGGTCTTCGGCGCTGCACCCACCTTCATGTCGGCCACTTCGCCGCCCTTGAAGATCATCAGCGTCGGGATCGAGCGCACGCCGAACTGGGCAGCCAGCTCAGGGTTCTCGTCGATGTTGAGCTTGGTGATCTTGGCCTTGCCTTCCATCTCGTTGGAAATCTCATCCAGCGCCGGCGCAATCATCTTGCAGGGGCCGCACCATTCGGCCCAGAAATCCACAACCACCGGGCCGGTCGCATCCAAAACTTCCGCCTGGAAATTCGCCTTGTCCACTTTCACTGTCGCCATCTCGGCTCTCCTTGAAATGATCCTGTCCTCAGGGACAGGAAATCTTGATCCACCCCTATGTGGGCGATCCGGCCTGCCTGTTCAAGGCAACCTTTTGTCACGCCTTGCCGAGTCGGGCAAGCATGGCTGCCATCACGTCTTCGCCAACTTCGATCAGACGCCCGGTCTCGGTGTAGAGCAGCGCAGGGCGCACGGGTTTTCCCGGATAGAGCGGGCGAAGGACCTCCCGGTAAAGCGCCATCTGCACCACATGGCTTTCGGGAAGCTGTGATGCATCGCGTGGCGCCGGGCGGTTGGTCTTGTAGTCCAGCACAAGCACTTGCGTTTCGCTGACGGCAAGCCGGTCGATGATGCCGGTCACCTGATGGAGCCGCCCGCGCACCGTTACGAGTCCGGACACATTGACCTCCGCGCGTGATCCCGGCGCAAAGGCGGCGGCAAACTGCGGGTCAGCCAGTGTGTCCAGCACGGATTGAAGGGCTCGCCCGGGCTCGCCTTCCGGCCAGTCATCTGCAGCCCGCGCCAACCAAAGGCGTCCGGCCTCTTCGCGCCGTTCAGGGGGCAGGCCGGGCAGCATCTGGAACAGCTTGTGCACGGCAATGCCGTGCCGGATGGAAAGCGGCGCAGCATCGCTGGCGTCCAGCACCGGGG
>JBGSQC010000321.1:0-5942 GCA_041738295.1 Zhengella sp. | reverse complement strand
TCCTGCCCGGCAAGATGGACACCGACCGGCTGCGCGGCTCTTTCAAGCGCACCGCATCCCAGACCGGCAAGCCCGAGGACGAGATCGCCGCCGCGCAGGCCGCCGTCATTCCGGCGCGCCGCTTCGGGCAGGCCGACGAATTCGGCAAGGCCTGCGCCTTCCTGTGCTCCGCCCATGCCGGATACATCACCGGGCTGAACCTGAAGGTCGATGGCGGGTTGCACACAAGCGCCTTCTAAGCCGCTCCATGCCCCTGTTTTGGAAGATAATCTTTCACCGCTTTGCGGGGTGAACTGTCATCGCGCGCGTGTATGATCCGCATGGTTCCTGCAGCTGATGCGGACAGAACAAGGCAGCCATGCGCTGGCGAACCTGCCACTTCCGCTGCGGCATGCTATAGGGGCCAGGAACAGGATATCGGGCTCAGACCCGAGGGAAACGCCACCAAGAAAAGAGCCAGACATGAGCGGCAAGGACAAGATCACCGAACTGGAAGAAAACGCACTGTTCTTCCACCAGTATCCGGTGCCGGGCAAACTGCAAATCCAGGCAACCAAGCCGCTGGGCAACCAGCGCGACCTGGCGCTGGCCTATTCGCCGGGCGTTGCAGCGCCGTGCCTTGCCATTCGTGACAATCCCGAAAAGGCAGCGCTCTACACCGCGCGCGCCAATCTGGTGGCGGTCGTCTCCAACGGCACCGCCGTTCTCGGCCTCGGCAATATCGGCCCGCTCGCGTCCAAGCCCGTGATGGAGGGCAAGGCGGTGCTCTTCAAGAAATTCGCAGGCATCGATGTCTTCGACATCGAGATCGAGGCACCCGCCATCGAGACCATGGTGGAAACGATTGCCGCGCTGGAGCCGACTTTCGGTGGCATCAACCTGGAAGACATCAAGTCGCCCGAGTGCTTCGAGGTGGAGGAACGCCTCAAGGCCCGCATGAACATTCCGGTGTTCCATGACGACCAGCACGGCACCGCCATCATCGTGGCTGCTGCCGTCACCAATGGTCTGGAACTGGCCGGAAAGAAGATCGAGGACGTCAAGATCGTGACGTCTGGCGCCGGTGCTGCAGCGCTCGCCTGCCTCAACCTGCTGGTATCGCTTGGCGCCGAGCGCGAGAACATCTGGGTCACCGACCGTTTCGGCGTTGCCCATGTCGGCCGCGAAGAGGAAATGGACCGCTGGAAGGACCCCTACTGCAAGGTGACCGACAAGCGCACGCTGGCCGATGTGATCGGCGGCGCGGACGTGTTCCTCGGCCTGTCGGCTGCCGGCGTTTTGAAGCCCGAGCTGCTGGCCGAAATGGCCGAACGCCCGCTGATTATGGCGCTGGCCAACCCGACGCCGGAAATCATGCCGGAAGAAGCGCGCGCCGCGCGGCCCGACGCGATGATCTGCACCGGACGGTCGGACTTCCCCAACCAGGTCAACAATGTGCTCTGCTTCCCTTATATTTTCCGGGGAGCGCTTGATTGCGGTGCCAGCGCCATCAACGAGGACATGAAGATGGCCGCCGTGAAGGCCATCGCGCAGCTCGCCCGCGAGGAAGTGTCGGATGTCGCGGCGCGCGCCTATTCCGGCGAAACGCCGACCTTCGGCCCGGATTTCCTGATCCCCTCGCCCTTTGATCCGCGCCTGATCCTGCGCATTGCGCCAGCCGTTGCCAAGGCCGCCGCCGAAACCGGCGTGGCCATGCGCCCGATCACCGATATGGATGCCTATCTGGAGCGGCTCAACCGCTTCGTCTTCCGCTCCGGCCTCGTCATGAAGCCGGTCTTCTCGGCTGCCAAGCGCTCCGAGAAAAAACGCGTCATCTATGCCGAAGGCGAGGATGAGCGCGTGCTCCGCTCCGCCCAGGTGGTGCTGGAGGAAGGCACCGCCATTCCCATCCTGATCGGCCGTCCGCAGGTGATTGAACGCCGCATCGCCCGTTTCGGCCTGCGCCTGAAACCCGGCGTCGATTTCGAGGTGGTGAACCCGGAAGAAGACCGGCGCTACCGCGAATATGTCGACGAACTGATCCAGCGCACCGGCCGCCAGGGCATCACGGTTGAAGCCGCCCGCACGCTGGTGCGCACCAACAACACGGTGATTGCAGCCATTGCCTTGGTGCGGGGCGACAGCGATGCCATGATTTGCGGGCTGGAGGGCCGGTTCGAGCGGCATTTGCGTCAGGTCCGCTCGATCATCGGGCTGCGCGAAGGCGTGTGCGATTATTCAGCGCTCTCCATGCTGATCTCGCAGCGCGGCGTCACCTTCTTCACCGATACCTATGTGACCGTGACACCGACCGCTGGCGAAATCGCCGAGATGACACTGCTTGCCGCCGATGAAATCCGCCGTTTCGGCATCGAGCCCAAGGCTGCGCTCCTGTCGCATTCCGATTTCGGCTCGCGGGACACGCCAAGCGCGCTGAAAATGCGCCGCGCCGTCGAGATCCTGCACGAAATGGCTCCTGAACTGGAAGTCGATGGCGAAATGCATGGTGACAGCGCGCTTTCGGAATCGCTTCGCCAGCGCGTGTTCCCGCATGCAAGGCTGAAAGGCGAAGCCAATCTTCTGGTCTTCCCGGATCTTGATTCCGCCAACATCACGCTGACCACCGTCAAGGTGATGACCGACGCGCTGCATGTCGGCCCGATCCTGCTGGGCACCGCCCTTCCCGCCCATATCCTGACACCGTCGGTGACCTCGCGCGGCGTGGTGAACATGACGGCGCTCGCCGTGGTGGAAGCCTCGCAGCCGCCTGCCCCGATCAATGACCGCAGTTGCTTGCGCCCGGCCACATAACCGTCCGGGTTGCCGAATCACAGGGAAGTGACAACCCTGCATTTGCGTTCACGGATGCAAGGGAATAAAGCTGCCCTTAACCGCACCATGGCAAGGTCGGTTGGTCCGGACTTCAGGACTTTCCGGAGGGTTCTGGCAGGGAGTCGAAGGCTTGCGCAAGTTTGCAGCAGCCATCTTTCACACAGGCATGGCGGCACTTCTTGCCGCCGGTGTCCTGCTGTCTGCCGGAAGCCCGGCGCAGGCGGCCTCCGCGCTTTGCCGCCAGCTTGAAGCCGAGCTTGCAAGCCTTGGAAACGGCAGGAAGAAAGTCCGTCAGCCTGCCGGAAACCAGAGGGCCATTCGCCAGCAGAAGCAGCAATTGGCCATCGTCCAGCGCCAGATGAGCCGGCGCGGCTGTTCGGCGAGCTTTTCCATTTTCGGCGATGGCGGCAATGGCTGCGGCCAATTGCGCGAAGCGGCCCAGGCCATGCGTGCCAATCTCGCCCGGCTTCAGGGTTCAAGCTTTCAGGAGCCGGCTTTTCAGGACAATAGCCGCCTGCGTGCCCGCCTTATGGCCAACATCGAAGCCAACCGCTGCCGTGAGCGGCAGGCAAAAGCCGAGGAGTTCAATCACCTCAAGCGCATTGCCCCGCCCATCGAAAAGATTGCGCGGCGCGACGAGGACCTGCTCAACCGGCTGTTCAAGGGAAAAGTCACCCACCGGCAACCGGCAGACTCAAACTCGATCATCATCCCTGACAGCGTGTCAGCCGGCAGCGGCACTTACCGGACGCTCTGCGTGCGCACCTGCGACGGCTATTTCTTCCCGGTCTCGTTTTCCACCACGCGCGACTTCTTCGCCCGTGACGAGGAAGCCTGCCAGGCACTTTGCCCCGGCGTGGAAACCCGCCTCTTCACCCATGCGGCCAGCGGCGAGGAATCCGAAGACATGGTCTCGCTGATGGGCGAACCCTATTCAGCCCTTACGACGGCCTACCAGTACAAGGACCCTTCCATTTCAAAGCCCGCGGGCTGCGCCTGCAATGCGGCCAAGGATTTTTCGATCCTCGCCGGGGCGGAAAAGGAAGAGGCAAAGCCCGCAGGCCCGCTGGATCTTGCCCCTGCCCCGCGCGCGCGGCCGGACCCGGCGCTCGACCCCGAAACGGCAGCCAATCTTGAAGGCGGGCTGACAATGGAAGCCGTGCAGAACCTTCTTGCTTCGCGCCCGCCGGTCAATGCGACCCCGGCGGCCGATGCCCCGAAAATCAGGGTCGTCGGGCCGGCATTCCTTCCCGACCCATCAGGGGCAATAAATCTGAAAGCTCCGGCCCCGACGACCGTCCAGTAAGGGCGACCCGCAGTGGGTGGAACAGCGCGCGGCCCTTGCGCCCGCTTGCCTCCTTGACAGCCGCGGTCCAGGCCTTCCACGTGCCGTGATCAAACGGGCCTTCCGGCAACAGGTCAAAGGCGGCGCGCACAAACTCCAGATCGCCCTCCTCCACCGGTTCATCGGCAGACGGGCCGGTCGTCACGATTTCCCACCAGTCCCTGGCGTCTGCAACAAAACTGATATTGCCGCGCACGGCGAGCCAGAAGGCTTCGGCGGTATCGCCTTCAATGCCCATTTCTGCCAGCCGGTCGCGAACGGCGCTGAACTCCAGATGCTGGATCAGGGTGCGGTTGAGCGCATCGAGATCAGCGGGATCGAACTTGGCATTGGACTTGGAGGCGCTTGCCGGATCAAACAGGGCGGCCAGTTCTTCCATCGTGGCAACGGCGTGCACGGATTGCGACGTGCCGATCAGCACGGCAAGCGAGGCAACCGCCATTGGTTCGTAGCCGGTTTCTGCCAGCGAGTGGATCGACAGCGCGCCGGTGCGCTTGGAAAGCCCCTCGCCCGATGCCGTCGTCAGCAGATTGTGGTGACCGAAGGCTGGCGGCGTGGCGCCCAGAGCCTGAAACAGCGCAATCTGCGCGCCTGTGTTGGTGACATGATCATCGCCCCGGATGATGTGCGTGATGCCCAGATCAATGTCATCGGCGACGGACGTGAATGTGTAGAGATAGGTACCATCCTCGCGCACAAGAACCGGATCGGACATGGAGGCAAGGTCCACCGTCTGCGGCCCGCGCACCACATCATCCCAATGCACTTCCGAGCGTTTGGTCGCAAAGGGATCGCCCGCGTGATTGGGCAGCAGGAAGCGCCAATGCGGCTTGCGCCCTTCGGCCACGAAAGCCGCCTTCTCCGCGTCCGTCAGCTTCAGCGACTCGCGGCCATAGACCGGCGGCAGCTTGCGCGAGAGGCGGATCTTGCGGCGGCGCTCCAGCTCTTCGGCTGTCTCGTAGCAAGGGTAGAGCAGGCCATCGGCCTTCAGCTTGTCGGCCGCCGCGCGATAGAGGTCAAACCGGTCCGACTGGCGGGCCGTCATCGCAGGCTTGATGCCGAGCCAGGTGAGGTCGAGCGCGATCTGGTCGGCAAAGCGCTGCTCGGAACGCGCCACGTCCGTATCGTCGTAGCGCAGGATGAAGCGGCCACCATGGGCCTGCGCAAACAGCCAGTTGAACAAGGCGGTGCGCGCATTGCCAATGTGGATGAAGCCGGTGGGCGAAGGGGCGAAACGGACAGTGATGCTCATGCCTTGGGCTTAGCCGTGAGCCGCCTGCTTTTCAAGGGCGGCGCGGCTGGCAAGATGCAGCGACAGCCGCCACATCACCACGGCTGCGACGAGGCAATAGAGGCCCATCACCATGATCTGCGCCGGATAGGACACGCCGATGTCGATCAAGTAGCCGGTGAGGCCGGGGCCTGCTGCCGTGGAAAACACCATGATCGCCACCACGATGGAGCGGATGGCGCCCAGATGTGCCAGCCCGTAAAGCTCCGGCCAGAGCGCGCCGAACAGCGTGGAGGAAAAGCCGTAGGAAATTCCCATCAGCCCCATGAAGACGAAGGGCGCCCAGGCCTGCGGAAAGGCGGCCAGCGCAAAGCAGGCAAGCGCCAGCGGCAGAAGAAAGCCCGGCAGCATGGCGATGGCTGAAAACCGGTCGATCAGCGCGCCGCTGATCAGCGAGAAGGCAATTGTCATCACCGGCATCAGCGCAAAGGAGGCGGCAAAGGTCGTCATCTCCCAGCCGCGCAATTCCACCAGATAGACCTGATGGAAAAAGAT
>JBGSQC010000208.1:0-2152 GCA_041738295.1 Zhengella sp. | reverse complement strand
CGAGATGCTGATGCTGGGCGAGCGCCATTCCGCCGCCGAGCTTCACGCCATGGGGCTTGCCCACAAGGTCGTCGATGATGACATCGTGATGGACGAGGCGGAAAAGCTGGCGCTGAGGCTGGCGCAACTGCCGCCGCTTTCACTGCGCGCCATGAAGCGGGTGCTGAACCGCGCCGCGCTGGACCTGAACGCCGCGCTGGAGCTGGAAACCGAGGCGACGGTGGCAGGCTTCCTGGATCCGGAAACCACCCGGCTGCTGAAGGATTTTTGAGGAACGCAACGCCCTTTCCTGCATTCCCACCTTGTGGTGCCTGAAGGACGGGAGCAAAAAGTGGCTCGATCCGGGTGTCAAAGGACAGCACCAGACCACCCGTCAAATCAAGTTGCGCGCTCCATGATCCTGCGCTAATGAACTCGGAATCCAGATTATTTGCATTGCTTCATCATTCGACCATGAGATCAAACATGACCATGACTATGCAAGAACAAACCGAAAAAGCAAAGCGCCTGGAGGAAAGCGGCAATATTGATGACGCATTTGAATTGTATATGGATTCACTTCAACACTGGCCGAACCATTTTCCCCTTATCATGGGAGCGGGAAGAACTGCTTGCAAGAAGGGTGACACTAAAACAGGGATTTCTTTCTTTCGCCGGGCAATAAAAGCCAGCCCCGACAATCCGGAGCCTTACCTGGCGATCGGCAATCAGCAATTGAAGACCAGTCTGGTTGATGCAGCAGAAACCTTCGCTGCCGGTCTGGCCAGGTTCCCCGACAACACCCGGCTCAGGAACCGTGACGCCTGGGCCAGTATCCAACTGGACGCCGAAGATTTCACAAAGGCCTTCGATTTTGAAGGGGAACTCGAGCGAAAAGCCCTGAGCGAGGATGTATTTGCAGCGATCCTTGTCAAGCGGGAGGGCAGGCTCTCCAATGCGGACATGGCAGCCTGTCAGGGCCGTATCGCCGAAGTGTTCCAGACCAACTCTGCGAGGATGCGTTTTGCAACCTCACTGATTGCAGCGGAGCAGTATGAAAAGGCGCTGGAGATCCTTGAGGCATTGCCTGAAGGCAGCTTTCCGGACCTGGCGAGGCAGAAAGCTATCAGCCGCTGCGCAATGGGCGATTTCAAGGCCTCCAAGGCCGAACTTGAGCGATACATCGGAACCGATGTTTCAAGGCACAACATCCTGGTCGCCTGCACCAAGTTCATGGATGCGTCGCCGGATCTCGGTCTCGCGGCATCCTTGCTTGAAGACATCAACCGGACCATGTCCGATCCGCGCCTTGATCATCTTCTTGAGTTTTGCCGCAGCATCAGGCCACCGCAGCGGGCGTTACTGCGCGGCGACATCAAGGATCATGACTTCAGGCTCAGCGAGTCCGGCAAGGGGCAGGACACTGTCGTGCTGGTGTTCGCAGGCTTTGCCTTCAAGACCGGTGACATGCCCTTTTCGCTGGTCGACCGGTTCTTTGCCGGCCACGGAATCGCGACCGGATCGCTGATCGACAGGCAGGCTTGCGCCTATCTCAAGGGCGTGGCCCCGCTTGGAACGACACTCGACGCGACGGTCAGCCGGCTGAAGGAGGAACTGCGTTCGCGGGGCCTCGCCAAGGCTTACACGATCGGGAATTCCGGGGGCGGATCGGGGGCCATGATCTATGGCTCGAAGCTCGGGGCAAGGCGCGTCCTGGCGTTTTCGCCGCCGACAGATTTGAGCACATCCTTCATGGCACGCCATGGTGACAACCGTGCACAGGGGATCATCCATGCCCTCAACAAGCGGCTGGATGGCGGCCAGCTCAATATCAGGCGGCATCTTGAAGGGCTCGACCGCAGGTCTCCCATCCATGCCTATTACTGTGCGCAATCCGAGGGAGACAGGTTCCAGGCTGAAAACATCGCCCACCTGCCCGAGGTGAGCGTGCACCCCATCCCCCAGACCGACCAGCATGAGAGCATTGCCGGCGCGCTGGGCGCCGGGTATCTCCTGAGCGAATTCAACAAGATCGTTGAAGAGGCTGGCGGCGTCTGACCTCACCGTTCCACCACCTCCACCCTGTCCTTCACGCTGTCGCCCGGCCAGGCGACGAGGCGGTCGCCTTCGGCAAGGCCGGTGAGCACCTCGGCCTCCGCATCGTTCATCTGGC
>JBGSQC010000207.1:0-20213 GCA_041738295.1 Zhengella sp. | reverse complement strand
CAAAGGGCGCCACCAGCGGCCAGACCGCCGGATTGACCGCAACGGCCACGACACAGGCGCCAAGCCCCAGCGCCAATCCGCCCGCCATCATCCGGTACTGGCCGGCAAGCCCGGGACGTGCAACCGCTTCGGCGGCTGCGGCGGTCACCCACTGAAGGAGATTGGTGCGGGTCCAATAGAGCCGCACGAGTGTCCGCCCGAACGCGTCAGCCATTTGCCACGCCGTGTCAGCCAGAAAGACGGTGGTCAGTGCTGCCTGCAGGAAAGCTGTACGGGAATCGGCCAGCAAGGCGCCAAAATGGCTGCGCGAGGTGATGCCTGCGCGGCCGGGCAAGATGGCGAAGGGCAAGCTGATCAGATGCGGCAGGGCCAGCATGGCCAGCACTGCGCCGGTCCAGGCGGCGGCATGGGGCAAGGGCAGGAGAAGCCAGCCGGAAACCAGTGCGGCCAGCGTCAACGGCGCCACCAGCGTGCGGCGCAAATTGTCGATCATCTTCCAGCGGCCGACGGCCGTCAGGCCGCTTCCTGCCGTTTTCGCGCGCCCCAGAATCCAGGGCAGCAATTGCCAGTCGCCACGCGCCCACCGGTGCTGGCGGCGCACCGCCACATCATGGCGGACCGGAAACTCCTCGACGACATCGATATCGGAAGCCAGCCCCGCGCGGGCGAAAATGCCTTCAAACAGGTCATGGCTGAGCATGGTGTTTTCCGGAACGCGATCTTTAAGGCTGTCTGCAAAGGCATCGACATCATAGATGCCCTTGCCCGTGAAGGAGCCTTCCCCGAACAGGTCCTGGTAGACGTTCGAGATCGCAGCCGCATAGGGTTCAATCCCGCCGGGGCTGGAGAAGACCTGCTGAAACAGCGAGCCTTGCGAACTCGTTGGCAGGGCAGGCGTCACGCGCGGCTGCAAGATCCCATATCCGGCAGTGACGCGCCGTTTGCCGGGATCAAGGACCGCGCGGTTCAAGGGATGCGCCATCTTGCCGACCATGCGGGCGACCGTATCGCGCAGCAGGCGCGTGTCGGCATCCAGTGTGATGACAAAGCGGACATCCTTCGGCACATCTGGCGGGTCCACGAAACTTGTGTCGTTGGCTCCTCGCAGCAAGCGGTTCAGTTCGTGGAGTTTTCCCCGTTTGCGTTCCCAGCCCATCCAAACACCCTCTGAAGGGTTCCATTGGCGATGACGGTGCAGGAACAGAAAGCGGTCACCGTTTTCGGACGGGTAGGACTGGTTCAGCCTGGCAATCAGGGACCGGGCTTCGGCAATCAGCGGCGCATCGTCAGGCGTTGTCTGCGTGTCCGCGTCCGGTGCGTCAGACAGGAGTGCATAATGCAGGGCGCCGCCGCCACTCGACAGGTGGTGCACTTCCAGCCGCTCGATCATGGCCTGCAGATCGCGCCGGTGCGACAGCAGAACCGGCACCGCAATCAAGGTGCGCAGATGCGCCGGAATGCCGGTCGCCAGATCGAGGCCCGGCAGCAGCTTCGGCCGCACGGTGCGGGTTATGACCAGATTGACCAACGCCGTGCCTGCCTCAGACGCAATGGCCAAGCCGGTTATTGCCAGAATGACCAAGGCGAGGGCGTTGGCGTTTGCTGCCCACAATGCGATGGCCAGAACACCTGCCGTCATCAGGGCGATGGCCCCCAGATAGCCGCTGAGGCCCAGCCTGCCCAGCAGCCGGCCGGCCTGCATGCGCATGGTCGGCACAAACCCGACTGCCTTTTCAAATGCTGCACGCTGCGGCTCGATCAGCACAAATCCGGGGTCGACGGGATTCCCCTCATTGCCTTGCGCTGCCCAATCGAGTGCGGCTCCGGCGATGTCAATTTCGCTCATTGGGGATCCGCGCGCCAGCACCTCGATGGCCGTTCGATAGGCATTGCGCGTTGCGAAATCCATTTCGGCGAAACCGGAACCGGCGCGCAGGTGCTCATCAATCAGGCTGACATCCTCGACGAAATCGGCCCAGTCCATTTCGGACGCCAGGCGCATGCTGGTCACGATGTTGCGCATGGTGACGTTGGACGCGCCCTGTCTCAACTGCGCTTTCTGGACCACGCTTTCAATCGACGACCCTTGGGCGCGCAAGCGCTGCTCGAGCCAGGAATGCAATGGCGTTTCTGCCGGATCGAAACCGCGAAGCCGCTTGGCGATCTGCGCAGCAATGATTTCATTCAGGGGCGAGGCATCTAGATTCTCGGTTGCCAATAGCAGTTCGCGCGCAGGCGACAATGTATCGCTGCGGGAGGCTGCCAGCACACGGTCGACAATGTCATCGGCAACCTTGCGAAGTTCGCTGCCCTGCGTGATCTGCTCGGCAAGGCGGCGCATGTTCTCGATCAGGACAATGCGCAAGGTGATCGCTATGGCCCACAATTCACCAATCGTGAGCGGGCTGACCTTTTGATAGGATTTGACGAAGAGCGCCAGCACCGGTCCGGACAGCAGGCTGTCGGTATGCGCGACGTAGGCCCATGCAAGGCCGAGAACTCTCGGGAAGCCCGCGAAAGGACCTGTGGCCAGTTTGGGGAGCTGGCGATAATAGCCCGGCGGCAGGTCATCGGCAATTTGGCGCAACTGCTGTTCGACGAGGTGAAAATTGTCCAGCAGCCATTCTGCGGCAGGCGATATGGTTCGCCCCTCCTGCAGGGTGCGCGCAGACGAGCGATAGGCGGCGAGCAGGAAATCTGCATTGTCGCCCACCCGGGACGTCAATGGCCTTACGCGCCGGTCAGGGTGCGATGCGACCGTTTGCGCCGCCGCCAGTGTCAGAGCATGATGTTCGAGCCTTTCAGTGCCGAAAAGTTCGGCACGGATGACAGACGTGTCATCCCAAAGACCGGACGCAGGTGTCCACAAAGCAGCCACCTGCTTCATTCGGTCCCGCACTCTCCCTATGCCACTTTCGGTCTTCACTTCAGCTGGGGCATCGTGGATTCGGTCGTCTGATCGACAGGTCGGGAACCGATCCTGGACAGTGCCGAGCCAAGCTCGACCGCATCAACTGTTTGCACGGTAGGGGAGGCGTTTCCGTCAGCCATTGGCCAGTCCGGCCGGATGCGACGCATCATCGACATCCATTCGGTTTCAATCTGATCCCAGTTCATGACATCTCCTTTCAAGCCAATTGATCTTCCAAAAATCTGAACGACCTCGCACGCCGCGACTTGGCGCAACGCAGATTCGGCTCTCGAACCGGAACCAATGGCTTAGTCAAATTGTGGAAGGCAGCAGGTAACGGTCAGGTCCGCAAAAGGCCCCGGTAGAGCATGGCGACACCAGCAGCGACACCGGTCAATCCGCCAAGCAGGTACATCATTGTGGTTCCGGTGTAGCGACCAGTCAGGGCTTCCGAGACCTGATCGACCGGCGCACCTGACGACCGCCATGCAAAGAAGAGCAGCAGGCTGCCAATCGCCAGAGCGACGAATCCGATGATCGTGGATTGTGTCATGATGTATCCCTTCAAAATGCCCGGCTTCCTACTTTAGCCAAACCCTTTGGCCACTCCTTTTGTTCCATGGTTGTCCCGGGTTTTTTCGGTTGACGTCGCATTTGTCTCAACCAGCTAGCTGGCCCGGTCATGGCTAAGTCCGGCGGCGGGTAAAGCGATGTTCCTTGGCTTCAAGGGTCAGGCGGCAGTCATGCCGCCGTCCACCGCATAGGCAGCGCCATTGACGTAGCCTGCATCATCGCCAGCCAGAAAGGCGACAACACCGGCCACCTCTTCGGGCGTGCCGTAGCGCTTCATGGGGATCGTGGCGGCGAACCCTTCATGCACGGCAGCTGCCGCGCCCGGGCTGGCACCCTCCTCGATGGAGGCCATCATGCGGCTTTCGATCGGTCCGGGGATGATGCAGTTCACCCGGATGCCCTTGGCACCCCACTCGACGGCTGCCGCGCGGGTCAGGCCGAGGACGGCGTGCTTGCTGGCCACATAGGCGCAAAGGCCCGGTGATCCGGTCAATCCGGCGACGCTGGAGGAATTGATGATGCTGCCGCGTCCGGCCTTGGCCATCACCGGGATCACCAGTTTCAGACCAAGGAAAATGCCGGTCACATTGACCTCCATCACCTTGCGAAACCCTTCAAGCGGGAAATCGGGAATTGGGGCAACGGGTCCTTCGATGCCGGCATTGTTGAAGAAAATGTCGATGGTGCCGAACTTTTTGACCGTTGCCTCGACAGCGGCTGCAAAATCCGCCTCGTCGGTGACATCGGCTTCAACAATCAGGAGCCGCTCGGCGTCGGTGATTGCCTTGCGCAAGGCGCTGAAATCCGCGCCTGCGATATCGGTGGCGGCAATGGTCGCGCCGCGCGAGGCGAGCAGTTTGGCGGTTGCAAGCCCGATGGCTCCCGCAGCGCCGGTGATCAGGGCAATCTTGCCATCAAGGGAATGGGTCATGGGGGTGCTCCTTGTGTTGGATGCAAGCCTTGCGGTTCCGGCGCACCTTTTGGTGATGTCGGCGAGGCTTGCGCTCAGTCACTGTGTGGTCCGGGTGTCAAGAAACGCGTCTCCGCTTCCAAGCTTGCTTGCTTCGAGCGGTGCGACGGGGCGACTGAAAGGCAGACTATCGCGCACGGGAAATGCGCAGACTGATCTGTATCAGTCGGGCGATCCTATCCGGGCCCGGAAAGTCCAACCATCGCCTGGCGGCGAACCTGCGGGCTGATGCACATCAGCAAGCCTGCCGTCTTTCCATCCGATAGTCCGGCGAGACCGGGTGCCGGCTGACATGCCGCGCCAGCTCTGTCGCCATGAAAGGACGATGACATGAAGGGCTATATCGCCGATATCGAACAACTGACCGAAGACAACCAGGATTTCCGGCAGGTTCTCTACACCGGTTCGAACCTGCAGCTTGTGCTGATGGCGCTCAAGCCCGGCCAGAGCATCGGGGTCGAAACACATGCAACCCATGACCAGTTCTTTCGCATCGAGAAGGGCAAGGGTGAGGCGCTGATTGATGGCGTGGCTCGCAAGGTGAAAGGCGGGGATTGCGTGGTCGTGCCGGCCGGGGCTGTCCATGACCTGACCAACACAGGGTCCAAATCCCTGCAGCTCTACACGCTGTATGGCCCGCCGGAGCATATGGATCACCTTGTCCAGAAGACCAAGGCTGAAGCCGTTGCCTCACACGAAGCCTTTGACGGTGTCGCCTCCGAAGCGCGACCGCCAGTCAGCGGAACGCTGAACGCGTGACGCAGCCGCTGTGTGCGCCGGCCGATTGGTCACCATGGTTGAGATGATGACGGCAAGGCCATGACAAGACACTTCTTCACCAACGGAGAAACAGGCACATGAAGACTTTGTCATGGGTTGCCGCCGCACTGGCTTTGTCCGCCATAGTCTATGGAGCACTCCTTGTCGTAGGGTCATGGCGCTGGAGGATATCGACGCGCGCCCTGGTGGTGGTGCTGAAGTCGGGAGCGAGGACAGACAATGCAGAGCGCTACAATCCCCATTCGACAGCTGCGCTTCCAGCCCCGGTCAGGCGGTATTTTGAGCGCGTCTTGACGGACGGCCAACCGATCATCCGGTCCGCCGAGATCGATATGCGGGGACTGTTCAACATGAACCTCGAAAAACCACGCTGGAAGCCGTTCACTTCAAGTCAATATGTGGTTACCAGGCGCCCGGGCTTTGTCTGGAGCGCCCTGATCGAGATGTTCCCGGGTGTGCCGATCCGTGTACACGATGCCTATGTCATGGGCGAAGGTGTGCTGCGGCCCGCACTCTTCGGTCTGCTGCCTTTGGGTGGCGAAAGGGGTGTCGGGGAGATTGCCCGAGGCGAATTGATGCGGTGGCTGGCTGAGAGTGTCTGGTATCCAACTGTCCTGCTGCCCGGTCAGGGCGTCGAATGGCAGGCGGTGGATTCCGCGTCGGCACTTGCGGAGTTTTCCGACGGGCCAATCACCCTGACCATGCTGTTCCGCTTCAGGGACGACGGGTTGGTGTCAGGGATACGCGTGGAGCAGCGCTGTGCAATTGTCGCAGGAGAGAGTCTGATAATGCCTTGGGAAGGACGCTTCAGTGATTACCGCGACCAAAACGGAATGTTGGTTCCTTTTTTCGGCGAGGTCGCCTGGATCACTCCGAAGGGTGAGAAATCCTATTTTCGCGGTTCGGTCACCCGCATGGTCTATCGGTTCACGTAAGCAAGAACGTGTCCGGTCAATCCGGGCACTTTTCTCTGCCGGCCGGAGCGCTAACGCCCCGACCGGCCTTTTGTCACATCTGATTTGGATGCGGGATCAGTACACCCGGCGCGAGATTGCCCCGAGGAGGATGCCTGCGCCGATGGCAACCGCAAGCGCCAAATAAGGGTTGGCCGCAATCGCGCTTTCAATTTGCGCATCGGCCGCTCGGCCGTTGCGGCGCATGGAGCGTGCGGCTTCTTCTACGCTTCCCGAGACGTCATGGGCAAATGAGGCGCCACCATTGCCAATGGCTGACGCAAGTGTCCGTGCCAATTCGGAGACATCTCCGCGCAGTTCGGCCAGTTGGACCGTAAGGGCGTCGTGATCGGACCCGTTAGTTGCTGCGCGGGTGATTCCTGTTTCGAGTGCCATGTAGCTTCTCCTTCATTGTATTTGGGGGAATGGGTCGGTGCGCCACGCTCTCAGCGTGACGGCTTGGCCATCATGTAGCTGGCGGTTCCTGAAGCCATCGCGAAGAAACCTGCTGAAACAAGATAGACGGTGATGGTACTGAACCCGCCAATCGTCGGATCCAGCGCTCCGGGAACTGCAGGTGAGTCGAACCAGGCAACCACGAAAATGACGATGCCGAGCAGACCTGCACCAATGCCGAAGATCCGATAGAAGTCCATTTGATGGTCCTAACCCTGTTTGTGGCAGCGTGTTTTCCCGCCGCCTCACGACACAAGACAGGAGGGCTACACCTGACGCACTGATGTGCATCAGGGCGGTGGGACCATTGCGGACAAATTAAATCAGCAAAGGCTGACTGACATCAGCGCTGGCTTCGTGCTGTGGACCCTTGCTTTCGCCAATGACGTTCTTGTCCCGGGCGCAAGGGTCACCGAAGGACGGGACCTTCCTGATCGAGATAGCTGCGGTCGAAATCGGCGAACTCGACAAGCCGCTCCAGATCGTGGATCTCGACCTTGCCCCGTTGGAAGGTCAGCAGACCGTCTTCGCGCAATTGCCGCAAGACGCGATTGACGTGGACCGCGCTCAAGCCCAGGGCATCGGCCAGCAGATACTGGGACAGGGGACAGGCATAGCCGGCCAGTGTCCCCATGCCGACAAGGCGCAACCGAAGGCATAGCTCCAGCAGGTAGTGAGCCATTCTTTGGGCGGCATCACGCCTGCCGATGTTGACGAGATGCTCTACAACCATGGCCTCATCGCGGGAAGTGGCCCAGAGAACGGCTGTGGCCAGGCGTGGCATGGCGGAAAAGGCCCCCAGCAGGTCCTGGGAGGTGATCTCGGTGGCTTCAATCGCCGTCACTGGTTCAACATTGTGGTCGGCCGTGCTCAGCAGCACCGAGCGAAGACCCAGAAAATCGCCGGGGATCTGGAAGTCGACGATCTGGCGGTTGCCATTGGGCAGAAGCTTGTAGGAGCAGGCCCAGCCTGCTGCCAGGATGTAGGCGCTTTGGTTTCCCTGGCCCTCGTAAACAAGATCCTGACCAACCGGGAAATGCCGCTTGCGCTTGTCGAAGTCGGCGAGAATGGCAAGTTCGGTGTCGGTCAGCACAACATAGGCGCCGAGTTTGCGGGCGAGCGGTGTTCCAGACCCAGAATCTGGGAAAGCAGATTTTGGTGACCTGGTCGGATGAAGTTTGTTCATGGATAATCAAACCCGCTTCAATTGCTTTTCGCAAGTGCGCTCTATGGCCTGCAATTTAGCCTTAAAAGAGAGTGGCAACGCTGCTGTACATCAGTTTTACGGTTCAGTTCCTGTGTCATTGTCGGCGACCAAAGTTGGGCGTCGCAAGGTATGGCCTGTGCCATGCGGGGACCACAGGAAGGAAAAGAAAAAAATGCTGATACCTCCTGATGTCGCCGGGACCGCTGCTCTGGCCATCTGTGAATCGCTTCTGCTGGCGCTCAATGACGCCAACATTCTGCCGGAAGCCGAGATCATGGCAGTCCTGCGCGATGCCGCTGCCACCCATGAAGCCACGATCGGGACGCCCAAGGAAGAAGAACTTGGAAAAGCAGTGTCCAAGCTGATCAACAATATCATCGATGGCGGAAATTCCGTCAGGCGCTAGTGAACGCGGTGCCCTAAACTGTGGCCTGTTGGTGATGGTGCACGATCCCGCCATCCTCACCCCGTGGAGCGAAGAACCATGACACCGACACGTCACGACCTGCCTTGAAGCCCACAGAAACCCCATCAGAACCAGTTCCAGAGACCATCCGGTCCAGGCAGCTGACGCGATCTTCCTCGCCCCTGCCGGAACCGGGGACTGCGCTTGTCGTGCTGCCTTCCCCTGTCGACGTTACGAAGGCCAAGGCGTCCAACACCGTGTCATGGAAATGGGCGCTGGCGCTTGCCTTCGCCATTGCAGCCGCCGCAACCCTTTATCTCAAGCCCTGGGTCCCGGCTGCGCTGCCTGTGGGTGTCGAAATCGCCAAACTGGCTCCGGTCCTGCGTGTCCTGGCTGTCAATGGCCGCATCGCCGCCGTGCAAACGGTCGATGTGCGTCCAGCCGTCAGCGGCACGCTTGTTGAACTTCCGGTGGCAGAAGGCGACACGGTCAGCATGGGAGACCTTTTGGCGCGCATTGATCCGTCGTCGCAAGAAGCGCTTGTCCGGCAATCGCAGGCCGCGCTTGCTGCCGGCCGGGTGGCGCTGGCCCAGTCCGAGGCCGATTTCAAGCGGCTGACCACCCTTGAAGGCATCGTGCCGACCATTTCGATCGATGCGGCTGACAGCAAGGCCAAGGCCGCAGCCGATGAGGTTCTGCGCCTGGCTGCGGCGGTTGATGGCGCGCGGATCCAGCTGGCGAAATACACGATCCTCGCCCCGATCTCCGGTGCGGTCCTCTCGGTTGACGGCGAGCCCGGCCAATTGGCCGATCCTGCGGTCATTCTTGTGCGGCTGGCCGATACCAGCCAGGTTGTGGTCGAAGCCGATGTCGACGAGGTCTATGCAACGCAGATCAAGGTCGGTCAGGCGGCCTTGATGCAGCTGGCGGGCGAGACGCAGACCGTTGATGGCCGCATCAGTTTTGTCTCCGGTCAAGTGGATGCCGCTTCCGGCGGCCTCGCCGTGAAGATTGCCTTTGACGTGCCGCCCGCCGCACCGCTTGGCATGACGGTAACGGCCAACATCATCGTCGAGCAGCAGGACGAGGCCATGACAGTGCCGCGCACGGCGATCGTGACCGGCCTGCAAGGGTCTTCCATCTTCATCCTGTCGCAAGGCATTGCGCAGAAAAGAACAGTGACGGTTGTCGATTGGCCTGCCGAAAGGCTGATTGTCCGGCAAGGCCTGCAGCCGGGTGAAACCGTGATCACCGATGCTGCGGGTGTCACCGACGGGCAAGCTGTCACCGTGGCACCCCGCTGATGCGCTACGCCCTGAAGATCGCGATCCGCTACCTGACGGCGAGCATCTCGCAGACAGCGCTGCTGGCATTCGGCGTTGCGCTCGGCGTCTTCATCTTCATTTTCATGAGTGCGCTGATTGGCGGGCTGGCGAACTTCATGCTCAAAAGCATTGCCGGGGATCTGAGCCATGTGACGATCAAGGCGGAGGTTTCGCTGGCCAGGCGGTTGATTCCCGAAAGCGTCGCGGGCGTGCTGCTCGCCCAGGAGAAATCCGCGTCGCGCCAGGCCGTGCTGCCGAATGCGGTGGCCTATGTTTCGATGATCGAGGCCCTGCCTGGCGTGGTCGCCGTTTCGCCGCAGGTCAATGGCGCCGGCTTCATGACGCGCGGTGCACAGGTTTCCCAGGTCAGCATCAGCGGGCTGGAGACCGGCAGGGAATCGGCCATTCTCAGGCTCGACGACTATCTCGTCTCGGGGTCGTCCCGCCTCGGCAACGGACAGGTCCTGATCGGCCACAAGCTGGCCGAGGACCTTGCCTTGACCGTGGGCGACACGATCCGTCTCGACAGTTCGCGCGGCGTCAACATGGTCGTCACTGTGTCCGGCATTTACAAGATCGGGCAGGGCGGGTTCGACCGGTCGTCCGCCTATGTCAGCCTCCCCATGGCGCGCACCTTGTTTGCCATCCCGCAAGGGCTGACCCAGATCCAGATCAAACTCGCCGATCTTTTCACCGCAGAAGCGACGGCCGCCCGGATTTCGGCGCTGACCGGGCTTGATGCCCGGCCATGGACCGAAGATGGCGCACAGTTCCTTTCGGCGCTGGATGCGCAGGCCAATGTCGGTCTGTTGCTCAAGGTCTTTGCCATGGTTTCGATCATGATCGGCATTGCCTCGTCGCTGCTGTTGTCGACCTACCGGCGAAAGGCCGAGATCGGCATCATGCGGGCAATGGGGGCGAGCCGCCGCTTTGTGGTTTTCGTGTTCGTCGCGCAAGGAACGCTGGTCGGCGTGATCGGCGGGCTGTCGGGTGCCGGTCTCGGCTTCGCGGTCCTGTCCCTTATGCCGCAACGCGATGCCGCCCACCCGAACACCATGCCGATCGACATTGCCCAGGGCGCGTTCGGAATTGCCATTGCACTGACCGTCGGCATCTCCATCCTCGCCGCCGTCTTGCCGGCGCGCTCTGCAGCCCGCGTCGATCCGGTCACGGCCATCGGACAATGACGGCGCAACCGCCAGACCGCCAAGCAGACGGCCCGGGTCTTCTGGCCGTTAACCATCTCTTCAAGACCTTTGGCACCGGGGAAACCGCGACCAGGGTGTTGCGCGACCTTTCCCTGCACCTTGGCAAGGGCGAGCTGGCGGCCTTGCTCGGCCCCTCCGGTTCAGGAAAGAGCACTTTGCTGACGATCCTCGGATGCCTGATGAAGCCGACATCCGGCACTCATGTGATGCTGGGTCACGACCTTGCCTCTGCAGGTGACGCGGAACTGACCGAGTTTCGCAACCGCCACATCGGCTTTGTCTTCCAGTTCCACAATTTGCTGCCGGACTTCACGGCCTTGGAAAACGTCATTTTCCCCACAGCCGTCCGAGAAGGGCGCGAGACCAGCGCTGCGAGGGACAGGGGCCGCGATCTCCTGGTCCGGATGGGTCTCTCGGACAGGATCGACTTTCCGACCGCAAATCTCTCCGGCGGGCAGAAGCAGCGCGTCGCCGTCGCGCGCGCCCTGATGAACCGCCCGGAACTGGTGCTGGCCGATGAGCCGACCGGCAATCTCGACAGGGTTTCGGCCATGCAGGTGATGGACCTGATCGGCACCATCAACCGGGAAGAGGGCACCACCTTCCTGATCTCGACCCATGACGAGAAGATCGCAGCCAAATGCCGCCGCCAGATTGTTGTCGATGACGGGGCTGTCACCGGCTGAAACCGCAAGGCGCTGTCCGGTTGGTCATCTGGCGAAGGCTGGCTGCCTGGGACCGGGGCATCAGCAGTCCCCAAGGCTAACCTGTGTGAGTCTGCCTTGCCGCGAGGCGATGGTAGAACTGGGATATCGTCCACCATTGCTCATCATGAGGAATAAGATCCGACGAGGACACCACGCAAGAGGAGGCTGGAAATGGAAACACGCTCCACAAGAACGACAGTGACCTTCAACCGCCCATTCGTGATCGAGCATCATTCCGGCGCCCTTCCGGCGGGAAGCTATGAAGTCTTCACCGAGGAAATGCTGCTCGAAGGAGAGGGCTTCCTGACCTATCTGCACACCGCAACCTACCTGAAGATTGGCCCCTCCGGCCGGGATGCTGGCTTGAGCGAATTGTGTCCGATTTGCGAAGCTGATCTTGAACGCGTTCTCGCCCATCAGCAAAGCAGACGCCTGATGGCAGCCGGACGCCCTGTGTAAGCGGAAAGGGACGCATGATGAACACCTCAACCATGACGAACGCCGGCCAGAGTGCAAAAGGCCAAGGTCAGGAAAGCGCGCGCCTTTTCCTGCTTTCCGGCAAAAGGGAAGAACATCTGGCACAGGACAACCAGGTCCTGCTTCGCGAGACCGCTCACCGGGTTAAAAACATGCTTGCCGTGATCCAGTCGATTGCGCGGCAGACCTTGCAATCCACGCCGGATCCCGAGCGCTTTGCCGAGTGTTTCCTGGGCCGGCTGTCGGGCTATGCCTCGACTTATGACCTGCTGGCGGAGTCGGGCTGGCATGGCGCGGAAATCAGGATTCTGATTGAGAACCAGCTCAGGCCCCTGATCGGTGATGCAAGGCGGCTGACGGTTTCCGGATCGGAGGGCTTTGTCTCTGCAGGCCAGGCATCGAGGCTGGGAATGGTGCTCCATGAACTGGGCGTCAACGCAACCAAGCATGGTTCGCTGGCTGCCGAAAACGGCCATGTGGAGATCTCATGGGAAGCCCGGGGAAGCGCATTCCGGTTTCATTGGTGCGAGCGAAATGGTGCGCCGGTGGAGCCGCGAATCCTTGGGGCCGGCTTTGGCTCAAAGCTGATTGACGTGAGTGTCTGCGACGTGGAGCGCGACTTCGATCCCGCCGGCTTCAGCGTGTCATTCACGCTGAAATGAACGCTGTCCTGGCGGACGGTGAGGTCCGGGCGGTCTAAAACACCATGTCTAATCTATTGATGAAAATGGAATAAACAGCGCGTGCTTGAAGCTGCGCACTGTTTACAAGACCCGGATGCACTTCCTGCCGAGATTGCGAATGACCGACCTGCGGATCTTGTGGCAGTCGCCTTCAGATCGACCGCTGGTTCACCCGCTTGGACAATTCCTCTGCCGTCTCGACCCGCTCCGAATAGCGGTCGACCAGATAATCCGACCGGCCGCGAACCATCCATGTGAACTTCACCAGCTCGTCGATGACATCAACAATACGGGCATAATAGGCAGACGGCTTCATCCGGTCATTGCCGTCAAATTCCATGAAAGCCTTGGCGACCGAGGACTGGTTGGGAATGGTCACCATGCGCATCCAGCGGCCGAGGATCCGCATCTGGTTGACCGCATTGAAGCTCTGCGATCCTCCGCAAACCTGCATGACAGCAAGCGTCTTTCCCTGCGTCGGACGAACGGCACCAAGGGCCAGCGGTATCCAGTCGATCTGCGCTTTCATGATGCCGGTCATTGCGCCGTGGCGCTCCGGCGAGACCCAGACCATGCCTTCTGACCAGGCGGCGAGATCGCGCAATTCCTGCACCTTGGGATGGCTGGGGTCTTCTGCATCCGGCAACGGCAGGCCGCGCGGATCGAAGATGCGGGTTTCGCATCCGTGCCATTTCAGCAGGCGCTCGGCTTCCTCGGCGACAAGGCGCGAAAAGGACCGTTGGCGAAGTGAACCGTAGAGCAACAGGATGCGCGGCGGATGGCCGTCATCGCCATCTGACTTCAAAAGTGCCGGATCAACCGGGTGCATCAGCGAAAAATCGATGTTCGGCAGGTCGTGAATGGGTTCGTGGACCGTCATGGCTCAGGCCTTCGCTGACTGGGATTTGGCCCCGGAGATTTTCTCGCCGTCTTCCTTGGTGAACTCGCCGATGGCGGGGTTTTCCAGAAGCTCGAAGACCAGTTCCGAAGGGCGGCACAGACGAATGCCTTTGGGCGAGACGACAATCGGCCGGTTGACGAGAACCGGATGCACCAGCATGGCCTCGAGGATTTGCTCATCGCTGACCGAGGGATCGGTGAGGCCCAGTTCCTCGGCCGGTGACTTGGAAGTCCGCAGCGCCTCGCGCGGGGTTAGCCCGGCGCCGGCAAACAGCGCCAGCAATTGCGGGCGCGTCCACCCTGTCTCCAGGTAATTGATGACAACCGGTTCCTCGCCGGAAGCGCGGATCATTTCCAGCGTGTTGCGCGACGTTCCGCAGCCGGGATTGTGATGGATGACGATGGTCATGGGAGCAGTCCTTCGGGAAAAGCAGGGGCCGTTTCGGCATGCTGTGGTCGTCCATGGTCAAAGAATGCCGGAATAGACCTTGGTTTATTCCGGTCAAGCGGCAAGGCATGCGCCGGCTCTTTCGCAAGGTGTGCGTTCAAGCTGGATTGTCGCATGCGAAATGGCGAAATCGTGCTCCAACTCGTCAGAAACGTGGTCCAGGAAAGCGTCGCCATCGGCTCCATCCCAGACAAGATGGACCGCCAGGGCCGTGCGCGTGGTGCTGAGCGCCCAGATATGCAGATCGTGCACATAGGAAACACCCTCCTGCGCGCCCAGCCATTCGGCCACAGCCTGCCGGTCGATTGCCTCGGGCACGCCGTCCAGCTCCAGCCGCAGGGAATCCCGCAGCAGGCGCCACGCAGTCCAGGCGATCAGCACGCTGACGGCGATGGCGACAGCCGGGTCCAGCCATTGCCAGCCTGTTGCCATGATCCCAGCGGCGGCAAGCACAACTGCAGCTGATACTGCCGCGTCTGCGGCCATGTGCAGATAGGCACCCTTGGCGTTGAGATCATCCTTTTGCGATTTCATGAACAGCAGGGCCGATCCGGTGTTCACGCCGATGCCAACAAGCGCGACAAGCAGAATGGTCAGGCCAGGCACTTCGACCACGCTCTGAAACCGGTGCGCCGCCTCCCAGATGACCACGACAACCCCGACCAGTATGGCAATGGCGTTCAGCATGGCTGCGAGGATCGTCGCTCGGCCAAACCCGAAAGTGTAGGTGGCAGTTCCGGCGCGCTTGGCGAGGACCGCAGCTCCCCAGGCAATCAACAGGCCCGCGACATCCGTGAGATTGTGGGCGGCATCGGCCAGAAGTGCGAGCGATCCGGTCGTGAAGCCAAAGGCAGCCTCGATCAGCACATAGGCCGAGTTGAGACCGACCGCCCAGCGGAACGCCGGGCCAAGATCAGCCGGCGGCTTGTGATCGTGGGCATGGTCATGGGCCATCAGTCAGACCTTCCGCGCGATGCTGCCGCTGAGTTCGGTCGCTCCGGCCAGCGTGTTGTAGATTGTGCCGTATTTCTGCAGATTGCGGTGCAGCAGGTCGAGCCGGGCGTCGGGTTCGCCTGTGTCCACGACGATCTCATAGGTGATACGAACCATCTTCGGCGGGCTGTCCTGCCGCTCCCCGTGAAGGGACACCTCGATGCCGCGCAGATCGAACTGCAGCATCGGGATCACCCGCTCGGTGCCTTTCAGCATGCAGGCAGCAAGGCTAGCCAGCAGCAGTTCAGCCGGGTTGAAGGCGTCAGCGCGTCCGGCCATGTCGGTGTCGAGGACGAGCCGCGCATCCTTGGCAAAGGCCTCGGAGCCATGGCTGTCGATCCGTTTTCCGGAAACGCGGTATTCCAGCATCATTCCCATTCCATCTGTTCGAAAGTGGTTTGTGCGTTGCGGCCGGCAAGGCTGTCAAACTGCTCCAGATAGGCAAAGGCAGACTGGTCGATTTTCGGGGCATCGAGGATGACGCCGCCATTCTCGATCAGTTCGCTGACCTTCGTGCGCAGATTGACCAGATAGGCATGAGTGTCCGCCTTGGCCTTCTCCAATGTCGTGGCATGGCCGTGGCCGGGAACCACATGGGCCGGATTGAAGGCGGCCATCGCTTCAAACACTTCGATCCAGCTTTTCGCATTCGACTGGGAGCCGTTTCCGAGGATGCGCTCCACATAGACAATGTCGCCGGTGAACATGACGCTCTTTTCTGCCAGCCAGACAAAGCTGTCGCCCGGCGTATGGGCCTGGCCACGATGCATGATTTCCAGCCGCGTTCCGCCAAGGTCGATCACATGATCCGCATCGAAGGTGACATCGGCATGAACCGGCTCAGTGCCCTCAAGGGCCGGTCCCAGCAGTTGCGACAGTCCGGTCATCTGAAGGGAGCTGCGCGCCTTCTGGTCCTCGACGGCGGCAGCCGACGCAATGATCGTTGCCCCTTGCGCCTTCCAGTAGCCGTTGCCAAGCCAGCGATGATCCTGCCCGCCGGTGTTGACGACAAATTTGACCGGCTTGTCTGAAAGCTTGCGGATTTCGGCGTGGATGGCTTCTGCCCCTTTCCACGAGCCGCCGGGATCCATCAGCACGATCCCGTCCGTTGTCTCGACAACGCCGAAGGTGGCATTGTTGGCCAGGTTTTCGGCGCTGCGCTGCTCCTTTTCCCCGACAAGGGCCCACACGCCCTCCGCGACCGGCTGGACCTCAAGCGCATGGGCCAGCGAGGTCAGGGACAAAAGCAGGAGAACAGGAAGACTGCGAAGAAGGTTCATGACTTTACCTTGTGGTCAAAGGGATTTGGATGGATCAAGCAGGACAACAGGGCAGGGCAATTGCGCCTTGAGCGCAGCTTACCCTCCGCAGCATGATGATGCGGCTTCAGACGCAGCCACGCCGTCAGCCGATCCGGTGATCGGGAAGCCGCGTGCGATCCAGCGGGCGATGCCGGGCTTCATGTTGGCGACGCGGTCATAGCCCTGGTACATCAGGAAATAGGTCGCTTTGAGGCTGCGTTCGCCGATGGCGCAGGCCAGCACCACATCACGGTCGCGCGGCACTTCCGCCCATCGGCCTTCGAATTCCGAAAGCGGGATGTTCACCACGTCGCCACCGGCATAGCCGACCTTGGCGACTTCCTCGCGCTCGCGCACATCGACCAGCAACGCGCCTTCCTTTAGCAGGCGCTGTGTGGTGGTCGGGCAGACTTCACGGGCTTGCGCCAGTTCCACTCTTGCAATCTCGTTCATCGTTTAGCTCCTATTGCAGCCAGGCGAGGATCTGGTCGCGCGTCGGAACCGAGCCGACATGCACAACCTTGCCGCCAATGACCACGCCGGGCGTGCTCATGACGCCGTAGGAGACGATCTGGCGCATGTCTTCGACCTTTTCGAGCGAAACGGACTTGCCGGCCTCTTTTGCCACGCGGTCGATCTGCTCGACCGTTGACTTGCACTTGGCGCAGCCGGGTCCGAGTACCTTGATGTCCATTGCCTTGTCCTTTCAGAACAGGAAGTTGAAGAGATAGCCGACCGCCAGAATGCCGCTGCCGACGACGCCAATGAACACGGCGATCAGGCGCAGCGTCAGCACCTGCCGGAGGATGATCATTTCTGGCAGGCTGAGCGCGATCACGCTCATCATGAAGGCAAGCACGGTTCCAAGTGCAGCTCCCTTGCCGAGCAGTGCCTCGACGATGGGGATGACACCGGCAGCATTGGTGTACATCGGAATGCCGATCAGAACGGCGGCGGGAACCGACCACCAGGCATCGGCCCCCATGATGCGCGCCATCAGCTCTTGCGGCACATAGCCATGGATGAGCGCACCCATGCCAATGCCGATGATGATCCAGATCCAGACCCTGGCGAAGATTTCCCGCACCGCCTCGATGCCAAAGCGGTAGCGATCCACCATGGTCAGCCTTTCGCCCTCGAAGGCCGCAGGCGCGGTTGCGCCGGAGTGGATGTCGCGCACCCAGTCCTGCAGCCAGCCTTCCAGATGCAGCCGCCCGATGACCCAGCCAGCGACAATGGCAACGCCAAGCCCGAAGGCAAAGTAAGTCAGCGCCACCTTCCAGCCAACCAGGCCGAAGAGCAGCGCCAGCGCCACCTCGTTGACCATCGGAGCCGAGATCAGGAAGGAGAACGTGACGCCGAGCGGGACGCCCGCCGAGACCAGCCCGATGAACAGCGGCACCGCCGAGCAGGAGCAGAAGGGTGTGACGACGCCAAGCGAGGCCGCCATGACATTGCCGACGCCTTCGCGCTTGCCGGCCAGCAGGGCGCGCGTGCGCTCGGGAGAAAAGAAGCTGCGAACCACACCCATCACGAAAACGATCAGTGTCAGCAGCATCATCACCTTGGGAACGTCATAGAAGAAGAAAGCGATGGCCTCGCCGGTGTGGCTCTGGCGCTCTACCGGGAAGAGCGATGTCATCCATTCGGCGAAAGGGATCAGCTGGTTGTAGAGTGCGTACCAGGCGGCAACAAAGACCAGAATGCCTGAATGCCAGAGCCAGTCCGGTGTCGAGGGCTGTGCGGGAGATGTGAAATCGGTGCTCATGCCGCTTGTCTTTCGGGGTCCAGTAAGCCTTCGGCAGCCAGGGCGGCCTCAAGAATTGCCCGCGCTCCCTCTGTCATGGCCGGATTGAGCCGGTAGCGGACCCACTGCGCATCACGCCTGTCCGTCACAAGGCCTGCCTGCTTCAAGGTTTGCATATGCCGCGACATGCGGCTTTGCGATGCGTCAAGGCGGCTCATGAGCGCGCAGACACAATGCTCCCCGCCATCGGCAAGGATCTGGATCGCGCCAAGGCGGGTGGGCTCGGCAAGCGCTGCAAGAACGGAAACCGTATTCATGTTCGCCTCCTGATGCATATGCGCATAAACGCATTTACTGAAATGAGCAAGCGTGATTGTCCGGCTGGAAATTGGGGGAAAGATTTAAATTGTAAAAATTCCAGCCGCGACTGTACGCTAAGAGCCGGGTGGATTGATGACCAGGAGGCAGGGTTGGCGCAGGCCATCGTTCATTTTCGCGAGGTGGTGGGAGCATGATCGCGGACGCACCCAGCCTGATCGTGGTCACCCCGGTCTATGAGGATGTCGAGGCCAGCGCCCGGCTGTTCAAGGAACTGCACGCCCTGTTCGGGTCCGATCTCTTTGTGGTGGCGGTCGATGACGGCTCTGTGCGCCAACCGCTGCCGGTGACGAACCTGACGCAGGCGGGGGTTGCGGGTGTTGTCCTGCGGCTGCGGCGCAACGTCGGCCACCAGCGCGCGATCGCCATAGGGCTGGCCTATACCGCTGAACACCTGCATCCGCAATCCGTAGCATATCCAATGTTTTCAATAAATTAGCTCGGGCAACGGTGTAAACCGCTGCTCCAAATTTCTCAACAAAAACAGTATTGCGAAACTTAAACTGTAAACTGACGAAAGGCTAATCTGGGTCAAATATCCCGGGCTATTTGCTGCTCAAATGGTCCGTTGATGTCATCAATGGAGTTGCATTTTTGCATTTGAATCTCGAGGATGAGATGTGCATTCTGCGCGCGGGGCGATAGAATATCGAAGGATGCCACTCATGTTGCGCAAGTTGACACTCGGAATCCTCTTCTCCATTTCCACATCCATTGCACTTGCTGCCGACGTGCGGGTGGCAAGTTGGAACATCAATAATCTGAATGACAAGTCCGGTGTCCCGTTGAGGGATCGCGCACCTATCAGAGAAGACAATGACTACGTTCTGCTCCAGAAGTACGCCATGGAAACCAATGCTGACGTGATTGCACTCCAGGAGATGGGTAACCCGGCGGCAGTGCGGCGGGTATTCCCGGAAGCGGAATGGGACATGTTTTTTTCAGGTCGATACAAGGAAACCAACGCACCGGACATCTACACCGCGGTAGTGGTTCGGAAGGGCAGGGTTGAGGTCGTTGAGCATGCTGACTACGAGCCTTTGCAAATCCAGGACAGTGAAGGCTATTCGACGCGGCGTGGCATCCAAGCCCTTTTGAAGGTTGGCGACCAGTCATTTTGGCTTCTCGGGGTACACATGAAGTCCTCCTGTCACGGGCAATCGCTGGAAAACCCGCAGACAGAAGACTGCAAGATCCTTGCGTCGCAAATCGACCCGCTCGAGGCCTGGATCGACGAGAAGGAAAAGACCGGATTGCCTGTAATCGTTGCAGGCGACTTCAATCGCCGCTTTGATCTCCATGGACAAACCGACCATCTCTGGAGTGCGATCGATGACAGCGATCCGGCCAGTCTCAATCTCTGGAGAATGCCATACCGCACGGTTGGGAATTGCCCGACGGTTTCTGAGAGCTATCGGAAGCATCCCATCGATTTCATAATTATGAACCAGGTGGCATGGGATGCGGCTGATGCGCAGAGCTTCACCGAAGTCATTTATGACGCAGATGAAGCGGAAGCGCTTGGCAACCGGTTGAGTGACCACTGCCCGATAGCGATTAATCTGAAATTCTGACCGTCCGGCAGCCAGTAGTTTCGATCAACTCCACCTCATCTCGCAGGACTGCGTGGTGAGGTGCCTTTCCGAATATGACCTGAGACCCGAGTTTCATCCGCTTTTGCGCGGAGTCCGTTGGTTCATTTCTGGCCTCATGCGGCCTGCTTTTGCAATGCCATTTTCATGGCGAACTCGCTGGGCGTGAGATTGCCGAGCGATGAATGCGGTCTGTTT
>JBGSQC010000200.1:0-10259 GCA_041738295.1 Zhengella sp. | reverse complement strand
TGGAAACCGCCGTGCCGGACGAGGCGCAGGTGCTGCGCGCGCGCGACATGGCGGGCGCTGCCAGGACATTGGAGGAACTGGCCGGACTTTATGCCGGATTTGACGGCTGCAACCTGAAATTCGCCGCGAAAAGCTTCGTTTTTGCCGATGGCAATCCGGCGGCTGACCTGATGGTGATCGGCGAGGCGCCGGGCCGCGACGAGGATTTGCAAGGCCTGCCCTTTGTCGGCCGGTCCGGACAATTGCTGGACCGCATGCTGGCAGCCATCGGGCGCGACCGGACGTCGGCCTATATCACCAATGTGATTGCCTGGCGGCCACCCGGCAACCGTACGCCGACGCCGCACGAGACCGAGATCTGCCGGCCGTTCCTGGAGCGCCACATTGACCTTGCCGCGCCCAAGATGATCCTGGCGCTGGGCGCCCCTTCCGCCAAGGTGCTGACCGGAACCACGGACGGCATCATGCGCATACGCGGCAACTGGTTCACCCACCGCACACCGGGCGGGCTGGAAATTCCCGTGATGCCCACGCTGCATCCGGCCTATCTGCTGCGCAATCCGGCCCACAAGCGCTTCGTCTGGCAGGATTTCCTGGCCGTGAAGATGCGGCTTGCCGGTCAGAACTGACAGCGGTTGGTGATCATTTCCGAGGGATCGGCCGCCCTGCGAAGCACTTTGCGCTGCCGCTCATCATCGGGTTTCGTCATGGCAAGTGCCTCGTCCAGCGCGCCGTGGCGGGCCAGCAGCCTGATCAGGTTGCGGCGGTAACCGTGATGGCTGCCGGAAGTGCCTTTGTCAGGCAGGCTGGCGAGCGCCTTGCGGACCATGGAGATGACAACCGGACCCCATTGGTCGTCGGCATGGCACATGGCAGTCATGCGGCGGTCCTCGTCCCGCATTGCTTTCGTCCAGTCCAGCGTAGGTACGAAATCACGGGGATCAGCACCGAACGACAGCGCTGTTTTCAGCACGGAATTGCCGGTGCGGTCGTTGCGCCTGGCAAGTGCGATGATGCGTTCCTGATGGGCCTTGATGAGTGCGGGGTCGAGCCGGTGCATGTTCCAGGCAATTTGCTGGGCCGACTGGTACTCGGTGTCACCAAAGGGGATGGCCTCCAGCCGGTCCAGCACATCGGGAAAAAGCGCGCGAGCAAGGTCGCGGTTGCCGGTCAGGATCTGGTCGGCGAAATGGGGGATTCCCGCCAGCCGCGGCTCGGCGATGATCCGGCGCAGAAGCGTGACTTTCTCCGGCGGCCAGTCCTTGCTGTTGCGCGCCAGCATTGTCCAGCGTGACAGCGGCTGCGCCTGCTCCCTGCTGAAGGGGGCAGTTCCCGGCAGGTCGAGCAGGGAGATGACGGAGCGGGTCAGTTCTGCGTCGACGACCGGAGGCGGGGTTTTGGCACCCTTCTCTTTGAAAACCTTCGGCAGTTCCGGTTTCGGCGTTTCGGGCACTTCAATGGTGTAGCCAAGCTGGACAAGAAGCGATGCAAGCGTGACCAGCTGGCGTTTGATCGTGGAGCGAACGAAGGATAACCCGCCGGTGCTCATGCCGCTCTTTAGTGATGTCAGAACGGTTGGCTGTACCGGGGCGGTGATCACCAGTTCCGTGTGCCGGTAAATTTCCAGCGCAGAACCGCCCTTGCGCAGAGTTGCGGTGACAAGGCGGGCGGACGTCAGCCGTGCCGGGCTGTTTTCGGCCTGTTGCGAGACCGGTTTGACCGTCAAAGGTTCCAGGGCGATGGTGAGTTCTGATGGCTGCCGCTCGTCAGCAGCAGCCAGAACACAAGGCCTGCCATCAGAAGGAAAGCCCGGCACGGCGCAGTCGTCACCTGTCGCGCGGCGGTAGACGCTGACAGCAGGGGCGGCCTTGCCAAGCCGGTCCACACCGACAAACCGGACCCACTTCACGCCATTGTCCAGCAGCAGTGACCGGCATTCATTGCCGCAGGGGCCGGTTCCGGTCTGGATGGTCTCACCGGACCTGTGGCGAATTTCCACCGTGCTGGCGCTCACCGGACCATCAGGAACCTTTTCGTCCGTCATCAACGATGCTTCAAGGGCGGCGATGGCGCGCTCGCCTTGAAAACCGGGAAGCCAGGCAGCGGCGCCAAGCAGCAGAACTGTCAGCGCCAGCCCAAGCGCGCGCGCGCGATTCCACAGGGCAAAGGCCGGAAACAGGCAGGCGCCATAATAGGCAAGGGTCGCCACGAACATGAGCGGCAATGCCAAGCCAAGGGTCAGATAGACAAGGAGAATGCCGATATCATCAATGGCAAAGATCGCGCTCACGACAACCAGTATGGTCATGATGACGAGATAGACGCGCATTGCCGGTTCCCCTTTCCTTCAGTCATTCTCGCACGCATTGCGCTCCACACCGTAAACAGGCATGGGCTTTTGGCGGGATGGTCAAGAATGGGTAACGCGCCGCCTTGATCCTCTTGGCAGTTGCGTCCACATTGCGCAGGCAAAGGTCGCATCCGGATCATCCAGTTGAAACAGAAGCGTGCTGTAGTTCCCGGACATGCCTGAACCGGGCTTCCGACCGCATCACCGAACAATGGCCCGGAGGCCTCATGGGCAGACAGCTCCTTTCCGTTTCGCCCATCCTTTTTTCCGCATTTTTCATGCTGGCCGGTGTCGGCCTGACCGGCATGCTGGTGCCGCTGCGCGCCACAGCCGAAGGCTGGTCGCCGCAAACGCTGGGCTTCATCGGCATGGTCTATGCGGCGGCCTTCACGCTCGGCTGCCTGATCGTGCCGCGCATGGTGGCCAGTGTCGGCCATATCCGTGTCTTTGCCGCCATCCAGACGATGCTCGCCGCTTCGCTGCTGCTGCATGCGCTGATGGTGCATCCAATTGCCTGGGCGGTGTTCCGCTTCATGGCCGGCATCGCCACCGCAGGCAGCTACATGGTGATGGAAAGCTGGCTGAACGAGAAGGTGGACAATGCCAACCGGGGCATGATCCTGTCCGCCTATATGGTGGTGTCGATGGCTGGCGTCACTGCTGGCCAGTTCATGGTTCCGGCGGGCGATCCATCAGACCAGACCCTGTTCATCCTGTGTGCGCTGCTGTTTGGCCTTGCGGTCTATCCGATTGCCCTGTCACCGGCGCAGGCACCGCGTCCGCTGACGCGCGTCTCCATTGACGTGGTGGGCCTTTTTCGCGCCTCGCCGGCAGCGGTTGCCGGATCCTTCCTGTCGGGCATCGTCTTTGGCGTCTGGTCCTATTTCGCGCCGGTTTATGGCACGCTGGCCGGGCTGACGACCTTTGGGGTAGCCATGATGCTGGCTGCCGCCATGGCGGGCGGAGTGATCTTCCAGTTTCCCATCGGGCGGCTTTCCGACCGCATGGACCGCCGCATCGTCATGACCTTTGCCGGCGGGTTCGGAGCAGCACTGACGCTCGCCATGGCCATCTTCAATCCGCAGGTGCCGATCATCATTTATGCGGGCACCTTCCTTCTCGGCATCGTCCTCTTCCCGTCCTATTCGCTGGCCATTGCGCATGGCAACGACCATGCCAAGCCCGAGGATTTCGTGCGCGTGTCGAGCGGCCTGCTCATCGTCTACGGCTTTGGCAACATGGCCGGACCGCTGATCGGCGGGCAGATGACGGCGCTGTTTGGCGGACCGGGCATGTTCGCCGCGATGGCCGTCCTGTTTGCTGCCTACGCGGCCTATGCCTTCTGGCGCACGACGCGGCGCGATCCGGTGAAAGCGGAAGACCGTTCCGATTTCCAGGTGGCCGCGCCCGCCGTGCCGCGCACGCCGGAAAGCTTCCAGCTGGACCCGATGATCAAGGATGTGCCGGAAGGCGAACGCATGCAGGACAAGGCCTGAAGGTCGGAATGATCACCGACATGGCGCCGTCGCAATGGCACCATCCGGCGTGACAGGTTTCATGCTAGCGCTTGAGCATCCGGGGCATGCCATGGCATGGGCATCGGCCTTCTGTCGGTCACGAGGAACTCGATGCTAGCCCAGATCCGGCCCGTCGCGGCGCTGCTCACCGGTGCCCTCTTCATGCAGATCGGGATCGGCCTCACCATGATGCTGATCCCGCTCAGGGCGACCGGTGAAGGCTGGTCCAATGTGACGCTCGGCTGGATTGGCGCGGTCTATGCGGCCTCCTTCACCATCGGCTGCCTCGTGACGCCGCGTCTGGTGCGCCGGGTCGGCCATATCCGCGTCTATGCGGCCATCCAGTCGCTGCTGGTGGCCTCGCTGCTGCTGCATTCGCTGGTGGTCCACCCGCTGGCCTGGGCGCTCTTCCGCTTTGTCGCCGGGCTGGCGGTGGCCGGCACCTACATGGTGCTCGAAAGCTGGCTGAACGAGAAAGTGACCAACCAGACGCGCGGCACGATGCTGTCGGCCTACATGATCACCTGCATGGCAGGCATTGCGGGCGGGCAATACATCGCGCCGCTTGGCGATCCCATGAGCCCGACGCTGTTTGTCGTCGCGGGCTTGCTGTTCGTGGCGGCAGCCCTGCCGGTCACGCTCTCCACCGCGCAATCGCCGCAGCCGCTGACACAGGTCGGGATTGACCTTCGCGGCCTCTTCCGCAATTCGCCGGCTGCGATGGTCGGCTCCTTCATGTCCGGCGTGGTCTTCTCGATCTGGTCCTATTTCGCGCCGGTTTACGGAAAACTCTCGGCGCTGTCCGATCTTTCCATCGCCACCATGCTGTCGATGGCGATGATCGGCGGCAGCCTGGCGCAATTGCCGATCGGGCGGCTGTCGGACCGCATGGACCGGCGCATCGTGATGGCTGGCGCAGGCGCCTTTGGTGCCGCGCTTTGCCTGCTGGCCCATCTTGTGTCGCCGGCGGAACCGTGGGTGCTTTTTGCCTTCACCTTCACGCTGGGCCTCGTGCTGTTCCCCATTTACGGGCTTGCCAACTCCCATGCCAATGACTTTGCCGAGCCGCAGGATTTCGTCAAAGTGTCCGGCGGGCTGCTCATCACCTATGGCGTGGGCACGATCATCGGGCCGCTGATTGCCGGGCCGGTGATCGATGGAATGGGCCGGGCCGGATTTTTCCTCACCCTCGGCGGCGCCTTTGCGCTCTATGGCGGCTATTCCTATTGGCGGTCGCTGAGGCGGGATCCGGTTGCGGCAGCAGACCGCTGCGACTACCAGCCGGCGGCACCTGCCGTTGCGCAAACACCGGAAAGCCTGCAGCTCGACCCGCGCATCGAGGATGTGCCGCAAAAGGACCGCCTCACCGGCGGCTGATCCCTGCTGATCACTTCATATCATTGCGGCGTGTTGACCTTGCGCGCCTTCGCCCGCTCCAGCCCCAACCGGTGTTCGCGGAAAATGATGAAGATGCCCGATGCGATAACGATGGAGGCCCCGCTGATGGTCCACCAGGTCGGCTCTTCGGCAAAGGCGAAATAGCCGATGCCAATGGCAAAGATCATCGATGTGTATTCAAACGGCGCGATGGTGGACATGTCGGCCAGCCGGTAGCTTTGCGTCAGGCAGATCTGCCCGAAACCGCCGCAAATGCCGGCGCCGACCAGCAGCCAGGCTTGCGATGTCGTCAGCGGTGCCCAGCCGAAGGGCAAGGTCAGCAAGCCGATCACGCTCGACGTCAGCGAGAACCAGAGCACGATGGTGGAGGTCTTCTCCGTCTGCACCAGCTTGCGCACCTGCAGCATGGCAAGGGCCGCCATGGCGGCAGAACCCAATGCCGCCAGCACCCCGCTCAGTTCGTCGGACCCGAGCGGAGTGCCGCCCCTCAGCAGGGACAATTTCGGCCAGGAAATGATCACGACACCGATGAAGCCGACAAGAACAGCGCTCCAGCGGTAGATGCGCACCGTCTCGCCGAGGATCAGGGCCGACAGCACAATGACCATCAGCGGATTGGCATAGCTGAGTGCGATGGCATCGGGCAGCGGCAGGCGTGTCAGGCCATAAAAGCCCAATCCCATCGAGGCGACGCCGACCAGCCCTCGCAACACATGGCTCATCGGGTGCGGCGTGGTCAGGCCACCGCGTAACTGCCCCATCCAGGCCAGCCAGACGAGCACGGGGATGATGGCGAAGAACGACCGGTAAAACACGATCTGGCCGGGCGGCAGCTTGCCGGTTGCCTTGATGCAGGAAGCCATGCCGACAAAGGCCAGCACCGACATCACCTTCATGATGATGCCGGGAAGCTGGTTTGCCTGCGATGGCGCGGCAGGTCCGCTCACGAGGCCTTCCGGGCGTCGCTGACCGCCTGCCAGATGCGCATGGGTGTTGCCGGCATCTCGATGTGGGAAATGCCGGCACCCCGCCAGAGCGCATCGGTGAGCGCGTTCATGACGGCAGGCGTTGCACCAATGGTTCCGGCCTCGCCTGCCCCCTTCATGCCCATGGCATTGGTGGTGGAGGGCACGTTGCGGGTCTCGAAGCCGATGGATGGCATGTCGGAAGCGCGCGGCATGGCATAATCCATGAAGGTGGCGGTCAGAAGCTGGCCGCTTTCGTCATAGACGGTGTTCTCCATCAGCGCCTGGCCGATACCCTGGACGACGCCGCCATGGACCTGGCCGGCCAAAAGCATCGGATTCACGGTCGCACCGAAATCATCGACGATCACGTAATTGACGATCTCGGTGGCACCGGTCTCCGGGTCCACTTCTATCTCGCAAATATGCGTGCCGTTCGGATAGGTGGCTTCGGCCTGCTTGAACTCGCCAAAACCCTTCAGGTCTTCGGGGTCCTTGGCCGCCCGCGCGATTGCAGCGAAATCGATCTGCCGGTCGGTGCCGACAATGCGCGCCACGCCCTCTTCCAGCTCGATGTCGGCCGCATCGGTTTCCAGTTCGGAGGCCGCGATCCGCTTGATCTTGACGGCAAGGTCCTCGCCGGCGCGCGAGGCCGACACGCCGCCAAGTGGAATGGAGCGCGAGCCGCCGGTGCCGCCGCCGTTCTTCAATTCGTTGGTATCGCCCTGGCGCACATGGATACGCTCCGGCGACAGGTTCAGCTTTTCGGCCACGAACTGCGCATAGGCTGTGGCATGGCCCTGACCGTTGGACTGGGTGCCGATGAACAATGTCACGTCACCGTTTTCCTCAAGCTTCAGGTGCGCAGGTTCGGACCCTGCAAAGGCGCAGGCCTCGACATAGGTAGCCATGCCGATGCCGCGCATCATTCCCTTGGCCTTCGAGGCTTCCAGCCGCGCTTCAAAGCCAGCCCAGCCGGCGCGCTCCATGGCAAGGCGCATATGACCTTCGAACTCGCCCACGTCGTACATGCGGCCCGTCGGCGTGGTGTAGGGGAACTGTTCGGGCCGGATGAAATTGCGCACCCGGATTTCGTCTGGCGTCAGGCCAAGGTCACGCGCGCACTGGTCGGTCAGCTTCTCGACCAGATAGGCGGCTTCCGGCCGCCCGGCGCCACGATAGGCATCAACGGGAGCCGTGTTGGTGTAGACGCCGTCAATCGTCACGTCGATCAGCGGGATGTCATAGACACCGGTCGTCATGGAGGTGCCCACCCAGGGAATGAAAGCGCCGAACTGGTGGAGATAGGCACCCATGGCGGCTGTCAGGCGGATCCTGAGCGCCAGGAAGTGGCCCTCCCCGTCCAGCGCCATTTCGGCTTCCACCTCATTGTCGCGGCCCTGCGCATCCACAAGAAAATGCTCGGTGCGGTCGCCTGTCCATTTGACCGGGCGGCCAAGCTGGCGCGAGGCTTCCAGCACGAGGGCATATTCGCGATAGACGAAGGTTTTCGGGCCGAAACCGCCGCCGACATCGGGCGTCACGACGCGCATTTTTTCCGGGTCGATGCCGAAGACATTGGCGCAGAGCAGGCGCCGCATGCCGTGGACGCCCTGCGATCCGGTGGTGAGCGTGATGCCATCCTCACGCCAGTCGCCGATGGCGGCGCGCGTTTCCATGTAGTTGCAGACCAGCCGGTTGTTGGTGAAGGCAATGTGGCTGACATGGGCGGCGCCCGCAAAGGCTTCCTCGGCCTTGGCCTTGTCGCCACGGTGATAGGTGAAGGCGCGGTTGGTGCCGGCCTCCGGCCAGACCAGCGGCGCATCCTCGTCCAGCGCCCTGCCCGTTTCAACAACCGGATCAAGGCCATCCCAATCGATCTCGATCAGCTCGGCGGCATCCATGGCGAGCGCCCGGCTGTCGGCGACAATGAAGGCGACCGCATCGCCAACATGGCGCACGGTGTCGGTGGCCAGCACCGGAATATCGCGCGAGGTGACGCCTTTCAGCTCAGGCAACATGCCTGTCAGCGGAGTTTTGAGCGCGCCCAGATGAGTGAGATCGGCCCCCGTCAGCACCAGATGAACGCCGGGAGCGCTGCGGGCTGCCTCAAGATCACCGATGGTGAAGCGGGCGAAGGCTACAGGCGAGCGCAGCACAAAGCCGTGCAGCATGCCCTCTGCGGTGATGTCATCGGTATAGCGGCCGTTTCCGGTGATGAATGCCTGGTCTTCCAGCCGGCGGACGCTTGCCCCCATGCCGAATTTCGGTGTCGCGACTGTCATGATTTCATCCATCCGTCTTGATTGTCACGGCGTCGGTTGAGGAGTATGCGCCGTTTTGACTTTGCCGGAGCTGCGCCATCGCTTATGTGTCGGCTATGAAACCATGATGACGGCCCGTTCGACCAAGGCATAGCACCACGGACAGGGCCATTGAAAGAGCAAGCATGCGCAGTGACACCGGACAGGTCTTCAAATTGGCGGATTACCGCCCGGCCGATTATGCGATCCCCGAGACACGCCTGACCTTCCGGCTCGACCGGGGCGAGACCCGGTGTACCGCGCTTCTGACGCTGGAACGGCGCGCCGATGTGCCGGCTGGCACGCCTGTCATGCTGGATGGCGACGGCTTGGTGCTGGAGCGCCTGCTCGTCAATGGCAAACCGCTGCCCGGCGGATTCAAGGCCGGACCGGACCAGCTCATCATCACAGCCCCGCCTGCTGACCGCCGCTTCATGCTGGAGATCGTGACGAAACTGGACCCGGATGCCAACAAGGCGCTGTCTGGGCTTTATCGCTCTTCGGGCAATTACTGCACGCAATGCGAGGCGGAGGGCTTTCGCCGCATCACCTATTTTGCCGACCGGCCGGACGTGCTGTCGGTCTATACGGTGCGCATCGAGGCCGAGCGCGAGGCCAATCCGGTGCTGCTGTCGAACGGCAATCCGGGTGCGACCGGCGATCTCGGCGATGGCTGGCACTTTGCCGAATGGCATGATCCCCATCCCAAGCCCGCCTATCTCTTTGCGCTGGTGGCGGGAAGCCTCGCCTGCGTTTCGGACCGCTTCACCACCATGGGCGGGCGCGATGTCGATCTCGGCATCTATGTCGAGCAAGGCCGCGAGGACCGCGTTGCCTATGCCATGGATGCGCTCAAGCGCTCCATGCGCTGGGACGAGGAGAGGTTCGGGCGCGAATATGATCTCGACGTGTTCAACATCGTCGCCGTGTCGGATTTCAACATGGGCGCGATGGAGAACAAGGGCCTCAACATCTTCAACGACAAATATGTGCTGGCCGACGACCAGACCGCAACCGACGCCGATTTCGCCAATATCGAGGCGATCATCGCGCATGAATATTTCCACAATTGGACCGGCAACCGAATCACCTGCCGCGACTGGTTCCAGCTCTGCCTCAAGGAAGGGCTGACGGTTTTCCGCGACCATGAGTTTTCCGCCGACATGCGCTCGCGCCCGGTCAAGCGCATTGCCGAAGTGCGCATCCTGAAGTCCCACCAGTTTCCCGAGGATGCCGGTCCGCTCGCCCATCCGGTGCGGCCGCGCAAATACCGCGAGATCAACAATTTCTACACGGCGACCGTCTACGAAAAAGGCTCGGAAGTGGTGCGGATGATCCGCACCATCCTGGGCGCTGACGCCTTCCGTGCGGGCATGGACCTCTATTTCGACCGCCATGACGGCGATGCGGCAACCATCGAGGATTTCCTTGCCTGTTTCGAGGAAGCCTCGGCCCAGGACCTTTCGCAGTTTGCGCTGTGGTATCATCAGGCAGGCACGCCGAACCTGACAGTGAGCGCCCAGCATGATGCCAAGGCCGCGACGTTCACACTGGAGATCGAGCAAAGCGTGCCGCCGACACCGGGCGAAAGCCGCAAGAGGCTGATGCACATTCCGCTCGCCTTCGGGCTGGTGGGGCCCGACGGGCGCGACATGACGCCTGACAGCGTGGAGGGCGCGGAGGTGCGCGGCGGCGTGATCCATCTGCGCCGGCGCAAGCATCTGGT
>JBGSQC010000196.1:0-8158 GCA_041738295.1 Zhengella sp. | reverse complement strand
GCCGCGCTCGCGCCTGGCGGTGCTGATGAATGAGATGCCGCAGCTTGCCCATGACTACCGGCATCTGAAGGGGCTGCAAGCGGCGGCGCGCGCCATGCCGAAGGGCCGCAACTTTCATTGAGACTTGCGCCACGGCCTGCGTCGCGCCATGACGGGCGGGAAAAAGGGAGGCAGCATGGCAAGCGCCAGCATCGCGATCATCGGCGGCGGACCGGCAGGCCTGATGGCCGCCGAGGTGCTGTCGGCGCAGGGTCATGCCGTCAGCATTTTCGATGCCATGCCCTCGCTTGGCCGCAAGCTGCTGCTGGCCGGAAAGACCGGGCTGAACATCACGCACAGCGAGCCGCATGAGCGTTTCGTCACGCGCTATGGCGCGGCCAATGACTGGTTGGCGCCCATGCTGGACGCTTTTGGCCCACGCGCCGTGGAGGCATGGGCAAACGGGCTGGGGGCGGAGTGTTTCACCGGGTCCTCGGGCCGGGTGTTCCCCAGGGCGATGAAGGCGTCGCCCCTGCTGCGCGCCTGGCTGAAGCGGCTTGAGGAGCAAGGCGTGCAATTTTTCAAGCGCCATCGCTGGACCGGGGTGGAGGCTGTTCAAGGAGCGCTTTCCCTCAGCTTCGAGACGCCGGTCGGTCCGTCATGCCTTGCCTTTGATGCCGGATTGCTGGCGCTTGGCGGGGCCAGTTGGCCAAGGCTTGGGTCCGATGGCGGCTGGGTCAAAATCCTTGAAGGACATGGCGTGCCGGTCGCGCCGCTGAAGCCTGCCAATTGCGGTTTCGATGCCGATTGGAGCGAGCATTTTGCCAGCCGCTTTGCAGGAGCACCGGTCAAGGGCGTCATCGCAACGTCCGGTGCCGGTGCCTTTCCCGGCGAATTTGTGGTGAGCACCACCGGCATCGAGGGCAGCCTTGTCTATGCCCATTCGGCGGCGCTGCGTGGTGTGATTGAAACGACCGGAACCGCAGTGCTGGCTATAGACCTTGCGCCGGGGCGCAGTCTTGAAAAACTCATCCGCGACCTTTCCCGCCAGCCGGCCAAGGCGAGTTTCTCCAACCGGCTGCGCAAGGGTGCCGGGCTGGAAGGGGTGAAGGCTGCCCTTGTGCGGGAGGTTGTGCCTGACGCCTCCGGACTGGGTACCGGTGAACTGGCAGCGCTCATCAAGGCCTTGCCACTTCAAGTGGTTCGAGCCCGCCCGATTGCCGAAGCCATCTCGACAGCTGGCGGCATCGATCGTGCCGGGCTGGATGAAAATTTGATGCTCCGCGCCGTGCCAGGCCTCCATGCCGCCGGGGAAATGCTGGATTGGGAAGCGCCGACCGGCGGCTATCTGCTGACGGCCTGTCTTGCGACGGGGCGTCATGCTGCGAACGGGATAATTCACCGGCTCCAAAGCGGATCCTGAAGCCCGCCAATTGTCCAAGTGGTCAAGATTTCCGCTGCGTTCGCCAAAAGGCCATTGCCAATGCCTGCTTTATCATGTTCCTTTTCGACCATGGTCGAAGGCGCAAGCCTGCGGCACTGCACCGCGTGAAATGCGCGGGCCAAGAGAGCGAAAAGCTGAAAAACAAGGACAGGAGCACTCGCACATGATGAAATTCAAGACATTGCTGGCCGCAACCATTCTCGCCACCGGCTTTGCCGCCGGCGCACAGGCCAAGACACTGGTCTATTGCTCGGAAGGATCGCCGGAAGGCTTCGACCCCGCGCTCTACACCGCCGGGACGACCTTCGACGCCTCGTCGCGTCCGGTTTTCAACCGTTTGGTCGAGTTCAAGCCCGGTACGACCGAAGTCGAGCCCGGCCTTGCCGAAAGCTGGACCATTTCCGAAGACGGCTTGCAGTACACCTTCAAGCTTCGTGCCGGCGTGAAATTCCAGACCACCGAGTTCTTCACCCCGACGCGCGACATGAACGCCGATGACGTGGTGTTCTCGCTCGAGCGCCAGTTGAAGGCCGACAATCCGTGGAACAAGTACATTGCCGGCGCTGCCTGGGAATATTTTGCCGGCATGGGCTTCCCCGAGCTGATCTCTTCCATCGAAAAGGTTGACGATCTCACCGTGAAGTTCACGCTCAAGAACAAGGAAGCGCCGTTCGTCGCCAATCTCGGCATGGATTTCGCCTCCATCATGTCCAAGGAATATGCCGACAAGCTGGCAGCCGACGGCAAGATGGAGCAGCTGAACCAGATGCCGCTCGGCACCGGACCTTTCAAGTTCGTGGCCTATCAGCAGGACGCCGTGATCCGCTACCAGGCCCACGAAAACTACTGGAAGGGCAAGGAAAAGATCGACGATCTGGCCTTTGCCATCACCACCGATGCGGCCGTTCGCCTTCAGAAGCTGAAGGCCGGCGAATGCCACGTCATGCCCTATCCGAATGCTGCGGATGTGGCGGCCATGAAGGCTGACACGAACCTGCAGGTGATGGAGCAGCCGGGCCTCAACGTCGCCTACATGGCGTTCAACACGATGCAGGCGCCGTTCGACAAGGCCGAAGTGCGCAAGGCCATCGACATGGCGATCAACAAGCAGGCGATCGTTGATGCGGTGTTCCAGGGCGCGGCCATCGTGGCCAAGAACCCGATCCCGCCGACGATCTGGTCCTACAATGATGCCATTCCGGCAGACAAGCATGACCCGGCAGAAGCCAAGAAGATGCTTGAGGCCGCTGGCGTCAAGGATCTGAAGATGAAGGTCTGGGCCATGCCGGTGGCACGTACCTACATGCTGAACGCGCGCCGCGCCGCTGAACTGGTCCAGGCTGATCTGGCCGCAGTCGGTGTGGAGGTCGAGATCGTCTCCTACGAATGGGCCGAATATCTGAAGCTGTCGAAGGACAAGGCCCGTGATGGTGCGGTGATGCTGGGCTGGACCGGTGACAATGGCGATCCGGACAACTTCCTGCACACGCTGCTGGGCTGCGATGCTGTCGGCGGCAACAACCGCGCCCAGTGGTGCAACGAGGAGTTCAATGCGCTCGTCGTCAAGGCCAAGCAGGAGTCCGATCCGGCGGCCCGCACCAAGCTCTACGAAGAGGCGCAGGTCGTCTTCAAGCGCGAGGCTCCCTGGGTGACGATCGACCATTCGACCGTTGTCATGCCGATGTCCAAGAAGGTGACGGGCTATGTCATGAGCCCGCTCGGCCATCACTCCTTCTCCGGCGTTGATATCGCCGAATAAGGATTTGTGACTGAGGGAGACGGTCGCCATTCCGGCCGTCTCCCTTTTCGCCTGCCTTGGCAGGCCAGCACCATGACGAAGGGGGCACAATGTTCCGGTTCCTGATCGGGCGATTGGCAGTCCTTATCCCGACCTTTCTCGGGGTTGCCATCATCGCGTTTTCCTTCATCCGCTTGCTTCCGGGCGATCCGGTGATGCTGCTGTCAGGCGAGCGCGTGATGTCGGACGAGCGCCATGCCGAGATTTCACAGCAGCTTGGCCTCGACCGCCCGATGCCCATTCAGTTTTTCGACTACGTCACCGGCATTTTTTCCGGCGATTTCGGCAGGTCCATCGTCACCAAGAAGCCGATCCTCGACCAGTTCCTGACGCTGTTCCCGGCGACAGTCGAGCTGTCGCTCTGCGCCATCATCTTTGCGGTTGCCATCGGCATTCCGGCTGGCATCTTTGCCGCCATCAAGCGTGGTTCTTTCTTTGACCAGTCGATCATGGGAGTGGCTTTGGTCGGCTATTCCATGCCGATCTTCTGGTGGGGGCTGCTGCTGATCATCCTGTTCTCCGGCATCCTGCAATGGACGCCTGTCTCCGGGCGCATTTCACTGATGTTCTTCTTTCCGCCGGTCACCGGCTTCATGCTGATCGACAGCCTGCTGTCGGGCCAGAAAGGCGCTTTTTCGTCGGCGGTCAGCCATCTCATCCTGCCGACCATCGTGCTCGGCACGGTGCCGCTTGCCGTCATTGCGCGCCAGACGCGCTCGGCCATGCTGGAGGTGCTGAGCGAGGATTACGTGCGCACCGCCAAGGCCAAGGGCCTTTCGCCTTTCCGGGTGGTCAGCGTGCATGCTTTCCGCAACGCGATGATCCCGGTTGTCACCACCATCGGTCTGCAGGTGGGCGTGCTGCTGGCCGGCGCAATTCTCACCGAGACGATCTTCTCCTGGCCGGGCATCGGCAAATGGATGGTCGATTCGGTGTTCCGGCGGGATTATCCGGTGATCCAGGGCGGGCTGCTGCTGATTGCAGGGGTGATCATGGTGGTCAATTTGATTGTTGACCTGCTCTACGGCCTCATCAATCCGCGAATCCGGCATTGAGGGGCGCGCAATGACCGACACCACACTCACCACCGAACAGGCAAACCCGAAGTCCAAGGGGCAATTCGCCGAGTTCTGGTACTATTTCTCGCAAAGCCGGGGCGCGGTGATCGGCCTTGGCGTTTTCATCGTGCTGGTCGCGGTGGCGCTGCTGGCTCCCCTGATCGCGCCGCATTTGCCCAACCAGCAATATCGCGATGCGGTCCTCGTGCCGCCGTTCTGGGAGGAGGGTGGCCGCCTGTCCTTCTTCCTCGGCACCGATGCGGTTGGCCGCGACATCCTTTCGCGGCTGATCTACGGGTCGCGGTTCTCTCTCTTCATCGGGGTCTTCGTGACAACGCTTGCGCTTTTCAGCGGCGTTTTCATCGGCTTGGTTGCCGGCTACATGCAGGGCCGGGTCGACACGTTCATCATGCGCATCATGGACATCATCCTGGCCTTCCCGTCGCTGCTGCTGGCGCTGGTGCTGGTGGCGGTGCTGGGGCCAGGGCTGGTCAACGCGATGATCGCCATTGCCTTGGTTCTTCAGCCGCATTTCGTGCGCCTCACGCGCGCTGCCGTGATCACCGAGATCAACAAGGAGTATGTCACGGCGTCCCGCGTGGCCGGTGCCGGGCCGATGCGCCTGATGTTCCTGACCATCCTGCCCAACTGCCTGGCGCCGCTGATCGTGCAGGCAACGCTGTCCTTCTCGTCTGCCATCCTTGATGCCGCCGCGCTGGGCTTCCTCGGCATGGGCGCGCAACCGCCGACACCGGAATGGGGAACCATGCTGGCCGAGGCGCGCGAGTTCATCCTGCGCGCCTGGTGGGTGGTCACCTTTCCCGGTCTTGCCATCCTCATCACCGTGCTCGCCATCAACCTGATGGGCGACGGGCTGCGGGATGCGCTTGATCCCAAGCTGAAGCAGAGCTGACGCGGATGAATGATTGGATCGGACCCGCCGTCACAGCGACACTGATTTCATCCCTGATTGCCATGGTAGGTTGGTATGTCAGTCTGCGAACCGCACGCCGGCTTGACAATGACAGGCGCAGGGAGCGCGTTGTCGATGTGCAGACCGCCATTCTTGCCGAAATTCGTGCTGCCGGTCATGCGCTTGGCCAATATGACCGCGACATCATCCTTGGCAATGTCACCGCAGCCATTCAGGCGAACCGGTCAAAAAAGGGATATGTCCCCTTTGTGCCGAGGGAAGCCGGATTTCCTGTGTTTCGCGCTGTCATCGGCGAGATATCCATTTTGCCGACCGAGGTGATCGACGCGGTTGTCCTGTTCTATAACCAGCAGCAGGTCATCGAGCATTTTGCAGAGGATTTGCGCGGGGCGCGATTTGCCGATTTGCCGGAAGAACAGAAAATCCAGATGCTCTCGGATTTTCTTGATCTGAAGGGCCATGCCTTGGCCTTGGCTATGCAGGCAACAGCAGCCTTGTCCCGATCTCTCGGGATTAATATACCGGACGAGGCCCGGTCGGTCCCAAAATCGGCTTCGGAGGCATAGGCTTGGGCGACGCCATGGAAATCTCCTTCTCTTTCAGTTCATATAGTGCGCCATGGGAGTGAAAAAAACAACCATGCCCCTTCTCGAGATCGAAAACCTCACAGTCTCCTTCAAGACCTCGTCCGGTCCGTTCAAGGCGGTCGACAATGTGTCGATGCGCTGCGACGAAGGCGAGATCCTGTCGGTTGTCGGCGAATCCGGGTCCGGCAAGTCGGTGGCGATGCTGGCGCTGATGGGCCTCTTGCCATGGACGGCGACGGTGACCGCCGACCGCATGGTGTTTGACGGCCATGACATGCTCACCATGCCGTCGAAGGAACGGCGGACCATCATCGGCAAGGACATTGCCATGATTTTCCAGGAGCCGATGTCGAGCTTGAACCCCTGCTTCACGGTCGGGTTCCAGATCGGCGAAATGCTGCGGCTGCATCTCGGCATGGATCGCGCCCAGCGCCGGGCCCGCACGATTGAACTCCTGAAGCTGGTCGGCATTCCGGCACCGGAAGACCGGTTGTCGCAGTTTCCCCATCAGCTTTCCGGCGGCATGAGCCAGCGCGTGATGATCGCCATGTCGCTGGCCTGCAATCCCAAACTGCTGATCGCCGACGAGCCGACCACGGCACTCGACGTGACCATCCAGGCGCAGATCCTCGACTTGCTGATCTCGCTGCAAAAAGACAAGGGAATGGGCCTGATCCTCATCACCCACGACATGGGCGTGGTCGCGGAAACGGCCGAGCGCGTTCAGGTGCAGTATGCCGGGCAGAAGGTGGAGGAGCAGCCGGTGGCCGGCCTCTTTTCCGATCCGCACCACCCCTACACATCTGCGCTGCTCTCGGCCCTGCCGGAGCGGGCAACGCGGCGCGGCAGGCTGCCTTCGATCCCCGGCGTCGTGCCCGGCCAGAAGGACCGGCCGAGCGGGTGCCTGTTTTCGCCTCGCTGTGCCTTTGCGACCGAACGCTGCACGCGCGAAGCGGTGCGCCAGGGTGTCGAGCTTGGACAGGCGCTCTGCAATTATCCCCTGGAAAAAGGCGTGCCACGGGGCCACCCCGGCGGAACGTCGGTGGCCCTCAAGGCGGAGGCCGGAGCATGAGCGCGGTTGTTGCACAGGCGCTGGACCTGACGCGCCACTACAAGGTGAGCAGGGGCATGTTTGGTGAGCCCGCCACAGTCAAGGCGCTCAACGGCGTCTCGTTTTCGCTGGAAGCCGGAAAGACGCTGGCCGTGGTGGGCGAATCGGGCTGCGGGAAATCGACCCTTGCCCGCCTCATCACCATGATCGAGGAACCGACGGCTGGCAGCCTGCTGATCGACGGAAAGCCGGTTACAGCCGGTGACCCGGAGCTTCGCCGGAAGGTGCAGATCGTCTTCCAGAACCCCTATGGCTCGCTCAACCCACGCCAGAAGGTCGGCTCGATCCTCGAAGAGCCGCTGAAGATCAACACCAATGATGATGCGGCAACGCGCGGCGAAAAGGCCCGCGCCATGATGGCCAAGGTGGGCTTGCGGCCGGAGCATTATGACCGCTATCCGCACATGTTCTCCGGCGGCCAGAGACAGCGGATCGCCATTGCGCGCGCGCTGATGCTGAACCCGAAGATCATGGTGCTGGACGAGACGGTCTCCGCGCTGGACGTGTCGATCCAGGCGCAGGTGCTCAACATCCTGATGGATTTGCAGAAGGAATTCGGGCTGGCCTACATCTTCATCAGCCATGATTTGTCAGTGGTGCGCCACTTCGCCGATGACATCATGGTGATGTATCTCGGCAAGCCGGTGGAAACCGGACCGGCTGAAGAGGTGTTTGCCAATCCGCGCCATCCTTATACGGCGGCGCTCCTGTCGGCGACGCCCTCGGTTGATCCCGAAGCGCGGAAACTTCGCATCAAGCTGCAGGGCGAATTGCCGTCACCGCTGAACCCGCCTTCCGGCTGCCCGTTCAACCCGCGCTGCTGGCGCGTGCTGGACCGCTGCCGCGTGGAAGAGCCACCGCTCGAGGGCGGACGCCTGCACCAGAACGCCTGCTTCAACCCGATGGACGAGATCGGATGACTGCCCGCCGGCACCGCCCCTTTGCGCTCTGCCGGTCCTGGCTGTTCGTGCCGGGAGCGGAACGGGAGAAGCTGGAGGCGGCTGCGGCCAGCGGCGCTGATGTGCTGATCCAGGAGCTGGAGGATTTCACGCCACGCGACCTGCGTGCAGAAGCCGGGCGTCTGGCGCCGGAGATCTACCGGCAGTGGCGGGAGGCGGGCGCGGTCGTGGCGGTGCGGATCAATCCGCTGGAAGACGGCGGCATCGCTGATCTTGAGGCAGCGATGCAGGGCGGCCCGGATGTTGTGGCGCTGCCCAAGGTTCGCTCGGGCGAACAGGTCGCCGCCC
>JBGSQC010000171.1:0-14056 GCA_041738295.1 Zhengella sp. | reverse complement strand
TGGCTATGTCGACCAGAGCCGCGACTCGCTCAACCCGGACAAGAGCGTGTGGGAGGAAATCTCCGGCGGCTCTGAAGTCATCAAGCTCGGCAAGCACGAAGTGAACTCGCGCGCCTATTGCTCCTCGTTCAACTTCAAGGGCGGCGACCAGCAGCAGAAGGTCGGTACGCTTTCTGGCGGCCAGCGCAACCGCGTGCACATGGCCAAGCTCCTGAAGGAGGGCGGCAACGTCCTCCTGCTCGACGAACCGACCAACGACCTCGACACCGAAACGCTGGCGGCACTCGAAGACGCGTTGGAAAATTTCGCCGGCTGCGCTGTCATCATCAGCCACGACCGCATGTTCCTCGACCGCCTTGCCACCCACATCCTCGCCTTCGAGGGCGACAGCCACGTGGAATGGTTCGAGGGCAATTTCGAGGAATACGAGGCCGACAAGGTTCGCCGCCTTGGCCCGGATTCCATCAATCCGAAGCGGGTGACTTACAAGAAATTGTCGCGGTAAGGTTTCACCCTTGGCCGCAAGACTGTGAAAGCCCGGCCCTTGCGGCCGGGTTTTTTAATGCACCCCCACTGCCTCACCCACGTCCAGCACCATCGGGCGCACACCCTTGGCCTTTGCCGCGAGGAAGCGGGCCTTGGCTTCAGCCGGGCTTTCGGCGCCGAGGTTGAAGGTGCCCCAGTGGTGGCCGATGGCGATGTGCGCGCCAAGCACGGATGCGGCCAGCAGCGCATCTTCCGGGTTTACGTGGACATCGGCGAAATAGGGCTCAGGCCCGTAGGCTCCTATGGGAACCAAGGCCACGTCATAGCGGCCGCGTTTCGCGCGGATCTCGGCAAAATGATTGCCCCATGCGGTATCTCCGGAGAAGTAGATCTTCCTGGCCGCGCCGGCGATCTCCCAGCCGATGGCGGCACTTCGGCTCGCGCCCACCACATCGCGCCGGCCGAAATGGCGCGCCGGAAGGGCGGTCAAAGTGACGGAGCCTAGCCCGGCGCTCTTCCAGATGCCCACCTCCTGCACATTTGCAAAGCCGGCGCGGTGCCCGTGTTTCCCGGTCCCTTGCGGCATGAACAAGCGTGCCTTGGGGAACTTTGCCGCCAATCCCCGAAGCGTTGCCAGGTCGAAATGGTCGTGGTCGAGGTGACTGATCAGCACGGCGTCCAGCCGGTCCAGCCTGTCGATTCCGGGCGGTGGGCCTGCAATGCGCTTGGGCAAAAGGGGGAGATGATAGCCGATCTTGCGAGAGACTATGGGATCGGTCAGCAGCACCTTGTCGCCCAGCCGGATGAGAAATGACGAATGGCCAAGCCAGGCGATCGAAGGGGCGGACCTGTGCTCCAGCGGTCGGGTTGCCGGTGCGCCGGTCGTGTCATGGGTGTGGAGAACGGAGCCGGCCGCTGTGGCGATGATCCCGGCATATTTCAAAGGCTGGACAAGCGTCGGACGACCACCATCGCGTGCCGTGACCGTGCAGCCGGCCAGCGTCACTGCCAGAATTGGCGCCATCAGGCACCGCAAAGCCCCCCACCCGGAAAGCATCCCCACAGGCTCCCCTTTCATTAGCACTTTACGCTAGCCCTGCCGCAGCCTTCCGGGCAAGGAAAAAGCCAAGGCTGCGGCATTTTGGGCATGGCGCGAACAAAGCTGCAGGGGTATCTGCAGGACGGTGGCGCCGCAGCGCAAACCTGTCTAATATGAAACGATCAGCCAGGACGACACTTGCCGCCCTGAACGTCAGGACGGAACCAGCCAATGTCGCGCGTCATCATCTCTGCCACCGGTGCAGAAATTCCGGAAGGCCGCGTTTCCAACGATCAACTGGTTGCCAGTTTCAATTCATGGGTTGACCACGAAAATGCCAATCGGGCCGCGCAGGGTCTTGATCTGCTGGAGCATTCGTCTGCCGAATTCATCGAGTATGCGTCGGGGGTGAAAGCGCGCCGCATGCTGGACCCGGACGGCGTGCTCGACATTTCCCGCATGGCGCCGCGCTTTGCTGACCGTGCCAATGACGCTTTGAGCCTGATGGCGGAATTCGGCTGCAAGGCTGCGGTCAAGGCGCTGGATGCCGACGGGCTGACAGGCGCGGACATCGACTTTGTTCTCTGTGCCGCCTCCCACCAGCAGCGGCCCTATCCGGCCATTGCGGTGGAAATCCAACGCGAGCTCGGCTGCACGGGCGCAGGTTTTGACATGAATCTTGCCTGTTCTTCAGCCGGTGCGGCTTTGCACATGGCCGTCGCACTGGTGCGCTCCGGCGCGCAGAAGCGCGTGCTGGTCGTCACGCCGGAAATCATTTCCGGCCATCTCAATTTCCGCGACCGGCAGACGCATTTCATTTTCGGCGATGCTGCCGTGGCGTTCATCGTTGAGGCACTGGGCGAGGGCGACACCAGGGCCGGAGCCTTCGAGGTGCTCGACACGCGGCTGTGGACGCAGTTTTCCTCCAACATCCGCTCCAATTTTGGCTTCCTCAACCGCGCGTCGCAGGAAGACCAGTCGGCGGTGGTGATGGAAGGCCGGCTGATCACGCAGGTTGGCAACAAGGTTTTCAAGGAAGTGACGGTGGCGGCCCATCATTTCATTCGTGATTTCCTGGCCGCCAACGGATTTGGCGCCGCAGATGTCCGCCGCTTCTGGCTGCACCAGGCCAATGGCCGGATGAATGCGATGATCCTGAAGCTGGTGCTGGGGACCGACGCCGATCATGACCGGGCACCCATGGTGCTGGCCGATCTCGGCAACACGGCTGCAGCGGGCGCCGTGATCGCGCTCAACCAGAACCATGCCGACCTCAAGGCTGGCGATCTCGGCCTGTTCTGCGCCTTCGGGGCAGGCTATTCAATCGGCGGCGCGATCCTCAGGAAGCTCTAAAGGCCGTCTTCTCCTTCAGGATCATCGGAGTCCAGCAGGCGTGTCGCGCGCCATTCCGTCAGCTTGGCATTGATGGCCTCGGCGGTGAAATGGCGGGCGCTTTCCTTGTCATAGCCCTGGTCGCGCAGCGCGTCATAATCTGTGTGCTGGTGGCGAACATGGGCGACCGTGGCGAGCCATGTGGCAATTGAGGGCGGCAAGGCGCGCATGTGGCGGGCAAGCGCTGCCGCGCGAATCTCTTCCATGTCGGCATAGGGCGCCATGGGCAGCAGCGCGGTCAGCGCCTTGGCGATGGCCTTGGTGCGTCCGGTATTGGCGATCATGGCGCGTCGGAGCCTGCGCGGCCCGTCTCTGCGTCGGCAATGGCATCGATGGCGGGCATATAGGGCTTGATGTCGATCACCGGCGTCCCGTCCAGCACGTCGATGGCGTCAAGGAAGAGCAGGCCCGCATCCCGGTCCATCCCGGTGAGGCGCACCACATGAAGCCCGACGGGATTGGGGCGCACCGGCGAGCGCAGCGCAAAGACGCCCTTGGGCGCCGGGGCCTTGTGCGGCTGCTGGACAATGAGATGGCGCGGCGAATGGTTAAGCCATGTCAGGATGACAATGTGGCTGGTCTTCTCAAGGCCCAGCAGGCCATCGACATAGGCCGGGTCAAGCACCAGCGTGGCTGGTTCACCGGTTGCGCGCGCCTGGATCATGTTGCGAGGGCATTGCGACCGCTCCTTCCAGGGCGAGTGGATGCGGCCGATGAAAACCACATGGCTGTCACCCGCCATGGACGCCGGATCAAAGGGCAGGGCGCGTTCGCCCGGACGCTGGTCAAACATGGGTTCGCTCCCTTCACAACAGGCCGATGACGCAACCGGAAAAGAAAATGCCGCTGGCGTGACAGGATGCTTGCCAGCGTTCTTCGAATGATATAAACATATCTTTATATCTTTCTTGGAGGGCAAAATGCTCGACCGGACTCACATCCCGCTCAACCGCATGGGTGATACACTCAAGGCGGCAGCCGAATCCAGCCGCATGCGCATTCTCGTGCTGCTGTCGCAGGGCGATCTTACAGTTTCCGACCTGACCGAGATCTTGAACCAGAGCCAGCCGCGCGTGTCGCGCCATCTCAAGCTGCTGATGGAAGCCGGCCTGATCGACCGCTACCAGGAAGGTTCCTGGGCCTATTATCATCTGGGCGAAAGCGAACCGGCACGCGATCTGGCTGACAGCCTGCTGAAGCGCATCGACCGGCTTGACCCGCAGGTGGAGCGTGACCGTGAACGGCTGGGCCAAGTGAAATCGCGGCTGCGGGACCGGGCGGCGGAGTATTTCGCCCGCAATGCCGGCGACTGGGCACAGCTTCGCAGCCTCCATGCTCCTGATACCGCAGTCGAAAAGACGCTGGCAGCGGCCATAGGCACGGCACCCTTCCAGTCCATGCTGGACATTGGAACGGGCACCGGCCGCATGCTGGAACTGTTCTCCGGCCTTTACCGCAAGGCGGTCGGCATCGATGCCTCGCGTGAAATGCTCGCGGTGGCGCGTGCCAACCTTGATGCTGCCGGGCTGGCGCAGGCGCAAGTGCGCCTTGGCGACGTGACGGCGCTGCCGGTCGAGCGCGACCAGTATGATCTGGCGACCATCCACCAGGTGCTGCACTATCTCGACAATCCGGCTGCCGCTGTTGCGGAAGCTGCCCGCGCGCTGCGCCCGTCCGGACGGCTCGCGATTGTTGATTTCGCGCCGCACACGCTCGAATTCCTGCGCGAGGAGCATCATCACCTGCGCCTCGGTTTCTCTGACGCACAGATCCGCGAATGGATGGAAGCCTGCGGGCTGGTGCTGGAGAGCACGCAGGAGATCATGGACCAGGGCAAGGCCGGGCAGCAGTTGACGGTCAAGCTGTGGATCGGGCGCGACCCGCGCCTCCTCATTGCCGGAAGCGGCAACCCCACCATTCAAACGGAGACAGTCTGATGGCATCGGCACGACTGACCCGCGGCCCGCGCGGCGGAAGCTCACTCAAGGTTTCCTTCGAGTTCTTTCCGCCAAAGACTGAAAAGATGGCCGAGAAATTGTGGGAGACGGTGCAAAAGCTGGCCCCCTTGCAGCCTGACTTTGTGTCAGTGACCTATGGTGCCGGCGGCTCCACGCGGGAGCGATCGCTGGCAGCGGTCAAGCGCATCATTACCGAAACCGATCTGCAAGTGTCGGCCCACCTGACCTGCGTGGATGCCACGAGGGCGCAAGTCGATGAAGTGGTCGATGAGTTCACTGCGCTCGGTGTGACGCGTTTCGTTGCCCTGCGCGGCGATCCGTCGACCGGCATTGGTACGCGGTTCAAGCCGCATCCGGAAGGCTATGCCAATGGCGCGGATCTGGTGTCTGGCCTGAAGGCCCGCGGCGACTATGACATCACCGTTTCCGCCTATCCGGAAAAGCATCCTGAAAGCCCGGACTTTGCCACCGACATCGAGATGCTGAAGCGCAAGGTGGACAATGGCGCGACACGGGCCATCACCCAGTTCTTTTTCGAGAATGACGACTATGAGCGCTATGTGGAGCGCGCGCGCCGTGCAGGCATCTACATCCCGATCATCCCCGGCATCCAGCCGCTGCATTCCTTCACCCAGGTTGCGGGCTTTGCCGCCCGGTGCGGCACATCCATTCCCGGCTGGCTGGCCGAGCGCTTTGACGGACTGGACGAAGATCCGCAGACCCATCAGCTCGTTGCCGCCGCCGTTGCCGCCGAACAGGTGCTCGACCTGATGGAGCGCGGCGTGGAGGATTTCCACTTCTACACCCTCAACAAGCCTGATCTCGTCTACGCAATCTGCCACCTGATCGGCATCCGCCCGCAAGCCCATGGTGCAAAGGGCGCAGCTGCGGCCTGACCGGCAGTCCGGTCAAACTTCCAAGTGAAAGTCGGTCATGAAAAAGGCCGGGGAATGACCCCGGCCTTGAAGCACTTGGCTGTTTGAAGGCGGGTCACGGCATGAAGCCGAAGACCAGAAGCCCGATAAAGGTGAACGCAGCACAAAACACCAAGGTATTCAGCGAGCGTGTCAGTCCCATGAACGATCTCCTCTGATTGCCTGTTCGACCAATGTAGTATGCCAGCGGCCAGCGGCAAGCGGAAAAAGTTGCTGCATTGCAACGCAGGCTGGCGGGAGACGATGTGCGCATGCGGCAAGTGCTTGCGGGAACGCGGCTTTCAATTGCTTAACCGGTGAAGAGAAATTCATCCACAGGCTGTTCACAACAGGCCTTCGAGGAAGGCCGCAGCATCCAGCACGGTGGTGTCGCGACCGAAGCGACCGGTGATTTGCACGCCAAGCGGCAGCCCGGCGGCATTCTTCAGGCCGGGCACGTTCACACAGGGGCAGCCGGTCAGCGTCCAGAGCTTGTTGAAGGCCGGATCGCCTGTTGTTTCAAGGCTTTGCGGGGCTGCGCCGGGAGCTGACGGGGTGAGCAGGATATCGACATGTTCAAACAGTGCGGTGGCCGCCTTGCGCGCTCGCCGGGCCGTTGAACGCGCAAAATCATAAGTCTCGACCGGGATCGATGCCCCATGGTCTAGCGCTTCGAGCAATTTGGCACTGAGGTTATCGCGGCACATCCGGTGCTCATGGGCAAGTGCGCGGGCAGCCTCGAAATTCTGGATGGTCTTGTGGGCGTCGCGGCCTTCGGCCAGTTCTTCCGGTTCCTGCATGGAGATGACGGTGACGCCTGCATGGGCAGCCCGCAAGGCAGCTTCGGCAACGGCCGCGCGCATCTCCTCGCTGGCATCATCCATGTTTGTTGGCTGATAGAGGCCGATTCGCAGTGCAGTCGGATCAACCGGACGGACTTGCAGCGGGCGGCCCAGAACATGGGCGGCAAAGAGCGCCACATCGGCAACCGAGGCGGCAAAGAAGCCCGTTGTGTCAAGGGTCCAGGAAAAGGTCTTCATGCCGGTGGCCGGCGAAAGCCTGAAGCTCGGCTTGTAGCCGGCAATTCCGCAAAAGGATGCCGGCCGTATGATCGAGCCACCCGTCTGGGTGCCGAGAGCTGCCGGGATCATGCCGGCAGCAACCGCTGCTGCCGAACCGGAGGAGGAGCCGCCCGGCGTGTGGGCATGATTGTGCGGATTGACGGTCGGGCCCGGCTGGAAAAAGGCCATCTCGGTGGTGACAGTCTTTCCGGCGACTGTCGCCCCGGCGGCGCGCGCCATGGAAACGAGGGAAGCGTCGACCTTGGGCTGCCAATCCTTGTAGAGCGGCGAGCCATATTCGCTGGGCAAGTCAAACGTATCGAAAATATCCTTCACGCCCAGCGCAACGCCCGCAAGCGGGCCGTTTTCGGCCGAGGCGGCGGCAAGGGCGGCTTCCCGGTCTGCGACGCAGGTGAAGGCGTGAATGGCGCCGTCGAGCGCCTCGATGGCGTCAAAACTCTCGGCAAGTGTCTCGCGCGCGCTCAGCCTGCCCGACTGGACATCCTCGACGATCCGGCAAACCGACTGCATGGGCACGCTTCCTTCTCCTGCGATCAGGCCTTGTATCGCCGCCGCAGCAGCCGTCCGTCAATGGTGACAAGGCCGGTGGCAATCAAGGCAAGTCCCGCCAACTCATAGGAATGCAAGCTCTCGCCAAGGAAGGCCACGCCGAGCGCCAGCGCAAAGGCCGGGATGACAAGCGTTACCAGCGAGGCATTGGTGGCACCGGCCGAAGCGATGAGGCGGAAGTATAGGATATAGGCAAAGGAGGTGGAGACAATGGCGAGCGCCAGCACGGCGGCCCAAACGCGGGGGCTGACGGTCCAAAGTGTCTCGGGCTTGCCGAACAGCAGCATCACCGGTGCCATGATCACGCTGGAGGCCAGAAGCTGCCCGGAAGCGATGACCGGTGGCGCCAGCGAACGGAACCGGCGGGCATAAATGGCGGCAAGAGCATAGGAGAGCGTGCCACCAAGAATGGCGAACTTGGCCCAGGCGGGGCCATCCGAACCTTGAAGTGCGGTCGGTCCTACGACAAGGGCAGCACCGGCAATGCCGATCAGGATGCCGGCGATCTTGTTGGCGGTGAGCTTTTCATCCGCGGTCAGCAGGCTTGCCGCAATGGCGGTCCAGAACGGCGTGGTGGCATTGATGACCGAGGCAAGGCCGGCGCCCAGTTCGGTCTGTCCGGCAAAGATCAGACTGAAGGGGATGACATTGTTGAGTACGGCAAGGCCTGCAAGTGCTGCCATGGTGCGCGGCGCGGCAAGCACCGGCCTGCCGGTCAGCGCCAGGAACAGGCCTATGGTGATCGCCCCCAGAAAGACACGCAGGAAGACCAGCGTTACCGGGTGGATTTCGCCGACTGCGATGCGGGCAAAGAAGAAGGCGCCGCCCCAGACCGCGCCAAGTGCCAGCAGGTCAAGCCAATTGCGAAGCGTCATCTGCCTGTCCTTCCAAGGGTTTCAGGAGCAGGAGATCAGGCCGGTGGCATTCCTGCCACCCGAAACCCGGATCAAAATGGGCGGCCCGGATCAAAACGCGCGGAAGGTCACAATGGTGTAAGTGTCCTTGATGCCGGCGATCGGATGGATGTTGCGGGCGATGAAGTGGCCGATATCCTCGCTTTCGGGCAAATAGAACTTCACCAGCAGGTCAAAGCCGCCCGCGGTGGAATAGATCTCGGAGGCGATTTCCATGTCGGCAATGGTGGTTGCCACTTCATAGGCCTTGCCGAGTTCGGTCTTGATCTGGACGAAGAACGCGTTCATCGCGGCGGCCTTTCCGTTGAGTCTTGAGTGTTGCGCGACATTTGCCCTGCCGGGCCCCAAGGTCAAGCCTTGGTGCGCCAAGAGGGGTTGTCTTGCCGGGCTGCGCTGGTAGCCTTCGCTCATCAGAAGCAGGAGATTCCGTCCATGCAGAAATTCACGACAGCGCGCGAGGCCGCGCTCGAGTTGCGCCCGGACGTGCCGGTCTACTGCTTCCGCCCGGAGGTGCTGAAGGCCGATGCCAAGCGCTTCATGGACCTGTTCCCCGGCCAGACTGCCTATGCGGTGAAGACGAATGGCGAGGAGATGGTTCTGAGTACCTTGGTTGAGGCCGGTGTCACCGCCTTTGACGTGGCCTCGCCCGGTGAACTGGCAGCGGTGCGCGCCGTCTCTCCCGATGCCGAGATGATCTACATGCATCCGGTCAAGGCGCAGTCGGACATCCGGCTGGCGCTCGAAACCTACAAGGTGCGGGTCATTGCGGTCGACCATGAGGATGAGATCGTCAAGCTGAACCGCATCGTCAGCGCGCTCGACATCAATCCCGGCGATATCACGGTGTTTGTCCGCCTGCAGACCAAGGGGTCGGCGGCTTATGAACTGTCGAAGAAGTTCGGCGCCGCACCGGCCCATGCCGTGGAACTGCTGCAACGGCTTCATCGCACCGGCTACAAGACCGGCATCTGTTTTCACGTTGGCAGCCAGATCCACGATGCCGATACCTATGAGCGGGCGCTGAAATCGGCCGACTGGGTGAGGAACCGTGCCAATGTGCCGCTGGCCGGCCTCGATGTCGGCGGCGGGTTCCCGGCGGAGTATGGTCATGATCCCAACCGCAAGGTGGTGGCCATGCCGTCGCTGGAAGACATGATGGAACGGTTGCGCGGCGACATCGGCGAATGGGGCTTTGCAGATATGCCGCTGGTGGCCGAGCCTGGCCGGGTGATCGTGGCGCGCGCCTATTCGCTCATCGTGCGGGTGCTGCTGCGCAAGGGCCGCCGTCTCTACATCAATGACGGCATCTGGGCTTCGCTGTCGGACAGCTGGACCGGCAAGATCACGCTTCCGGCGCGGTTCATTCCCGATCCGGCCATCCGCACCCGCAATGGCGATGCCTCGACCATCGTGCCCTTCAAGGTGTGCGGGGCGACCTGCGATTCGGTCGACATCCTGTCGCGGCCGTTCTGGCTGCCGGAAACGGTGGACACCGGCGACTGGATCGAAATCGGCCATATCGGCGCCTACTCGCTGTCGCTCAGGACGCGCTTCAACGGGTTCTATCCCGACACTTTCGTGGAGGTGTCCGAACCTTTTGACGATGGCACCGAGCCGGAAGGCTTTGCCAGCCTGGAGACCATGGCGGGGTAAGCCTTGGCAGCAATCCGGACAAGGCGCGACCATGCGCGGGGTTCCTTTGGAAAAGAAAATCCGCTTCACGTGAGGATAAGCGGCAATCCGGCCTTACGATCCTGCACTCTGGCCGGTAGAAAGAACAGGCAACCGCAACGGACTGGCTCCGGACCGGTTGGCGGGGAAAGGGTCGTGAATGAGTTACGAGCAGATTCTGGTGGTGGGATTGGTCGGCCTGGTTTTCCTGAGCTTTGTCAGGGAAATCTATCCGCCTGAGGTCATTGCGCTGGGGTCCTCTGCTGTCCTGCTGGCGACCGGGATCATCGACACGACCGAATTTCTCGGCGTCTTCTCCTCGAGCGCTCCCATCACCATTGCCATGATGTTCATCATCTCGGCAGCGCTGGAGCGTACCGGCGTGCTGACCATGCTGGGCGATGCCATGCACCAGCAAGGGCGCGGTTCCTATATCCGCACTCTTGTGCTCATGATGGTGGTTGCGATCACGGCGTCTGCCTTCATGAACAACACGCCGATTGTCATCCTGCTGACGCCGGTGATGATCGCCATGGCATCGGAGACTGGCGTTTCTCCATCCAAATATCTGATCCCTCTGTCCTACTCTGCCATCATGGGCGGAACGGTGACGTTGATCGGCACCTCCACCAACATCCTGGTCAGTGATCTCGCAGTAAAGGCGGGCCAGCCTGCTTTCTCGATGTTCGAGATGACAGGTGCCGGGCTTGTGTTCGCCAGCTTCGGGTTCCTTTACATGATCCTGGTCGGGCGCCACCTGCTGCCGGAGCGCACCTCGCTGGCAGCCACGCTTGGCACCGACAAGCGCCGCCGCTTCATGGCCCGGCTGCTGATTCCGGCAGGATCGCGCTATGTCGGCCAGGTGGTTCGTGACCTTCCCTTCAACACCCGCCATTCGCACATTGTCGATGTCATACGGGGTGACATCTCGATCCGAACCGGGCGGGAGGATGAAATTTTGGCGGCCGGTGACCGCGTCATCATCCGCACCGATACCAGCGAAATCCTTGGCCTGAAGGAAAATGGCGAGGTGCAGTTCCGTGATCTCGACGGCTCCGGCCTGGAACCGGTGACAGCCGACCAGACCGTGCTGGTCGAAGCCAGCATCGGGCCCAATTCCGAGTTCCGCGGCAAGACCATCGACCAGTTGCAGCTTCGCCGCCGCTATGGCGCCTATGTGATGGCGGTGCATCGCGACGAGCAAAACATCTCTGATCTGGGCGCCAATCTGCGCCTCCAATTTGCCGATACGCTGCTGATCGAAGGCCCGGTGGACGGGGTGCGCAAGCTGCAGGAGGATGGCGGAATCATCAACCTGACCATACCCGACGACAAGCCGGTGCGCCGCGCAAAGGCCCCCATTGCCGTTGCCATCGTGGCTGGCGTGGTAATCCTGTCGGCCCTCGGCGTGATGCCGATTGCAGGCTTGGCACTGATCGGCGCCGTCATCGCCATGATGACGCGCTGCATCGATCCTGATGAAGGGTTCGGTGCCATCGACTGGCGCATCCTCTTCATGATCTTCGGCATGCTCGGACTGTCGGTCGGCATGGAAAAGACCGGCACCGTAAAGCTCTTTGTCGATGTCGTCATGACCCATGCCGGTGGTCTGGGGCCGCTGGCACTGCTGATCATCGTCTATGCGGTCACCAACCTGCTGACCGAAATCATCTCCAACAATGCGGTGGCAGTGCTTGTCGGCCCACTGGTCATTTCGCTCGCCCAGCAACTCGGGCATGACCCAAGACCGTTCCTGATAGCGGTGATGTTTGCCGCCTCGGCCAGTTTCTCCACGCCGATCGGCTACCAGACGAACACATTCGTCTACAGCGCGGGAAACTACAAGTTCAAGGATTTCCTGCGGGTGGGCCTGCCGCTCAACCTGATCTATCTCGCGGTGGCGGCGCTCGTCATTCCTTACTTTTTCCCGTTTTGACCGCACTCCATAGGCCAGCGACAAAGATGCACGTTCCAGACCGGCTTCAGGGGGCGTATGCTAGAAGCAGGTGCTCTGGCCAGTCAGGAATTCCCCATGCCCAAACTGCCCAAGCTCATCCGGTTCGTGATGATCAATTCTGCCATCGGCATCCTGATTGGCTGGGCGGTTGCCTTTGGCGTCGTCTGGTTCAACATTGGCGGGTTTGGTGACCGCTTCTACCAATCGCAGGACAAGCCCATCATCGCGTTCATCATGGCAATGTCTTTCGGGGTGACCTTCGGCTTCGGCTTCCTGACCACTGCCGTGTTGCTGCTGCCGACCGACAAGGATGATTTCGACAAGCTCTGAGAGCATACGCACCTTTCGGCGAAGGTGCGGTTTTTCCGATGTTTTTTCACCCTTTGCCACTTTTCGCCACGCTCCCGCGTTATGTAGGATGAGATGTCCGGTCATTGCGGCGGGCGCTTGCAGGGGGAGCAAAACTTGGACCACGCCCACACGGCCTTTCCGCTGGTGGAAATCGCCACTGTCATTGCAGTGGCGGTGCTGCTCGGCCTTGCGCTGATGCGCCTGAAACAGCCTCCGCTGGTGGGCTTCATCCTGGCCGGCGTGATCATGGGGCCGACAGGCTTCGGGTTGATCTCGACCTCCGACAATGTGACGGCGCTGGCCGAAATGGGCGTTCTGGTGCTGCTGTTCTTCATCGGCACCGAGATTTCGCTTAAGGCCTTCGTCATTTCACTGAGGCCCGCCGTCATCGTGGCGGGCGGGCAGCTGCTGGTGGCGCTCGCCATCGGCTACATCGTGTCGCTGATCACCCATGCATCGTTGGCAGAAGGAGTGGTGATCGGCTTCATCATGGCGCTGTCGTCGACCGTGGTGGCGATGAAGATGCTCGACGACATGGGCGAATTGCGCGGCAGTGCCGGCAAGATCACCGTTGGCGTGCTGATCGCACAGGACATTGCCGTCGTTCCCATGCTGATCCTGACCTCGGCGCTCGGCGGCGAAGAGGCCGACATCACCATGATCGCCATCAAGATCGTGCTGGCAGTGGCCTTTCTGGGCGGCCTCCTGTGGTGGCTGACCCACAAGGGCAAGCTGATCCTGCCCTATGCCGCGCAGCTCGAAAACAAGGTGGAGCTTCTGGCGCTCGGTGCGCTGGCTGCCTGTTTCGGGGCGGCCGCGCTTTCCGGTCTTGCCGGGCTGTCGCCTGCCTATGGTGCCTTCGTCGCCGGCCTTGTCATCGGCAGTTCCAATTTGCGCAACCGCGTCATTCCGGTGATCGAGCCGATCCAGAGCGTTCTCCTCGTGATGTTCTTCCTGTCAATCGGACTCCTCATCGACCTCACTTTCATCCGTGCCAACTGGGTTGATGTGCTGTCGGTTTCGGCCATCGTCATTTTCGCCAAGACGGTGCTCAACATCTTCCTGCTGCGCCTGACCGGCCATGACCGGGACACGGCACTGATCGGCGGGCTGTCGATGGCGCAGATCGGCGAGTTCTCCTTCGTGGTGGCGGCGGCCGGTCTTGCCAGCGGGTCGCTCGGCTATGGCAACTACCGCTTGGCCATCGCGGTCATCGCCATCACGCTTCTGCTGAGCCCGGCCTGGATGGCGATCATGCACCGCGTCGAGGACTTGGCCCATGAAGGATACTCCTCCTACCGGGAGGCTTTGGCAGAAGCCTATCACCACGAGATCGAGCAGGCTGGCGACTGGCTGTGGTGGGTGAAGGTGCGCAGGCGTGCGTTGCGCAAGGCGCGCGCCAAACGAAAGGCATCCCGGATAGCCCGCTTTGCACCGGTGGCATCAGCCTCCGAGGGCCAGCCAAAGCAGGACAAGCAGGCTGGTGAGCGCGCCGTTCAGCCCCATGGCGATGCCGGCAAAAGTGCCGGCGATCTCGGAGACCTGGAAGGCGCGCGCCGTCCCGATGCCGTGTGAGGCGACGCCTGCGGCAAAGCCTCGCGCCGCGTAGTTGCGGATTTTCAGCGCATTCATCAGCGGCGTGACCACGATGGCACCTGTGATGCCGGTGGCGATGACCAGCACGGCGGCCAGCGACGGCAGCCCGCCAAGGCTGCGAGACAATTCCATGGCAATGGGGGCGGT
>JBGSQC010000125.1:0-20676 GCA_041738295.1 Zhengella sp. | reverse complement strand
CGAGACCTTCCGCCTGCCGCGCGAAGAAGCGAGGATGAAGGCGCGCGAATTCCTCGACCGCTATCCGCGCGCCGCCTACTGGTCGGAAGTGGAAAGCTGGCAGGAATGGCCGGGCGACGTGATCGAGTTCACCATGCGAAGGCTCAAAAGCGCGGATTGAGCGGATCGGCGGCAACTCGGCTTCATCCGTGACCAACATGGCCAATTTGTAACCTAGCGACCTCCATTTGTAATTTGAACGTTCAAATGCATGTACATATATTCATGTCATGGATTTTATGGAGGTTCTGATGACTCATCGCTTGCTTGCAACTGCCGCCCTTGCGGCTGCCCTTGCCCTTCCGCTTGCAGCCCACGCGGCTGATGGAAAGACGCTCTTTGAGGAAAACTGCGCGTCCTGCCATATGCCGGCAGCCGATGCCGCCCATGATGACCTCGTTGCGCCGCCGATCTTTGGCGTGGCCATGCAGTACAGCCGCGCTCACGGCGACGAGGCTGACGCTGCGCAGGCCATCAAGGAATGGATCATGAAGCCTGAGGAAGGCCGCTCATTGATGCCGCAATGGGTGGCGCGTTTCGGGCTGATGCCGCCGCTGGAACTATCCGAAGAAGATGCCGCAGCCATTGCCGCCTATGTGGCAACGGCGCAATTTGAGCGTCCTTCGGGCGAAGGCATGGGACCTGGCCATGGTCGCATGCAGGGCATGGGCCGACAATAAAAAGCAGCATCAGGGCATGCAGACGAGGCCGCGCCGGGGGTCAATCTTCCCGGCGACCAGCCGGGCAAGAACCGGCTCGATCTGGTCAAGGCCTCGCACTGTCTCGATTTCCAGCCAGCCTTTGCTGGCTGCGCTGGCGCGGGCGAAGAAGGCCTGCGCCTTTTCGTCGAAAACGCCGTGGCCCCATTCCTCTGTCCGCTTGGCAATGTGGGCCGGGGCAAAGAACATGGCGGAGCGTTCGCGGATAAACCCCGGACCCATACCAGCCTCGCTCCAATGGGTGATGCCGACATTGGAGCAGAAACGCATGGCGTCGCCCAGACGGGCATGAAGGGATGAGAGGATTTCACCCGATCCCGACATGTCGACAATCACCGAGGGGACCGAAGCATCAACGGCATCGATCCGGTCATAGGTGGACACGTCATCAAAGAGCGCGAGTCCGTGCACAAAATCCGCGTTGGCTTGCGATGTCATGCCCAGGGTGGCGGGCGCGCCGTCCATGTCACGCAGCGCCATGGCGAGGCCGATCGCCGTCTTGGACGATGCCGAGATGATGATGACGCGCTTTGCGCCAAACCAGTCATTGGCGACGAGAAAATCGGCAAGGCAGAAGGATGTGGCATAGAGCGGAAAGAGCAGGATGCGGGCATTGTCCTGCGCCGGGTCGTAGCCCGGATCGGCGGTGAGGCGGGTGTAATTGTTGTAGACGGCGGGAAGGTGGCTGCGGTGTTCGCTCATGTCGGAAAGGCGGCCGGGCCGGATGCGACCTGGCACCATGACGAGTTCTGATGCCATCGGGAAATATCCGTAAAGGCGTTCCCCCGGCGCAATGGTGTCGGCGCGGCTTTCGATGACTTCGGCAACACCCCAGACCGGGATGATGCCCTGATCGCCAGCGCTGTCGCCATGCGGGGGAAAGAACTTCCAGTAGCCGATGCGGTCACCTGCCACCCCATAGGTCACATTGTTGGCCGTCAGGGCAAAGCGGTCAATGCGCACACGGATTTCGCCAGCGTCAAGCGGGTTATTTTGCCACTCGACGACGCGGGTGCGATCAAGGGCTTTACGATGGACCTGAAGCTCGCGGATGGTCATTGGTTATCTCCCTGCCCGGTGCCGGGGCCACGCTCAGCATCTGGTGACAGGGCCGCTTGCAAGTCAACCGGCTGGCGTTTGCATCGGCATTTGACGGATCGCTTCTCCCGCCGCCATCGCCACGGACACTGCGAGGTTGAGGCTGCGGCGGCCTTCGGCCATCGGGATGATGAGCCGCGCATCGGCTGCCACATGCACCGCGTCCGGCACGCCAGCGCTTTCGCGGCCAAACAGCAGGATGTCGCCGGGCCTGAACACAAACTGCGTGTAGGGCTTTGCGCCCTTGGTGGTGAAAAGCACGAGGCGACGCCCGCCCGCCTTCACGAATCCGAGAAAGGCTGACCAGTCGTCATGGCGGGTCACTGTCGCCATCTCCACATAGTCCATTCCGGAGCGCTTCAGCGCGCGGTCGGAAAAATCAAAGCCCGCAGGCGCAATGATATCCACCGCCAGCCCGAGGCAGGCGGCGGTGCGGATGATGGTGCCGGTGTTGCCCGGAATGTCGGGCTGGAACAGGGCAATGCGCAGGGGCGGGTTCATCGGGCTGGCGTAACCTGTCAGCAGTTTCTTGCCAAGCGGCATGACAGCGCCATGATGCCGCCCTATAACATGACTCACATGCAATGATTTCTGCGGCCTCGCCGCAAGACCGCTTGCGCGAAAGCTGCCTGACCATGTTTGACCGTCTGTTTTCCTGGTTTGAAGCCCGGATCAATCCGTTCCCTGACGTACCGGCCTTGCAGCCGCCGGACCGGCTTTGGCCGTTCATCTGGCACTATGCCAGGCCGGTGCGCGTGCCCTTGCTGATGGTCGCGGTGTTCTCTTCGCTGATCGCGCTGTTTGAAGTGCTGATGTTCTCCTTCCTCGGCAATGTTGTCGATTGGCTGGCGACCGCCGACAAGGCGACCTTCCTGCAGAACGAGTTCTGGACGCTGGTCTGGATGGTGGCGGTGATCGGCCTCATCCTGCCGGTGCTGACGCTGTTTGACAGCCTGTTCATTCATCAGGCGCTCTACGGCAATTTCCCCATGCTGATCCGCTGGCTCGGCCACCGCTATCTGCTTGGCCAGTCGATGCGCTTCTATCAGGACGAGTTTGCCGGCCGGGTGGCGACAAAGCTGATGCAGGCGGCGCTTGGTGTGCGCGAAACCGTGATGAAGATGGTCAATGTCTTTGTCTATGTGGTCTTCTATGTGGCCGGATCGCTGGTGCTGGTGGCGAGCTTTGATCTCTGGCTGATGGTGCCCTTCGTGCTCTGGCTCATCGGCTATGCCGGGCTGCTCTTCTATTATTTGCCGAAGTTGCGGGCCATTTCCGAACTGCAGGCCGATGCCCGCTCGGTGATGACGGGCCGCGTGGTGGACAGCTACACCAATATTTCCACCGTCAAGCTGTTTGCCCATGCGCGCTCGGAGCTGAATTATGCCCGCAACGCGATGGCCGACATGATGGACACGGTGCATCCGCAGATGCGCATTTCCACCAAGCTCGAATTCTGGCTGGTCTTTTCCAACAAGCTGCTGCTGCTCGGCGTCGGTTTGGCTGGCCTTGCCATCTGGCTCAACACCGACACCACGCCCGGCGCGGTGGCGATTGCCATCGGGCTGGTGCTGCGTTTGAACGGCATGAGCCACTGGATCATGTGGGAGCTGGCAGGCCTGTTCGAGAACATCGGCATGGCGATTGACGGCATGAACACGCTCGCCCGCCCGCAGGTGGTCAGCGACAGGCCCGGAGCGCCGGTGCTGGCCGTGCCGCGCGGCGAGGTGCGGTTTGATCATGTGCGCTTCCATTACGGCAAGGAAAAGGGCGTGCTGGATGATCTGTCGCTGACCGTCAGGCCCGGCGAAAAGATCGGCCTTGTCGGGCGGTCAGGTGCCGGCAAGTCGACACTGGTCAATTTGCTGCTGCGCTTCCACGATGTCGAAGGCGGGGCGATCACCATTGATGGCAACGACATTTCGTCCGTCACGCAGGAGAGCCTGCGCGCCTCCATCGGCATGGTTACGCAGGACACCTCGCTGCTGCATCGCTCGGTGCGCGACAACATCCTTTATGGCAGGCCGGACGCCGGTGATGCGGCGATGATCGAGGCTGCCAAGCGGGCCGAGGCCCATGATTTCATCCTCGGTCTGGCTGATGCCAAGGGCCGTACCGGCTATGACGCCCATGTCGGCGAGCGTGGCGTGAAGCTGTCGGGCGGCCAGCGCCAGCGCATCGCCATTGCCCGCGTCATGCTGAAGGACGCGCCGATCCTCATCCTCGACGAAGCGACATCGGCGCTCGATTCGGAAGTAGAAGCCGCCATCCAGGAAAATCTCTACCGCCTGATGGAGGGCAAGACGGTGATCGCCATTGCTCACCGGCTTTCCACCATCGCGGCGATGGACCGTCTCGTCATCATGGACAAGGGCCGCATTGTCGAGACCGGCACCCATGATGAACTGGTTGCCACCGGCGGGCTTTACGCCCAGCTCTGGGCGCGCCAATCCGGCGGGTTCCTGCCCGATGACGCAGTGGCGGAAACCGAGGCAGCGGAATGAAAAAAGACGAGGAGCCGGCGCGCGGCCTGATCGGGCGGGCCGAACGCATCATTGATCCGTTTGGCGATACCGACCGCGATGTGCTGCCGCGCGAGGCGACCAAATTCATCAGCCATTTCGCCATGCAGGCGAAAGGTCCGTTCATCGCCGCCTTCGTGCTGGGTGGTTTGACAGGCCTTGTCGAAGGCAGCCTCTACTGGGCGCTGGGCTGGCTGATCGACATCCTGGAAAAGGCCAACCGCGCCACGCTTCTGACGGATTACTGGAAGGAACTGTCCTTCCTGCTGGCCATCGTGCTGGTCGGCCGGGTCGCGGTGCTGCTGGCTGGCACCGTGCTGGAACAGATCGTCATCGCGCCGGGCTTCTACACGCGGGTGCGCTGGCAGGCGTTCCGCCGCGTCATCGAGCAGCCCTATGGCTTCTACCAGAATGATTTTGCCGGACGCATTGCCACCAAGGTGATGCAGGCCGGCCAGTCGGTCAGCGATTTCATGACCGGCATTCTCCAGACTTTCTGGAACTTTGTGGTGTTTGTCGGCCTGACCTTCACCATCCTGGCCACGCTTGACCCGCGCATGGGTGTCGCGGTGATTGTCTGGCTGGCGGGCTATGTGCTGGTGGCCTGGAAGCTGATGCCAATGGTGCGCAGGACATCGCGCAAGGTGGCTGACACGCGCTCCATTTCCAATGGCCGCATGGTGGATGCCTTCACCAATATCATGGCGGTGAAGCTGTTCGACAGCGGGCGGCGCGAGCACGCCTATGTGCGCGAAGCCATGGAGGACCAGCTGGACGCTTCCCGGACACAGGTGCGGGCGATCACGATGGTGCGCGGGTCCGTCATCACGCTGGGCGGGCTGATGATGGCGGTGACGGGCTGGCTTTCCATCACCGGCTGGATGGCCAATACGCTGTCGACCGGCGGGGTGGCGACCGCCATCGGCCTGACCTTCCGGCTCGCCCATATGTCGGGCTGGCTGATGTTTGCGCTGAATGGACTGGTGCGCGACTTTGCCACCGTGCAGGATTCCGCCGGCACGATCTCGGTCGAGCCCGCCATCCGCGACAGGGCGGATGCCAAGACCGCCAAGCGTGCGCAAGGTCACATCCGCTTCGATGATGTCACCTTCCATTATGGCAAGGGTTCCGGGGTGATCGGCAATTTCACCCTGGAGATCAGGCCGGGCGAGGAGGTCGCTCTTGTCGGGCCGTCGGGGGCCGGCAAGACGACCATCGTTCATCTGCTGCTGCGGCTCTTCGATGTGGAGGGCGGGTCGATCAGCCTTGACGGCACTGACGTTCGCGCGCTGACGCAGGCCTCGCTCAGGGCGCAGTTCGGCGTGGTGGCGCAGGAGCCGATGCTGATGCACCGCTCTATCCGCGACAACATCGCCTATGGCAGGCCGGGCGCCAGCGATGACGAGATCATCGCGGCGGCAAAGAAAGCCGCCGCCCATGAATTCATTCTCGGTGTCAGCGACCTCAAGGGGCGAAAGGGCTATGACGCCCATGTTGGCGAGCGCGGGGGCAAGCTCTCGGGCGGGCAGCGCCAGCGAATCGCCATTGCCCGCATGATGCTGAAGGACGCGCCGGTGCTGGTGCTGGACGAGGCGACCTCGGCGCTTGATTCCGAGATCGAGGCGACCATCCAGGACAGCCTGTCCCTGATGATGGAGGGCAGGACGGTGATTGCGATTGCGCATCGGCTTTCCACCATTGCCGCGATGGACCGGCTTGTCGTGGTCGACAAGGGCGTTATCGTGGAGGCTGGCAGCCATGAGGAGCTTGTTCGCTCCGGCAGGCTCTATTCAAGGCTTTGGGCACGCCGTCCGGCGGGTTCCTCGCCGACCGTCTGGAGGCGGATGATGAACTTCAACAGGCCTGAGCCGCAGGGGCTGCACCGGATCCTGACGGCGGACGAGGCGCGAAAGCATTTTGTGCCGGCCCAGCTTCACCGTGCCTGCGCTGCACAGGGTGTCACGCTGAGGGTTGATCCGCAGTTCGGCTATTCCGGTCATGTCGAACGGGCAGACGGCACGCGTTCGCAGTTCATGGGCACAGCCTTTGACATCAACGGGCAGGGGGCTTCGGCGCTCGCCAAGGACAAGGATTATGCGGCGCGGCTGCTCGGCTCGGAAGGCTTTCCGGTGCCCGAAGGCGTGCTGCTGTTCTCGCCGTCGTTCAAGGCAGAACTTGCCATCAAGAACCCGGTCATGGCGTCAAGCCTCGGCTTTGCCGAGCGCGCACTGGATTTCGCCGCACGCCATGGCTTTCCGCTGTTCCTGAAGCCCAATGAAGGCTCCGGCGGACAGGGCGTTGCCAAGGTGGCCAGCCTCGAAGAACTTTTCGAGACGCTGGCGGTGCTGTTTGCCACCGAGGAGACGGTGCTGCTGCAGACGCCTGCGACCGGCAAGGATTTCCGCATCCTTGTGCTCGACGGCAAGGTGATGGCGGCCTATGAGCGCAGCCCTTTCACCGTTCTGGCTGACGGCACCTCCAGCGTTTCGGCGCTTGCGTCTGCCGCGCTTGACCGGCTGGAGCGCTCGGGCAGGCCTGCCAACCTGAAGGCCGATGATCCGCGCATCGTGAAGGAGCTGCTGCGCCAGGGCCTTTCCCCGGCGTCTGTTCCGCCTGCCGGCCAGCGCGTGGTGCTGACGGCCAATGCCAATCTCTCGTCAGGCGGAGAGGCGGTGGACCACACCGACACCTTGCATCCGGCGTTCGTGGATATTGCGGTCAGGGCTGCTGCTGCGGCAGGCCTCAGGCTCTGCGGCGTGGACATCATGGCAAGCTCGATCACCGATGCGCCGGACCGGTTCTGGATCATCGAGATCAATTCGGCGCCGGGCCTGAGGAACTTCGCTGCCTCGTCACCGGAGGCACTGGCGCGGGTCGAGGCCTTCTACGATCATCTTGTTGCGGCGATTGCCCAGGGCTGAGGGCTGGTCATGGCTGTGCGTCCGCCCCAATCCGACCCGATGAAGGATGACCCGCTGGCCGCAGCGCTGCGCTACGAGATGGCGGGCGAGATGGCAGCGGCACTCGGCATTGCCGGGCGCAAGGCAGAAGCGGCCCTGGTGCTGCTGAAGGCAACGCCGCGCGATGATCCGGCCCGGCCCGAAATCCTGAAGGCGGCGGCCAGGGCGGTGCATGCGCTGATCATCCAGCGCGAGGTGATCGGCCTGCGCCGGCACACGCAAATCATAGCCGAAATGGGCATCCCTTCCGAGGTGCTGGCACGGCTCGGAGCGAGCTGAAAAAGACGGTCTGCAGCCTTGCCGGACTTGTTGTTGAAAGAACGCGACAAATCGACGTCATACCTTTCTCGAGTCTGGACAAGCCCACCCTTCCTCACTAGAAGCATTCGAAAATGCCGGGGGTACCCTTCCGGGGCTTTTGCCGTGGCCGCAGGTCAGGACAAGGGAAATGAAGGGGGGCGCATCCGGCTGTCTTTGGCAGAAGGAACTTTTTCCGTGAGCGCAAACGAAGTGAGCGAACCGAACCGCCGCGATTTCCTCTATGTGGCAACCGGAATGGCCGGGGTTGTCGGCGTTGCCGGCGCTGTCTGGCCGTTCATCGACCAGATGCAGCCGGACGCCTCAACGCGCGCCCTGTCGTCGATCGAGGTTGACGTTGCCGCCCTCGAGGAAGGCATGTCGATGACCGTCAAGTGGCGCGGCAAGCCGGTGTTCATCCGCAACCGCACCGCCAAGGAAGTGGAAGAGGCCAAGGCCGTTGCCCTGACCGACCTCAAGGACCCGGTTGCCCGCAATGCCAACCTGCCGGCCGATGCTGCCGCCACCGATGATGCCCGCATTGCTTCCAAGGACAAGGAATCGCTTCTGGTCCAGATCGGCGTCTGCACGCATCTGGGCTGCGTGCCGCTTGGCCAGGCCGGTGATTTCGGCGGCTGGTTCTGCCCCTGCCACGGCTCGCACTACGATACGGCAGGCCGTATCCGCAAAGGTCCGGCACCAGAAAACCTGCCGGTGCCGCTGCTTGCATTCATCTCCGACACAACGATCCGGATCGGGTAAGGGACACAAAAACAATGAGCGGACATTCCAGCTACACGCCGAAAACCGGTATCGAGAAGTGGTTCGATGCGCGCATGCCCTTGCCGCGCCTGGTCTATGACAGCTTCGTCGCCTTTCCGGTGCCGCGCAACCTCAACTACGCCTACACGTTTGGTGGCATCCTCGCGATCATGCTGGTCATCCAGATCCTGACCGGCATCGTGCTCGCCATGCACTACGCCTCGGACACGTCGCTGGCCTTCGATTCGGTCGAAAAGATCATGCGTGACGTGAACTCCGGCTGGCTGCTGCGCTACATGCATGCCAACGGCGCGTCCTTCTTCTTCATCGCCGTCTATATCCACATTTTCCGCGGCATGTATTACGGCTCCTACAAGGCTCCGCGCGAGCTGCTGTGGATCCTCGGCGTGCTGATCTTCTTCCTGATGATGGCCACGGGCTTCATGGGCTACGTGCTTCCCTGGGGCCAGATGTCCTTCTGGGGCGCGACCGTCATCACCGGCTTCTTCACCGCCTTCCCGGTGGTGGGCGAGTGGATCCAGCAGTTCCTGCTCGGCGGCTTTGCAGTCGACAATCCGACGCTGAACCGCTTCTTCTCGCTGCATTACCTGCTGCCCTTCATGATCGTCGGCGTCGTCATCCTGCACGTCTGGGCGCTGCATGTGACCGGCCAGACCAACCCGACCGGCATTGAAGTGAAGCACAAGACCGACACGGTTCCCTTCACGCCCTACGCCACCGTGAAGGATGCCTTCGCCATGGTCGTGTTCCTGGCGGTCTATGCCTATTTCGTCTTCTACATGCCGAACTTCCTCGGCCATCCGGACAACTACCTGATGGCAGATCCGCTGAAGACGCCGGCCCACATCGTGCCGGAATGGTATTACCTGCCGTTCTACGCGATCCTGCGCGCCATCACCTTCAACATCGGACCGATCGACTCCAAGCTCGGCGGCGTGCTGGCGATGTTCGCGTCCATTGCAGTGCTGTTCGTGCTGCCCTGGCTCGACACCTCCAAGGTGCGTTCGGCTGTGTACCGTCCCTGGTACAAGCTGTTCTTCTGGATCTTTGTCGCCAATGCGATCTTCCTCGGCTGGCTTGGCGCCAAGCCGGCAGAAGGTGCCTACACGCTGATGGCCCAGATCGGAACGTTCTACTACTTCGCCTTCTTCCTCATCATCTTGCCGGTTCTCGGCCTGATCGAGACGCCGAAGCGCATGCCGAACTCGATCACCGAATCCGTGCTTGGCGAAGCCAAGAGCTGAGACGCAAAAGCTTCATAAGGACTGATACAATGAAAACGATCCTCAAGGGTTTTGCGGTTCTCGGTCTCGGCCTCGCCCTGTCGTCTGGAGCATACGCCGCCGGCGAAGAGCATGCAGCCGCTGCTCCGACCCACTTCCCGATCCACAAGCCGGTCGAGCAGGACTGGACCTTCGCCGGTCCCTTCGGCAAGTATGACAAGGGCCAGCTTCAGCGCGGCCTGAAGGTCTACAAGGAAGTCTGCTCGGCTTGCCATTCGATGAGCCGCGTGCCCTTCCGCACGCTGCACGACCTTGGTTACACCGAGGAGCAGGTGAAGGCCTTTGCCGCCGAATACGAGGTCGAAGACGGCCCGAATGACGACGGCGAAATGTTCACCCGCAAGGCCGTGCCGTCGGACTATTTCCCGTCGCCCTTTGCCAATGACAAGGCTGCTGCCGCTTCCAACAACGGCGCCGTGCCGCCGGACTTCTCGCTGCTGGCCAAGGCTCGCGGCGTGGAGCGCGGTTTCCCGACCTTCATCTTCGACATCTTTACCCAATATGCCGAGAACGGCCCGGACTACATTTACGGGCTGCTCACCGGTTATACGGACGAAGTGCCGGCCGGCATCGAGGTCGCCGAGGGAACCCACTACAATCCCTACTTCAATGCCGGCGTGTCGCTTTCCATGGCCAAGCCGATTGATGACGGCCAGGTGACCTATGATGACGGTTCGCCGGAGACGCTGGACCAGTATGCCCGCGACGTGACGGCCTTCATGATGTGGGCGGCAGAGCCGCACTTGGAAGAACGCAAGAAGACCGGCTTCCGCGTCATGGCCTTCCTGCTGCTGTTTGGCAGCTTGCTCTACCTGACCAAGCGCAAGGTCTGGGCCAACGTGCCTCATTGAGGCGTGACGCACTCAAGGGTTCGGCAAGGGCGGCTCCAGGCCGCCCTTTTCTTTTGGTGCTGACCTTTTGGGGTAGGACTTTCCTTTTCGAGAAGGACTTGGCAAGAAAGGCAAAGAGGCATTTTTGCCGACACCGGGGACCCGTTCATGAACCGCAGCCTTGAAGAGATCCTTCGCTCCTCCATCCGCGCGATCCATGACTATCCGAAGCCGGGCATCATCTTTCGTGACATCACCACCATGCTCGGCAATGCGCGTGCCTTCCGCCGGGCAGTGGACGAGATGGTGCAGCCCTGGGCGGGGTCAAAGGTCGATCATGTGGCCGGCATCGAGGCGCGCGGCTTCATCCTGGGCGGGGCCATGGCGCACCAGTTGTCGTCAGGCTTCGTGCCTATTCGCAAGAAGGGCAAGCTGCCGCACGAGACCGTCTCCATCGCCTACAGCCTGGAATATGGCCTGGACGAGATGGAAATGCACAAGGATGCGGTGAAGCCCGGCGAGCGGGTGATCCTCGTTGATGACCTGATTGCCACCGGCGGCACGGCGGAAGCGGCCGTGAAGCTGCTCCAGCGAATCGGTGCCGATGTGGTATCGGCCTGCTTTGTCATCGACCTGCCGGAGCTGGGCGGGCGCTCCAAGCTGGAAGCGCTCGGCGTCAATGTGCGCACGCTGGTGGAATTCGAGGGGCACTAGCGTTCCGGGGAAGGGTTCCTTCTGAACCGCAGGAATTCCGGCCTTCCGGCATTGCGCCCTGCCAGCCACCAATAGGCCAGCCCGCCGAAAACCCCGCCTGCCATGCAGACGGCCACGAACGACCAGTCCAGCCCCATCGAGCGCAGATTGCCGCTGGTCAGGATAAGGCAGGCGAGAAAGGCTGTGGCCGCTCCAGCCGCTGCGTATGGCAACCGGGCGCAAACATGCCGCCATTCCAGCCCGATGAGAAAGACGGCTGCAGGCGCAGCGGAAAACAGTGCGGTGAAATAGGCCGCAAGCGCCATGAGGCTTGCGCCATTCCAGGCACTGCGAACACCGCCCTCGTAGATGCCTGTCGCCATCAGCAAGGCCAGCGCGATCTGGGAAGAAACCAGAACGGCAGCGATATAACCGGCAAGGACGCGCGCGAGGCGCAGGAGGAAGGATTTCATGGATTCGTGGGTCCCTGTTTCAGGTCGCAGTAGCTTGGCATGCCTGTCAGCAGAATCCGTGCAGGCGGTGCGGAGCCTTTCCTGATTTTCTGCTGTCCGTGATCAAGGCTGCCCGTCGCGCAGCATCTGGGCGCTGTCGAATTCCATCACCTTCTGGTCCTGCTGGTTGTAAGCCTCGCAATGCTTGGAAGCGAGGAACCAGCCCGGCCGCTTGTCGAGGTGGCGCAGGCTGACAAAGCAGCGGGTGAAGGAGATCGTGTCCCCGGCAAAGACAGGAACCGTCCAGCGCACATTCTTCAGGCCGAGCGCAGGGCCGAATTCCACCGGCGTTTCGCCCTCGGGGCGCAGCCGTTCGGCCATCACCTTGTCGCCGGCCACATTTCGGCTCATCCAGACGGCGGTGGTGTGCCAGCCCGAAGCGCAGAGGCGGCCGAAATGGGTCTTGGCCGCTTCCTCCTCGCTCAAATGGAAGCGCTGCGGATCATAGCGGCTGGCAAAGGCCATGATGGCTTCCGGCGTGAAGTTGTGGGTGCCGAGCTGGTGCACCGCGCCGAGAACGAGCTTTTCCTCCAGCGTCATCATAGTGCCGTCTCCGGATCGCGGATACCCATGATGCCGGCATTCTCCATTTCGCAGACGAGTTCGCCGCGCTGGTTGAAGTACTCGTTTCTCACCTGCACGAAGCCCAGCGTGGGCCGTGAGGCAGAGCGTCGCTTTGACAGGATGATCGCCTTGCCGGTCAGCGTGTCGCCGGCCATGACCGGGCGCTTCCAGTTGAGATAGTCGACGCCGGGCGCGCCTTGCGAGGTGGAGCGCAGGATGAAGCCGTCGCACATCAGGCGCATGCACATGGCAGCCGTGTGCCAGCCCGAAGCCGACAGGCCGCCCAGAACACCTGATTTGGCGGCGTCCTCGTCCAGATGCATCGGTTGGGGATCGAATTGCTCCGCAAATTCGCGGATTTCGTCGGCGGTCACTTCATAGGTGCCGAAGCTGATCTCCATGCCGGGTTCAAAATCTTCGTAGGCGTAAAATTGGTCTGGCATGGCGGATCCGTTTTGGCGTGGACGGGCACAATAGCCATGCGATAGCATCGCGCAAGACGGAAACAGGGATGGGTTGACACCAGCCGATGACAGGTTTGGAACGCCTCTACGGTCTCGACAGGGACAGCAGCACCCGGCTGGAGGCAGCAACGCGCCCGCAGGATGTGCCGGCCGGCACCGTGCTGTTCCGCCCGGGTGACGAAGCCAGGGGCTTCGTACTGGTTCACTCCGGGCGTGTGGCGGTTTACCTCACGGGGCGCTCGGGCCGCGAAATCCTGCTCTATGCAGTGGAACCGGGCGAAACCTGCATCCAGACGACCCTTGGGCTCATGGGCGGACAACATTATACGGGCGAGGCGGTGGCCGAAACGCCGGTCACCATGTCGCTCGTCCCCCGTGCCCTGTTCCTTGATTTGATGGCGGGGTCCGAGCGGTTCCGTTCCTTCGTGTTCAAGGCCTTTGCCGACCGCATGGCGGATGTGACGCGGGTGCTCGAGCAGGTGGCCTTCGTCAAGGTGGAGGCGCGGCTTGCCGCCCTGTTGCTGGAACGGGCGGATGGCAAGGGCGAGGTGCACCTGACGCATCAGGCCATTGCGACCGCCATCGGCTCGGCGCGTGAGGTGGTAAGCCGCCGGCTTGATGCGATGCGCGCCAAGGGGCTCGTCAGCCTCGACCGGGGAATGATCCACATCGAGGACAGAGGCAGGCTTTCGGCCATGGCGCAAGAATTCTGACTTCTTGGTGACCATGTCACGGACGCAGTGGATCAACTGTGCGATGGTGATGTCACTACGGAGCAGGACAGATCGTCCGGCCCGAACCCAACAAGGAGACCCCATCATGTTCACGAATAATGTCGGTTCTGTTGACCGTGCCATCCGTGCTCTCGTCGGCGTTGTGCTGCTCGCGCTCTATTTCATGGGATACGCCATGGGCGTCTGGGGCTGGGTCGCGCTGATCGCCGGTGTCGTCATGCTCGGCACGGCAGCCTTGGGCTGGTGCCCGCCCTATTCAATCCTCGGCATCAACACCTGCAGCGTGAAGAAGGCCTGATCGCTTCAGGCTTCTGATCCAAAGTGACAAAATGGCCCGTGCCGCAAGGTGCGGGCCTTTTTCATGCCGTGATTTGGCGCTCAAAGCGCTATGCTTGAGACTGAACAATCAGTACGCCTGCCTGGTGCGCCTGATGTGACCTGATCCGGAATGGGACCTGCCATGCAAAAACTGGCCGACGCGCTTCAAACGGCTGAACAGGCCGCCATCATCAGCGCAGAGCAGCGCGAGAGGCTTGCCGATCATTTCCGCGCTTCCGGCCTGCTGGCGTCTGAGGCCGCCGTCGGTGCAAGGTTCCTTGGCGAGCTTGGTGCGCCGCGCGACTCGGAGCCTGTGACCGCCACGGAAGAAAGTGAGGCCCCGCGCTTCATACGAGGTTTCCATGATGTGCTGATCACCATCGGCATTGTCGTGCTGCTCGGCGGGCTTTCGGCTTTTGTCCCCCATTTCATCATGATCCTGCCGGTGATCGTGCTGGCGGAAATCCTGGTCAAGCGCCAGCGTCTGGCGCTGCCTGCCTTCGTTCTGACGATTGCAGCCGTGATGTTCATCCCGAGCGCCTTGGCCCCGGTCTTCGGCAGTGCCGTGACATCGCCCGCCGGTGACAGCCCGGTGCTGGTGTTTGCCACGCTGTTTGCAGGTCTTGCCGCCTTCTACTGGCGCTACCGCGTGCCGGTGGCGCTCGCCGCGATGATCATTGCTGCCGGGGCACTCGCCTTCTTCCTCATCCTCAATGTGCTTGGCCTGACACCCGCCGATGGCGCAGAATCGTTCGGACCTGCCATGTCCGCCATCGCCTTTGCCTTTGCGGCAGGGCTGTTTGCCGTGGCTCTCTGGTTTGACATGCGCGATCCGGCCCGTGTTACGCGGCGCTCCGATGTGGCGTTCTGGTTGCATCTGGCGGCAGCACCGGCGCTGCTCTATTCCACGCTGATGCTGCTTTCGGAGCTGACAGGTGGGGGGCTTTCCATTGGCGCTTTCGTAGAGGCCAGCCCGTTGGCTGCCATCCTTCCGATCCTGATCCTGATGCTGGTCGGCATTGTCATTGATCGCCGCGCCTTCGTAACCTCCGGCCTGCTGTCACTTGGCATCGCCATCGGCGTGCTCATGAAGAACACCCAGATCGAGTTTTCATCGACGGCGTCGCTGGCGGCCGTTGCCGTCGGTGTGATCGTGCTGGCGCTCGGCATCGGCTGGATCCCGCTGCGCAAGCTGATCGTCAGGCCGCTGCCGGAGGGGCTGCGCGCCCGCGTTCCGGCGGTGCAATAAGCATCAGCCGAAGATCTGGTAGCCCGCCAGCGCGATGCAGATGGCGCCGGCACCGAGGCCCCACCAGCGCCAGCGCCTGAGCGTCGGCCAGTCTTTCATCGAGCCAAGGCTGAAGAGCGCCAGGTTGACCAGCGCGAAGACTGCGAGCGTGACAAGGCTTGTTGCCTCGGCCAGGCGCACCAGCGGGAAAAACAGGGCCAGCATGATGATGGCAAGCGCGACAAGGGCTGTTGCGCGCGCGGGGGTGCGGCGCACCGGATCGACATGGGCAAACCATTGCGGCAGCAGGCCTTCGCCCGCCATGCCATAGAGCATGCGCGCGGCCATGATCATCTGCACCAGAATGCCGTTGACCATGGCGATGGCGGCGATGGCCGCAATCGGGCCACCCGGCCAGCCGGTCACGCTTTCAAACAGGGTGGCGAGCGGAGCTTGCGACCCGGTGATGGCGGCGCGGTCCGGCGCGAGCGCAGCAATGGTGGCCAGCAGGACATAGACGAGCATGGTCAGCCCGAGCGTGATCTTGATGGCGCGCGGCGCGGTGATGCCGGGATCCACCGTCTCCTCGGCCATGTTGACGATGTCCTCAAAGCCGATGAAGGCGAAGAAGGCGATGACCGCGCCGGAAAAGACCGGAGCCATGGCCGCCAGCGACGAGGATGGCGTGAAGGCTGCGGCCACATGGGCGGTATCGGCCAGCAGCGGCAGGCCAAACAGGATGACCACGACCAGCGTGCCAACCTCCAAAATGGTGATGAGGGCGGCAAAGATCACGCTTTCGCGCACGCCCCACCAGGCAATGAGCGCCAGACCCACAACCACCGCGACGGTGAGGAGGGGCGCGGGCAGGGGAACCAGTGCCCGCACATAGCCGGCAAAGGCGAGCGCGATGACGGCAGACGAGACAATGCCGGTGATGACCACGCCGAAACCTGCAATGCGCCCGGCGATGGAACCCAGCCCCTTGTTGACGAAGATGGCTTCGCCGCCGGCTCGCGGGAAAACCGGAACCTTCAGCGCATAGGAAAAGGCCGTGGCACCGGCGATGAGGCCTGCCAGCAGGAAGGCCTGCGGAGCCTGGTCGCCCGCCAGTTTGAGAATTTCGCCGATGAGCGCGAAGATGCCTGCACCGACCGTGACGCCCAATCCGTAGAAGACGAGGAGCGGAAGTGTGAGGGTGCGCTTCAGGGTGGCGGAATGTGCGCTGTCGTCCATGAAGGGAGCCTAACACGGACTGCGCCTGACAGGCTGACTTCGATCAATGAATCAGAAAGCCGTAGACACAAGAAAAAGGCCCGGCGGATTGCTCCGCCGGGCCTCTCGAATTCCTGTTGCCTTCAACAGTGCCAGTACATCCGTGGTCACCGGAAGGCAGAAGGGAAATCAGGCAGCCTGAAGCTGGCCAGCCGACATCTTGCCCGACTTGTTGTCGCGCTCGACTTCGAAGCTGAGCTTCTGGCCTTCAACGATTTCGCGCATGCCAGCGCGCTCGACAGCCGAGATGTGGACGAACACGTCCGCGCCGCCGTTGTCAGGCTGGATGAAGCCGAAGCCCTTGGTGGCGTTGAACCATTTAACAGTGCCAGTGGTCATTTCGAACCCTTTCATAGCAATTAGTGTTCCGAAGGCGCGATGTGCGCATCCGGCAGGCAGTTTCGATTTTAGAAAGGGGAAGTTCGTCACTGGCACGCCTTGGCGCGCAAAAAACAAAAAAGCCAAACAATCATCTATCGACCTCTCACATATAGGACCCCTTTGCGGAGAAGTCAACTGAAAATCACGGAAACAAGGAAGATGCAGTCATGGGTTGTTCCCAAGTGTGATTGAACCCCGCCTCTCGCCGGCGGGACGGCCGGCATCGGGACACCAAAACGCGACATTGGATTGCGATTGGCCCACCCCGTATATAAGAACAATCAGGGGCATCTCCGCAAACCGGAGGGGAAGGGTTTTCGTGCATCATGAATGACAGAAGCGCCGTGCTTCGCGGCCAGGTCGCTCTGGTGACCGGGGGCAACAGCGGCATCGGCCGGGCCATTTGCGAATCCCTTGCCGCGGCTGGAGCCACAGTTTGTTTCACAGGACGGCGCATCGCCGAGGCTGAAGAGACGGCATCCATGACCGGCGGCATCTTTTTCCGCTGCGACAACCTGCTGGAAGACGAGATCGATGCCTGCGTTGCCGGGATCGGCGGGCGGTTCGGACCCGTCACCATGCTTGTCAACAATGCGGGCAATCCCGGACCGGGGGGAAAGCTCGAGTCGATATCGGCAGAAGATTTCGACGAAACCATCGGCGTGCACCTGCGTGGTGCCTTCCTGATGATGAAGGCGGTCATTCCCGGCATGAAGGCAGCCGGAAAGGGCAGCATCGTCAACATCGGTTCGGTTGCTGCGCACCGCGTCGGCGGCCATTCGCCGGTCTATGCCGCCGCCAAGGCCGGGCTTTTGCACCTGACCCGCTGGGCCGCCATGGAACTTGGCCCCTCCGGCATCCGGGTCAACTCGGTATCGCCGGGCTTCATCGCCACCGAAATCCACGGGCGGGTGCGCGACGGGAACAATCCGGCTGACTGGATGTCCTATGCCAGTTCGATCGCGCCGGTTTACCGGTCGATGCAGGCGCTGTCCCGGCCGGGTCTGCCAAAGGACGTGGCGGACGCCGTGCTCTATCTTGCCGGAGCGGATTCGGCCTTTGTCACGGGCACGGACATCGTGGTGGATGGCGGACTGTCGCTCGGAAAGCGGGGCCTGTTTCCCGGTGGGCGGGCTTCGACCCTCGACTAGGGCCTGGCCGCCGGACATCTTTGGCTGTTGCCGGTCTCCGGCGGATCAACGCGCAATAGAAAAAGCCGGGCAGTTCTGCCCGGCTTTTGTGTTCATGCTCTCTTGTCCCGTTATGAGGGATCAGAACTTCACGCGCAGACCGACCGTGAAGATGTGGTTGATGTGGCTATGAACGGTGTGGTTCACATTGCCGAAGGCCGGCGTTGCGGTCACCTTGTGGGAGTCGGTCCATGCAAGCGTGTAACGGCCCGTCAGGTCGATCTTTTCGGTCAGCGCATAATCCATGCCGACATGGGCGGCCAGCGAAAGCGCTGCTGCCGTGTCATTGATCTGGTAGCCTGCGCCGCCGAGATCATTGTAGGAGAAGATCGAGACGCCGGCACCGGCGCCGACAAACGGTGTCCAGCGGTTCCCCATGTCGAATTCATAAAGCGCGTTCGCCATGGCAGTGAACACACCGACCGAACCGGTGTGCGGCACATTGGGGCCGGGCACGACGAAGGTGCCGTCGGTGCCCCAGGCATAAGACAGGTCGAGTTCGGCGCGGACATTCGGGGTCAGGTATTTGCCGACATCCACGGCGAACATGAAGCCCGGATCCGGCTCATAGGAACCACGGACACCAAAGGTGGTGATGGTCGTGTCGTAGCCCTTGGGCAAGGGACCGCCGAAGCGCAATTCCATGTACCAAGGGGTTTCGACCGTTTCGACAACTTCGTCGGCGGCAAGGGAAATGGCCGTCGAGGCCATCAGCATTGCGGGAACTGCAGCGAGCAAGGACAGTGCGTTTCGCATGATCGACCTTTTGCGGATGGCTTGAAACCAGACTCTAATGTTGCAGAGTCTTAAATGACGCGAGGTCAAGCCGTGAGTCCTTCAACGGGCGCCCAAGGGTACCCCGCTCGGAATCATTGCCCCCGTTGCCGAAATGCAACAAAATGCCACAGCCAGCGGGTCCGATCCATCGTAAAGGCTGAGGTTTGGCGTGTTTCCGGCCTCAGGTGTTGAAGCGGAAGTGCATGATGTCGCCATCCTGCACCACATATTCCTTGCCTTCGTCGCGTGCCTTGCCAGCTTCCTTGGCGGGCACTTCGCCGCCCAGCGTCACGAAATCATCATAGGCGATGGTGTTGGCGCGAATGAAGCCGCGCTCGAAATCGGTGTGGATGACACCGGCGGCAGCTGGCGCCTTGGTGCCGCTGACGATGGTCCAGGCGCGCGCTTCCTTCGGGCCCACCGTGAAATAGGTGATGAGGTGCAGCAGGCCGTATCCGGCGCGGATCAGCTTGTCGAGGCCGGGCTCGGTCAGGCCCATGTCGGCGAGGAATTCGGCGGCCTCCTCGTCGGGAAGCTGGGCGACCTCGGCCTCGATGGCGGCAGAAATGATGACGGTGGATGCGCCCTGTGCGGCGGCCATGGCCTCCACGGCCCTGGTGTGCTCGTTGCCGGTGGCGGCATCGGCTTCCGACACGTTGCACACATAGAGCACAGGGTGCGAGGTCAGCAGGTTCAGCTCTTCCATGATGACGATGTCCTCATGGGCGAGCGTCTTGCGCATCAGGCGCACGGGCTTGCCGTCGCTCAGCAGGGCGATGGCCTGTTCCATGACCGGCAGGATGGCGAGGCTTTCCTTTTCCTTGACGCCGGCACGCTTGCGCACGTTCACCACGCGGCGCTCCAGGCTTTCAAGGTCGGACAGCATCAGTTCGGTTTCCACCACCTCGGCATCGGCGACCGGGTTGATGCGGCCTTCCACATGGGTGATGTCGTCATCCTCGAAGCAGCGCAGCACATGGACAATGGCGTCCACCTCGCGGATGTTGGCGAGGAACTGGTTGCCGAGGCCTTCACCCTTGGATGCGCCGCGCACCAGGCCTGCAATATCCACGAAGGAAATGCGGGTGGGGATGATCTCCTTCGATCCGGCGATCTTGGCAATCGTCGAAAGGCGCGCATCCGGCACCGCCACTTCGCCGGTGTTCGGCTCGATGGTGCAGAAGGGATAATTGGCCGCCTGTGCGGCTGCCGTGCGCGTCAGCGCGTTGAAAAGCGTGGACTTGCCCACATTGGGAAGCCCGACGATGCCGCATTTGAAACCCATGGGATATGCCTGCCGGAAAACTGTCTGTTGGTGCCGCAGGCTATGGGGGACAGGGGCCAAAAGGTCAAGGGCGGCAAGGCTGCCCTGCACTTTGCATTTGCGGCATGCGGCTGCCCGTCCTAGCATGGTTTTCGATGATCACGGTGCTGGCAGAAGGCATTGTCCAGACGGCACCTTCAAAGGGAAGCACAACCATCATGACAGCCAGCGAGATCGCGAAATTCTGGGCCGCCGTCAGCACGAAGATCAAGCCGCTTTCGCCCGCCGACAGGGAATTTGCGCTGGAACGGCTGGTGCTTCAGCTGGCGCAAAGAGTGGACGACGAAAAGTCTGCCTACAGCGCGCTGGAAGCAAGCGTCAGCTGAAGCGGCACGCCGGATCCCTTGTTTCCTGGACCCGTCCACACCCGTCCCAGCCCAGCCTTGTCCACATCCGGCATTCCTCATTCACAATGCCGGTTTCCATTGCGGAGACCGGCCATGGACTGGAGCATCGTGATTTCCCGCCAGAAGGCCGCGCTGTTGGCTGTGGTTGCGCGGATGCTGGCGATGGCGGGTGGCGGGGTCAGCGCCGACCTCCCTTCTCCCCTTGTGGGAGAAGGTGGATCGACGCGAAGCGGCGAGACGGATGAGGGGTTGTGCACCGCCGCCGACCCCTCATCCGTCTGCTCCGGTTCTGCGAACCTTCGCATCCACCTTCTCCCACAAGGGGAGAAGGGAGGACG
>JBGSQC010000145.1:0-3957 GCA_041738295.1 Zhengella sp. | reverse complement strand
GCGTTCCGGTTTTCACGCGCTCCGGCAGGGTGTCGCCATCGGCATCGGCGGTCACCAGATTGAGTCCGAAAGCTGAGGTCGCCGTCGCATAGGCATTGGGTGTCGCTTTCTCGCCATCAGCAGGATTGCCGCGATCAAGGGCGAGGCCGAAGACCTGTCCGATGGCTTGTGCCTTGACCGACAGGAGCAACGGAACATTGGCTTCCAGCCGCCCATCCCAGACATGGCCGGGTGTGGTCAGGTCCTCGACCTTGAGAACTGTCCCTTCTCCATCAAGGAAGGTTTCATCGACCGGGGTCGAATAGCGGTCATGGCTGCGCGCGGTCAGCGCTCCTGAAAATCCGGTGACAGCATGAACTCCAGGAAAAAAGAGGGCAGGCGTGTCCTGCGAAAACACAGGCGGCAGTATCGCGGCGCTGAGCGCCAGGCTTGTCAGGATCGATCTCGTGACGGCTTTCATTGACGTGCTCCAATCATGCGCCCCTGGCCTCCCGGATGGCCGGACGGCCCCGGCTTGCGCCGCGTGACGCGACCCGGGGGGGCACATCGTTCACGCAGGCAGGCCGGGGCCATCCGGTGTCCCCCGCAAGCGGGACCGGTGGTTGATGGCAGGCTAGGAGGGAGGAGAAGCGTGTCCCATCACCCGTAAGGGTGAAAAGCAGGCCGCGATCACGGGTTTTTGCGTGGCCGGAGCACCCGGTTCATGGCGATGGGAGGAGCCAGAGTTTGCGGCGAAAGGAACCGGCCCGACAGCCTGCGTTCGAACGGTGATGTGCGCGTCACGATCCGATCCTGCACCGCCACGATCAGGCGGTCATAGGCTGCAAGTGCAGTGTCCACGGCGGCCCAATAGGCGGGCGAATGGACCGGGGCAAATTGCGCCTGCTTGTAGGCGGCAAGCATGGCCTCGAACGACCCGCCAAGGGCAGCATCCTTCCACGCAATCTCCGGCGGGGCATAGGGAACCGAGAGCGTGTGCGGCATCACCCCCATATGGGAAATGAGATCGACCAGATCCTTGTAGGCATGTGCGCTGGCGAGAATGCGCGCCGGGCTGCCTGACCATCCTTGCGCAGCCTCCAGCCGGTCAAGCGAGGTAAGCAGGCCGGCGAAGTTCTCGCGCGCCGAGCGGTCATGGTGGTCGTGACGGCCCGCAATGCCGCTGCTCCCGCAATTGTTGCCAAGCGCCATCGCAACATCGTCGAGAATGGTGAGCTGACGATCAAAGCGTGCGAGGAAGGACTGGTTGTCAGTCAGGATGCGCTGGTAGACCAGCCGGTAGGCGATGCTGTCTTCCTCGTCCAACGGCTCGCCGCGCTCCACCCGCGCAAGCAGCGCGCCATGGGCCTGCCGCAACCCGTCACTGATCAGGAAATCTTGGGGAACGCCAACGGCGGCAGCCTCGTTCAGTTGCCCGGTCATGGCGCTGATTTGCGCGCGCGTCAGCGGGTGCGGATCGGTGAACGCCGCCAAGGCCACAAGGGCGACAAGGAGCAGGATCGCCACCCATTTGGCGGCACTGGCAATCGCGCGCCGGATCACGCGGCACCTCTCAGACAAGCGATTGATCCGCAGCCCGATTTGCGGGATAAACGAGTTGAACGGGATGCGGCGCTGCAACTGGACCTTCCACGCGGAAGGACTGAGCGGCCGGGGGGGCACGTCCGGGAATGGAAGCTGATGACATCGATCTCATCGCGCGCATCTATGACGCTGCGCTGGAGCCGCAGGCGTGGCCGGCTCTTCTTGCGCGCATCGCCTACAAGATCGGGGCAGCCGGCGCCTTTCTTTTCGAGGTTCAGCGCGAGGATGACAGCGAGCATGTGGTCACCCGCATGTTCTCCGAGAATTATGATCCCGTCGTCGTCCGGGACTTTCTTTCCCGCTTCAACCATTTGGAATTGCGCGACCAGGGCCGCTTTGCTGAACTTTCGGCCATGACTGATCCGGTCGAATTGGTCAGCGACATCTACATCCACAATTCCGTTGCCATGCTGCTGGAACAGGAAAACACCCGTTTCATGATGCGCCACGGGTTGAAGCACCGGGCAGGTGCGCTGCTCAACAAGGACTTCCTGACGGTCGACCGCTTTGCCCTTCAGTTCGGTGTCGATCATGGTCCCATAACTGACGCAGAGAAAAGGAAGGCGATGGTCTTCCTTCCGCATGTCGCCAAGTCGATCGGCCTCTCGCGCCCGTTGGAGGAGCGCCTTCGCCTGCAGGATGCCTTTGAAGCGTTGCTGGGTGCGGCCGGGCAGGGGATCGCCATTCTCGATCATCGCGGTCATGTCATCTACAAGAACGCGGAATTGGATCGGGTTCTGGACGTTCACCCGGTCTTCCGGCTCACCGCCGGCAAGACGCTTGAGGTCAACGACGCAGGCCAATCCGGTCGGTATCAGGCGATGCTCGCCGATGATGGCGCCCATGGCCGCTTTGGTGCCAGGGCACGCAAGGAAGCGCTGGTGGTCAATCTGCAAAAGCCGGGAACAGCGCTTTTCATCGAGATCTGCCCTGCGGAAACCAATGCTGCCATGGGCCGGCTCGGGCGCGGTTGCCGCCTGCTCACCGTGCTCGACACCAGCCGGCCGCTGACCGTCAATCTTGACCGCATCTGCAGCTTCTTTGCCCTTTCCAAGGCCGAGGCATCTGTTCTGGAACTTATCGCGGCCGGCCACTCCAACCAGGAGATTGCCGATTTGCGGCACCGTTCGCTGGATACGGTCAAATCGCAGATCCGCAGCCTGATGCAGAAGACCAATTCGACCAGCCGCACCGAACTGGTCCAGATGGCGGGAAGCCTGTCGTCGGGCATCCGCTATTTTTCCTGAAACAAGGCACGCTGCCAATCGGCACGCACTCATCAATGTCAGGATAAAATCGGGAGAAGATGAACTGGTCGGAGTGGCAGGATTTGAACCTGCGACCCCCTCGTCCCGAACGAGGTGCGCTACCAGGCTGCGCTACACTCCGTGAACCGGTTCGGGCGGGTGTATAGCCGCCATGAGGTGTTCCTGCAAGCGCCAAGCACCGGGCAGGGAACAAAAAAACATGCCGCCACGCAATCGTCGCGCCGCGCATCTTTTGGCGTGCCCGTTAAACGGCGCGAAAGCACCTTGTGCTATCACCGGGCTTTCAGGAAGCCGCTGCACCGGCGGCAAGGGAAATGACAGCGCCATGATGCCCAAGCCCGTTTCAGCCGCCCGCCCCAATTCGTTTGCCTTCGAGACGCTGCCGCTCGTCAAGCCGACCGGCTTTCGCGAATATGATGCGCGCTGGTGGTTCGGCCACCCGGCTTCACCGAAGGAACCGGAGCTGAACCTGATGGGCGTGCAGGCGCTCGGCATGGGCATCGCCACGCTGGCGCGCCGCCTCGGCGTCGGTCCCGGCATCGTCACCGGCCATGATTTCCGCTCCTATTCCATGGGCATCAAGATTGCGCTCATGCAGGGCCTGATGGCAGCCGGCGCCCATGTGAAAGACATAGGCCTCGCACTCTCGCCCATGGCCTATTTTGCCCAGTTCGCCCTCGACGTGCCGTCGGTTGCCATGGTCACCGCCTCCCACAATGACAATGGCTGGACCGGCGTGAAGATGGGGGTCGAGCGCCCGCTGACCTTCGGCCCGGACGAGATGGCGGCGTTGCGTGACATCGTGCTCAATGGCGACTTCGACCTTCGCGGCGGCGGCACCTATGAATTCGTGCCGGATTTTCGCGCGCGTTATCTGGACGACATGCTGCAAGGCCCTAAGCTGACGCGCCGCCTGAAGGTGGTGGCTGCCTGCGGCAACGGCACGGCAGGCGCCTTCGCGCCTGAAATGCTGGAGCGGCTTGGCTGCGAGGTGGTGCCGCTGGATACCGAACTAGACTACACCTTCCCGCGCTACAACCCCAACCCCGAGGACATGGAAATGCTCCATGCCATCCGCGATGCGGTGCTGGAGCACGGCGCCGAT
>JBGSQC010000132.1:0-10174 GCA_041738295.1 Zhengella sp. | reverse complement strand
AAGGGCAGGAAGCCGCAAGCGCCGGTGCGCTTCTGGTCCATGCCTGGCCGGACCGGGTGGCCAAGGCGCGCGGCGCGCGTGGGCGTTTCATCCTGGCCAATGGCAGGGGCGGCATGGTGGACGAAACCGACCCCTTGGCGGCGGCGGACTTTCTCGTGGTCGCCGACATGACCGGAAGTGCAGCCAATGCGCGGATTGTTTCGGCTGCGACCCTTGATGAAGCAACCCTGCGCGAGCAATTGGGGCACCGGATTATCGAGACCGTGGATGCCCGATTTGATGCCGCCAGTGGAACACTGCGGGCCCGCGCAGTCGAACGGCTGGGTGCCATCACCCTGTCTGAGCGCACGCTGCCCGCTCCCAAGGGGGCTAATGCGGAAGCCGCCATGCTGGCCGCGATCGGCAATGCCGGGCTTTCCGTGCTGCCCTTCCCAAAGGAGACAGAAGCCCTGCGTGCCCGCCTCGACTGGCTGCACCGGACTGTCGGCGATCCGTGGCCACCTTTTGATGACGCGGCCCTGCTTGCTTCGCTGGAAGACTGGCTCCGGCCATTTCTTTCTGGCCTCACCTCGCTGGCTGCACTGAAGCCCCATCTCCATGACGCGTTGATGACCCGCCTGCCTCACGACTTGCACCGAAAGGTCGATGCCTATGCGCCGACCCATTTCGAGGTGCCGACCGGGAACCGCTTGCCCCTTCGCTACGAGGGCGATGATCCGGTTCTGGCGGTCCGTGTGCAGGAACTCTTCGGCCTGAAGACCCATCCGGCGATTGGCGGCGGCAAGGTGCCGCTGGTGCTGGAGCTGCTGTCGCCCGCACACCGGCCGATCCAGACCACGCGGGACCTTCCGGGCTTCTGGGCGGGCTCATGGACCGATGTCCGGGCCGACATGCGCGGCCGCTACCCGCGCCATCCCTGGCCGGAGAATCCGGCCGAAGCGCCGCCTACCAGCCGGGCCAAACCGCGCAACTGAAACCCTTGCAAAAGCTTGGCGCAAACCCGCCATCCGTGCATAAAGGGGTGATGGACGAGTTGCAAACCCATGACACCCTGACCGCGCGCCGGCTGCGCCTCGACACGCTTATCCGCTTGCGCTGGCTGGCCGTGGCTGGTCAGACGGTAGCCGTCCTTCTGGTCCATTTCTGGTTCGGGTTCTCCTTTCCGGTCCTGCTTTGCTTGGCGCTCATTGCCTGTTCGGCCTGGCTGAACATCTTTCTGGCTGTTCGTTATCCGGCGACTTTCCGCCTGTCTGAAGGAGCGTCACTTGGCCTGCTGGCGTTTGACGCCCTGCAGCTCTCTGGCCTGCTCTATCTGACCGGCGGAATGACCAATCCCTTCGTCATGCTGCTGACGGTTCCGGTCATCGTTTCGGCAACATCATTGCCGGTTCGTCACACTCTCATCCTCGGTGCCATCGTGGTGACGGCGGCAAGCCTGTTGACCTATTTCCACCAGCCCTTGCCCTGGATTGAAGGCGAGACCCTTGTCCTGCCGTTTCTGTTCGTCATCGGTATCTGGTTTGCTCTCGTTTCCAGCCTTGCCTTCACCGGCGTCTATGCATGGCGTGTGGCCGACGAGGCGGGAAAGCTCGCCGCGGCGCTCGCCGCCGTGGAACTCGTGCTCCAGCGCGAGCAGCATTTGTCCGTGCTCGACGGCCTTGCTGCCGCCGCTGCCCATGAACTGGGGACGCCTCTTGCCACGATTGCCCTCGTTGCGCGCGAGATGGAGCGCGATCTGCCTGCCGATTCGCCGCTCATGGAAGACGTGATCCTGATGCGCAGCCAGACGCAGCGCTGCCGGGACATCATGCAGCGCCTGACCAGCCTTTCCAGCGAAGGCGACCGGCATATTGGCACCATGACGCTGGCGGTGCTGATCGACGAGGTAGCCGAGCCGCACCATGCGCTGGGGACCGAGATCATCAAGGCACCCCATGCCAGCCAGGGACCCGAGCCGGTGTTGCGCCGCAATCCCGGCATCCTCTATGGGCTGGGAAACCTGGTCGAGAACGCTGTCGATTTCGCCGCCTCCGAGGTTCATGTCGAATGGGGATGGGACGAGCGCCGGGTCTGGATCCGGATTACCGATGACGGGCCGGGTTATCCGGCTGAAATCATCGGGCGGATCGGCGAGCCCTACACCTCCAAGCGCCAGAGCGGCGACCGGTCGGTTGGTGGCGGGCTGGGCCTCGGCATGTTCATTGCCAAGACCTTGCTCGAACGGTCCGGTGCAGCCATGGTGTTCTCCAATGCGCAGGATGCCGGGCTGGGTGCGCGGATCGACATTTCATGGCCCCGCCAGGTAGTTGAGGCCAAAAGCGGGGCTGCTTGGGTGCCTTGATTGATCCTGCGCAATTCGCCACGTCTTGTTTTGATGCAAGAGACATACATGTTAAAAAGCCGATGTAAAATTAGGGACGGGATGGAGACGATGGACAAGGATACCGGTTTGCAGGAAGGCACGGATGGCGCAAGCCTGCTGATTGTCGAGGATGACAAGCCGCTCCAGACGAGGCTCGCCCGCGCAATGGAAGCCCGGGGTTTTGCAGTCGAGGTCGCTGATTCGGTCCAGGAAGCACTGGCGCTGGTTCGCAAAGGTGCACCGGAATTTGCGGTCATCGACATGCGTCTGGGCGACGGTAACGGGCTGGACGTCGTGGCGGCCATCCGCGAAACGAGCGAAAGTTCGCGCGTCATCGTGCTGACCGGCTATGGCAACATCGCTACCGCTGTCACGGCGGTGAAACTGGGTGCCATCGATTATCTGGCAAAGCCTGCCGATGCAGACGAGATCTTTGCCGCGCTTACTCGCCTGCCGGGCGAGAAGGTTCAGCTCCCCGACAATCCGATGTCAGCAGACCGGGTACGCTGGGAGCACATCCAGCGAGTCTACGAAGCCTGCGACTGGAATGTTTCCGAAACTGCCCGGCGGCTCAACATGCACCGCCGCACCCTTCAGCGCATCCTGGCCAAGCGCGCGCCGCGCTGATTCGCATCGGCAGACCGTGCCGGGGCAGGATCATTCCCGTTCATCCTGCGCAGGCTCTATCGCTATGCCCGCCAGTTCGGCGAGCAGCAGCCGGTGTGCCCCTGTTCGGGCAAACCGCGACATCACGGCTTTGCGCCTTGCTCCAGCCAGCCGGTGTTCTGGCGCATCGCGCAGGATCTCCGCGCCATGTCCGTCCGACAGGATGAAACCGGCTTCCTGCGGAAAGATCTCCATCGGCACGTCCGGATGCGTGGCGAAGTAGAGCCGGTCGCACCAGTCCCGGTAGTCCGGCCATTTACCGTCAGTCCGCAGATCCTCTACCGAAGACTTGATCTCGATAATCCAGAAATCCCCATTCGGCGCCAGCACCATGAGGTCGGCGCGCCTGCCACTTGCGAGCGTCATTTCCGGCAGCATGACAGCCTGCATCTCGATGAACAGCCGCTGCAATCCCCGGCGAATCATCAATGCCCGATCGGACTGACGCCGGTCGACCAAGGGATTGGGAACAAGATGCGAGATGAGAGCCATGGCGTGAACATGCCATGAACACGGGCCTTGGGGAAGACCTCTGTTCTGCCCTATAAGATAACCGCCAAGGCGGTAAAAGCGGCAAATCAGCAGATTATTGATTTCCGTTGCGTCATTAACCCCTTGGCAACCATGTTTTCACCATGTTTACTCAAATTCGAATCCATCGCACCTTGCCGCCTGCATGGCCCCAATTCAGGACACCGGATCTCCCATGAAAATCAGCACGCTTGCCACCCTGGCCGCCTTGACGCTTTCTGCCGCTTTGGCTGGCTGCTCCGGGCCTGCCATCCAGACCTATTCCTCCTCCTACGGCGCGCTGAGGGATGCCGGCTTCCAGCTCCCGTCCATCCCGATCTACAAGGTGCCGTCACAGTATCATCGCCAGCTGGTCCGCTATGACACCAAGGAAAAGCCGGGCACGGTGATTGTCGATACCGGCGAAAAGCACCTCTATCTGGTCATGGAAGATGGCAAGGCGATGCGCTACGGCATCGGCGTCGGCCGCGAGGGCTTCGAGTGGTCCGGGACGGCGCGCATCGGCATGAAGCGCGAATGGCCCGTCTGGACCCCGCCTTCCGAAATGATCGACCGCGAGCCGAAGCTGGCAAAATACCGCAAGGGCATGGAGCCCGGCCTGCGCAATCCGCTGGGTGCCCGCGCACTCTATCTCTTCAACAAGTCCGGCGACACCGGATACCGCCTGCACGGCTCGCCCGAGTGGAACTCCATCGGCGGCAACATGTCGTCGGGCTGCATCCGCCTGATGAACCAGGACGTGATCGACCTCTACAACCGGGTCCAGGTCGGCGCCAAGGTCATCGTGCAGTAAGCACACGCACCTTTCGATAGAACCCGAAGGCGGGCCGCAAGGTCCGCCTTTTTCCTTGGACGGCAGCCTGCAATTCATGGCAAGCAGGCCAGTATGAACCCTCTGCTCTACCTCGATTTTGCCGGCGTCGCGGTCTTTGCTGCCACGGGAGCGCTGGCGGCCTCGCGCAAGCAGCTCGATATCATCGGCTTCCTGTTCTTTGCGGTGATCACCGGCATTGGTGGCGGCACACTGCGCGATCTGGTGCTGGGCCAGACCCCGGTCTTCTGGGTCGGCCAGCCGGCCTACATCCTTGTGTCAGTGGCAACGGCCATCCTCGTTTTCTTCACCGCTCATCGCCTTGAAAGCCGCTATCAATGGCTGCTCTGGCTTGATGCAGTCGGTCTTGCCGCCTATGCCGTCATGGGGGCGGCCAAGGGCCTTGCGGCGAGCGGCTCAGCCACAGTCGCCATCGTCATGGGAATGCTGACGGCAGCCTTTGGAGGCATTGCACGTGACACGCTGGCGGGCGAGCCTTCGGTCCTCATGCGCCCTGAAATCTATGTGACGGCTGCCATGGTCGGTGGCGCTGTCTATACCGGGCTCACGCTTGCCGGATCCCCGCTCTGGCTGGCGGCAGGGTGCGGGGCGGCGATTGCCTTCGCCGTGCGCGGCGGTGCGCTTCATTTCGGCTGGCGCATCCCCGGCTACCGGCCAAGGGCTGGCCGTACCGAGGAGGAGCTGAAGCGCAAGAACGTGCTGCGCGACTAGAGCAATTCCAGCGAAAGTGGAAACCGGTTTCGCGTCCGGAATTGCGGAGAATCAAAGAGATAGGGACTGTTACCGATTCAACGAAGAGTGGATAGGTCCTAGCCTTGATTCCCTAAGACCAGAACGTCAGATCAGGCCGGCCTGAATGGCGGCATCGCGCAAATTGGCCTGCGGGCGCGGGCCGATCTGCTGGATGACGATGGCCGCAGCCAGCGAACCCAGCTCTCCGCAGGTCGCAAGCGGCAGACCTGCCGTGTAGCCATACAGGAAACCGGCGGCATAAAGGTCTCCCGCCCCGGTCGTGTCGACCAGTTGCTCAATGGCAACCGCTTCAACGGTGATCGTTTCATCACCGCGAACAATGATCGAACCCAGTTCCGACCGTGTGATCGCTGCCAGCTTGCAGTCCGCGCGGATCAGCCCGAGCGCCGTTTCGAAGTCGGATGTCTGGTAGAGCGATTTCAGCTCGTGCTCATTGGCAAACACGATATCGACCGTGCCGGACCGCATCAGCTCAAGGAATTCGTCGCGGTAGCGATCCACGCAGAACGGATCGGACAAGGTCATCGACACCTCGCCGCCGCCCTCATGGGTCAGCGCAGCGGTTTGGCGGATCGCTTCCTTGGCAAGCGGCGGGTCCCACAAATAGCCCTCGAAATAGGTAACCTTTGCCGCCTTTGCCTTCTGCGGCTCCACATCGTCCGGCCCGAGCTCCACGCAGGCGCCGAGATAGGTGTTCATGGAGCGCTCACCATCCGGTGTCACGAAGATCATCGAGCGGGCCGTGGGCGGATTTCCGGCAAGCGGGCGCGTGTCAAAGGAAACGCCCTGCGCGCGGATGTCATGGGTGAAGATGCGCCCCAGGCTGTCATTGCTGATCTTGCCGAAATAGGCCGTCTTGCCGCCGAAGGAGGCGATGCCGGCTGCCGTGTTTCCGGCACTGCCGCCTGATGTTTCCACCGCCGGGCCCATGGCTGCATAAAGCGCCTCGGCCCGTTCGGCATCAATGAGGTTCATCGCCCCCTTGATGATGGAGTTGGAAACAAGAAAATCATCATCGCACCGGGCGATGATGTCGACAATGGCATTGCCGATGCAAAGCACGTCATACCGGTCCATGGAGGTCCCCTGCGCATCCTGTACCGGGTCCGTTTATCGCCTTTCTGTTGCATTGCAAGAAGAGATCGTCTTGCGGGACGCCCATCAGCTTCCTATCTGCCGGAAAGGCGGCGCAAAGCCGCATCCGGTTTGGACAAAGGGCAGGGTTGCCATGATCATTGATGCTGCGCGGATGGCGGCCAGCCGCCTGTTCACTCCGGAATTCCGGTCTGTTCTGCTGAAATCGATTGGCATGACGCTGCTTCTTCTGGTCGGGGCCTGGTTCGGCATGAAGGGCCTGTTCGAATGGATGGCATTGCCCTGGCTGGATGCGCTTCTGCCCGGCCTGCCCTCCTGGGCCGGCTGGCTTGGCGTTGTCGCCGCCATCTTTGCCGGTGTCGGCCTTGCGCTGGGCCTCGCCCTGCTGATCGCGCCGGTCACCGCGATTGTCGCCGGCATCTTCCTGGATGACGTAGCCGAGGTGGTCGAAAAGCAGGATTATCCCCGCGACCGGCCAGGTACGGCTCTTCCGGTAATCCGCTCTGGCGTCCTGGCTGCGAAGTTCCTCGGCGTGGTGATCGCCGGCAACATCGTGGCATTGCTGCTGCTGCTGGTTCCAGGCGTCAACATCGCCGCCTTCTTCCTCGTCAACGGCTATCTGCTCGGCCGGGAATTCTTTGAGTTTGCCGCGATGCGTTTCCGCTCCGAGGATGAAGCCCGGCTGTTCCGCCGCAAGCATTCCACCACTGTCTTTTTCGCCGGACTGGTGATCGCAGGCTTCCTCTCGGTGCCGGTTCTGAACCTGGCAACGCCGCTCTTTGCCGCCGCCATGATGGTTCATCTGCACAAGAAGCTCTCGGTCGCCGACCCGCGTTTTTCCGCATTGGAAGGCGGGCGCCCTGCCTGATCACCGGAACGGGTTGATGATTGTGACACCGGTTTCAGTCTTGAAGCCGTGCTGCATGTCTTCGCTCAGCACTGTCTGGCAACCGGCAAGCGAAGCTGCCGCGATGATCATCGAATCATAGATCGAGAAGCCGTGGTGCTTGGCCAGCGCAAGGCCAAGATCGTGCACATCGATTGTGACTGGCACCACGGTGGCCAGCGCGCGCACGCTGTCCAGGAACAGCCATGTCTCGTCAGGCGACATCGCCAGCTTGCGTCGGGCCACATTGGCCAGTTCGTTCAGCACCTGGACGGATATGACGGGTCGGCGGCGCAGGCAGGATTCCGCCTTGTCTGCCTTCAATGCATCTCCCGAAAGGAGATAGATGAGGACATTCGTATCGGCGAACTCAGCGCTCATTGGCGCCTTCGCGGTCAAACCGGAAATCGGCTGGAAGCCGCCCACGCAACGTCCGCAGCCTTTCCAGCACAGCATCCACGCCGGGCTGCCGCTCGATTTCGATCAGCGTACGGTTGCTGGCAATGACCTTCACGTCATCGCCTTCCTGAAGGCCCAGTGCTTCGACAACGGCGGCAGGCAGACGGATGGCAAGGCTGTTGCCCCAACGGGAGACCTGCATGGGAAACTCCTGGCAATGATATACACGCCCTATATGTATATCATTCTTGCTGGACAGGCAAGCGTCTCGCCGCATTAGCCAATCACTTGCGCCGGCAGTTCCACCAGCGCCGCCGGCACATCGCAGGTCTTTTCCGGTGACTTGCAGATGTCGGCAATCACACAGGCCTCGCAATCCGGCTTGCGCGCCTTGCAGCAATAGCGACCGTGCAGGATCAGCCAGTGATGCGCGTGGAAGAGATAATCCTCCGGCACGATCCGCATCAGCGCATCTTCCACCTCGTCGGGTGTCTTTCCGGGCGCCATGCCCATCCGGTTGGCAATGCGGAAGATGTGCGTATCCACCGCCATGGTCGGAATACCGAAGGCCATCGACATCACCACATTGGCAGTCTTTCGTCCGACACCGGGCAGCGTCACCAGCTCTTCGCGCGTGCGCGGCACTTCACTGCCGAACTCGTCCACCAGCTTGCGCGACAGGGCGATGACATTCTTGGCCTTGTTGCGCCAAAGCCCGATGGTGCGGATATACTCGCCCACCTTCTCTTCGCCGAGCGCCAGCATTTTCTCCGGCGTGTCGGCCACGCGGAACAGCTCTTTCGTCGCCTTGTTGACGCCGGCGTCGGTCGCCTGCGCCGAAAGCGCCACCGCCACCACCAGGGTGAACGGATTGACATGGGCGAGTTCGCCTTTCGGTTCAGGGCGCTGCACCGAAAAGCGGCGGAAGATCTCCCGCATCTCGTCCTTTGAGTAGCGCGTCTTTGCTCCGGTTTTTGTGATCGCGGCTTTGGGGGATGCGACTTTTTTCATGCTTCCGTCCTGCATCTTTTCCCTATAATCCCAACTCATGGACCAAGCCACCGCCGTTGACAGCGAAGAGCCGGTTTTCGATGCCCTTTTGACGCCCCACCGCTCGCTGGGGCGCAAGGGCTTTCTCATGGTCATGGGGTTTTGTACCTTTGTCTGGTTGGCATCCGGCGTGTTCTTCCTGTCAAAGGGTGCCTGGCCGGTCTTCGGCTTCTTCGGCCTCGATATTCTTCTGCTTTGGGCTGCCTTCAAGTGGAACTACCGCGATGCGCGCGCCCGCGAACAGGTCACGCTGTGGCGCCACGACATGCTGATTCGCAAGGTGGCCCCGTCTGGCCGCGCCGAGGAACACCGCTTCAATCCGTTCTGGGCGAAGTTCCTGGTTTCGCGTCATGACGAAATAGGGATCACGGGCATGAACATTGTTGGCGCAGGGCAGAGCGTTTCCATCGGTCAGTTCCTCAACCCCGATGACCGCGACAGTTTCGCCAAGGCCTTCTCAGCCGCATTGGCAACGGCCAAGCGCAGCTGAGCCTCGCGATTTTCAATCGGGAGCAATTTATTTCCCCAAGCGTCAGGCGTAAGATCGCCACAGCGCAGATGCGCAGGTGCGGCCGTTCGGCTGCCAGCAAGAGGAATTTCGCCGATGGCCAAGGGTCAAATGAAAAGCAACAAGGAAGTCCGCAAGCCCAAGAAGGACAAGAAGCCCGAAAAAGCAGCGCCGCTTCTTGGATCGCAGGTGAAAGACGCCGGAGCCGCCAAGGGCAAGGGCTCGAAGTAATTTCCCGGCGCTCCCTTCAAGCGGAGCTGTTCGGCAAGTTTCGGGTGGCGCGGGCCTCTCGTCCGCGCCATTCTTGAGGCCATGGAGGAAAAGCCATGACCGCCCACACGCCCATTCTCATCCGTGATGTCACTCCGTCCGGTTCGGATTACCGGACGGTCAGCCGGGTGATCGAAAAGCTCTCACTTGATTATCGCGACCAGCCTTCGCTGGACGCTCTGGCAGCTGAAGTCGGTGAAACGCCGACCGGCCTGCAGAAGCTTTTCACCCGCTGGGCAGGTCTCTCGCCAAAAGCCTTCCTGCAAGCCGTGACGCTGGACCACGCGCGCCGCCTGCTGGACGAAGGCGCCCCCATTCTTGATGCCTCCTTCGAACTGGGCCTCTCAGGCCCCGGGCGCCTGCACGATCTCTTCGTCACCCATGAGGCGCTGTCGCCGGGCGACTACAAGACGCGCGGTGCCGGCATCGAGATTTTCTGGGGTGTCCATGCCTCGCCATTCGGCCAGGCATTGGTCATGGCGACGGCTCGCGGGCTCTGCGGCCTGGCCTTTTGCGATGAAGGCGCAGAGCAGGCCGCCTTTGATGACATGGCTGGACGCTGGCCCAATGCCCGGTTCATGCCGGATACGGAACGGACTGCGCCCTTGGCGTCGCGCATCTTTGATCCTGCCCGCTGGCAGCCGGACCAGCCCTTGCGTGTGGTGATGATCGGCACCGATTTCCAGATCCGCGTCTGGGAAGCGCTGATGCGCATTCCGCTCAATCACGCCGCCAGTTATTCGCAGATCGCGTCCGCCATCGGAAAGCCCAAGGCGAGCCGGGCGGTCGGCGCGGCGGTGGGTGCCAATCCGCTGTCCTTCG
>JBGSQC010000119.1:0-6533 GCA_041738295.1 Zhengella sp. | reverse complement strand
GCCGCCTGCCGGGCGCTGGTGGGGCGGACATGCTGCGGAATGGCAAAGACCAGATTGCCGAGCACCGACATGTGCGGGAACAGCAGCGGATCCTGGAAGAGGATGCCGGCGTGTCGCTCATGGGGCGGGAGAGCGGTGATTTCGCCGGCACCTGACCAGACTTTCCCGCTGGCCGTAAAGACCGGATCGAGGAACCCGCCGATGAACGACAGAAGCGTGGACTTGCCGGAACCGGAAGGCCCCATCAGGGTCAGCACGTCGCCGGGCGCAATCGTAGCATCCACCGACAGCAGGGGCCGCTCGCCCAGCAGGATCTCCACGTTTTCCAGCCGCAAGGCCTCGCCGCTTGTCATGCCTGATCAGTCCCTCATGGCGCGCCGGTTGCGGAATAGCAGGGCAGGCAGCGCAATGGCAATCAGGAAGCCGATGGCCGGAAGCATCATTTGAAGGAAGGCGTAAATGCCGATCACGCGGCGATTGCCGCCCGATGCCAACGCAACGGCCTCCGTGGTGATGGTGGAAACGCGTCCAGCCCCGATCAGCACGGTTGGCAGATAAAGCCCGGCGGAGACGGCAAAGCCGACGGCAGCGGCGGTCAGAAGAGGCGCGGCCATCATCGGCAGGCGGATCCTCCAGAAGATGCGTGCAGGGCTTGCGGCAAGACCGGCACCGATCGCGCCATAGCGCTTGTCCCAGGCACGCCAAGGGTCGGACAGCGAGAGGAACACATAGGGCAGCACAAAGACGACATGGATGAGGATGAGCAAGCCCAGACCCGGCTTCGCGCCGGATAGAATGGCCAGTCCCTGAAGCCCGAAGAGGAAGGCAACCTGCGGCACCACGAGGGGCAGATAGACCATCCATTGAAAGCGGCCTTTGCGCCCGGTCTCTTCCTCTCGCACGAGACACATCACCGCGAGGATGGTGGCAAGGGCGGCCGAGACCGCGCCTGCGACAAGTGTGGTGCCAAGCGGGGCCGCAAGGCGCGGAAGTGCCTTCATCCAGCCTGTCAAGGTAATGTCTGCGGGAATGGCGGAGGGAAATTGCCAGAGGCCTGATACCGACCAGAGGGCAAGGATGGCCAGTCCACCGAATATCGAAAGGGCGCTCAGCATCGGCAACAGGAGTGCCATGGCGCGGATGATTCTGTCTGCCGTGAAACGCCAGCCCTGCCTGCACCAAAGCGCAAGCAACGCGGCCCCGATGCGCTCGAAGCCGAGCCAGATCAGGCAGGCCAGCAACGAAAGGCCAAGCTGCAGCATGGCACCGGCAGAGCCCATGAAGCGCATCTGCAAATCGGCATCGTTCATCCAGCCAAGCAGACGCACCGACAGGGTTTCCGGCGTTCCCGGACCCAGAATAACGGCAACATCTACGACCGAGGTGGAAAAGACCAGCACCGCGAAGACGGCCAAGCGGATCTGGCGGTAGACCGGCTGCCAGACGAGGCAGAGAAAGCCAGCGATCCTGCCATAGCCAAAGGCCGCGGCCAGGCGGCGCGCCTCGCTCGCATGGGCCTGCGGCAGGGCAGACAGGCTGACGAGGAAAAGAAAGGGGATTTCCTTGGCAACCAGCCCGGCAATCAACGCCAGTCCGGCAGGATCATTGACAATCAACAGGTCGGGCGGGGCCTGCCAACCTGTCGCCCAGGGCGAGAACAGGCGAGACAGCCATCCTGATGGCGCAATGAGAAAGGCGAGGCCGAATGCGGCGGCAGCATGGGGAACAGCCAAAAGTGGGGACAGCAGGTGGCGCAGCGTCGCAAAACCGCGCGTGCCCGACCAGCCTGCAAGGAAAAGCGCCACAGCCACGGTTGCCAGCAAGGTGGCGCCCAGTCCGGTGAATAGGCTGGTTGCGCCGGAGCGCAGTAATCCCGGTGTGTCACCCAGCTGCTGAAAAGGTGCAATGGTTAGGTTTTCGCCTCCCAAGGCCGGCAAATAGCCAAAGGCCGGGAGGAGCGTTCCGGCCAATCCGGCCAGAACAGGTCCTGCCAGAAGCAGGATGGCGAGCACCGGCCCGAGGCTTGCAAGGCTCAGGCCGGTGAAACGGGGCGTCAAGGCAGCCCGACCGTCAGTTGGCAACGCCGTAGCGGCGCTTCCATTCCTCTTCGATGCGCGTCATCCAGCTGGCATGCGGCTCCGGCACGGCGGGTCCGAGATCAGCCGGTGAGAGGGTTGCGATGCCCAGATCAAGTGCATCGAAACGGGCGCGGTCCTCGGCTGACAGCTTGGCCATGGCGAGCACCGTCGGATCACCCCAGACATTGGGATCCTGCTTGCGGGCCTGGGCCTCCGGCGACAGCAGGAAATCGGCCAGAACGAGCGCACCGGCCTTGGCATTGGCATTGTAGGGAATGCCGACAAAATGGGTGTTTGAAAGTGTGCCCTTCTCGAACACAAAGGACCTCACGGTGTCCGGCAGCTCACCAGCTGCAATGGCCGAAGAGGCTTCGGCCGGATTGAAGGCAAAGATGATCTCCACCTCGCCATCGGCAAGCAACTGCTTCATCGCCGGGTAGTTCTTCGGGAAGGCCTTGGCTTGGCGCCACATCAACGGATGCAACTGGTCAAGATAGGCAAAAAGGGGTGCCGCTACCGTGTCGAAATCCTTCTCGACGACGGCCTTCTGCAGAACGGAAGGATCAGCCACCGTCTCGCTAAGGACTTGCTTCAGGAAACTCGATCCGATGAAATCCGGCGGCTGCGGGTAGGAGAAGCGACCGGGATTGGCCTTGGCCCACTCCAAAAGCCCGGCGGCCGACTTCGGCATGCTGTCGGCAGGCGCGCGCGCCGTATCATGGAAGAAGACCAGCTTGGCCATGCCCCATGGGCTTTCCTGGCCCAGCGTGGGAATGGTGAAGTCGATTGTGATGGTCGGCTTGTTCTCCACGTCGGCAAACTTGTAACTCGGCAATTTTTCCGCCCAGCCAGGTGCCATCAGCAGGCCCTGCTTCTGCATGGACGCGAAGTTTTCGCCATTGATCCAGATGAGATCGACCGTGCCGCCCTCGTCCTGCCCAGCCGCCTTTTCGGCGACGACCTTGGCCACTGCGGTTGCGGTGTCTTCCAGTTTGACATGCACGAGCGTGACGCCATGGCGCTTCTGGAGCTCAGACCCGGCCCATTCGATATAGGCGTTGATGTTTTCCGAACCGCCCCAGGCGTTCCAGTAAACAGTCTGGCCCTTGGCTGCCTCCAGCACCGACGGCCAGTTGGCCGGATCAGGATCAGCAGCGTGAAGGGGGGTCGCGAGCAAGGTTGCGGCAAAAAGCGAGCCGAGCAATGTCTTCAAGGGTATGTCCTCCACAGCCGGTTCAGCCCGGCTTGATTGCCCTTTCTGGCTGCGCAGTCTCGTCCGGTCAACCGGTTGGCGGTCAATTGCCCACTCAACAGGACGTGATCCCCTCGTGAAGGGGAGGTGCGGCCAGCCGTGTGTGACGGGTTGAGTGCAGGACGCCAAATCGCCTATGCAAGGAGATTGCCCGTTCGCTTCGGGCGGACAAGGACACCCGTGACCCGCTACCGCTTCGTCCATACTGCCGATCTGCATCTGGATTCGCCGCTGAAAAGCCTCGCGCTGCGCAATCGCGCGCTGGCGGACGCTACGGCTTCAGCCAGCCGGCGTGTGCTGGAGCGCATCATCGACATTTGCATGGAAGAGGAGGTCGATGCGCTGCTGATCGCCGGCGACCTCTATGACGGTTCGCTCCGGTCGATGAAGACAGCGGCCTTCCTGACACGGCAAATGCAACGCCTGCATGAGGCCGGGATCGATGTCTTCATGATCCGCGGAAACCATGACGCGGAATCAACCATCACCCGCCAGCTTGACCTGCCGCCCAACGTGCATGTCTTCCCGGCCAAGGGCGGGGTGGTGCGGATCGAGGACAAGGGCGTGGCCATCCATGGGGTCAGCTTTGGCGACCGCCATGCCCCGGAAAATCTGTTGTCGCGGTTCCGCGTGCCGGAGAGCGGGATGGTCAACATTGCGCTGCTGCACACCAGCCTTGCCGGGTCTCCAAACCATGATGTCTATGCGCCGTGCTCGCTCAGTGAGCTTTCGGCTGTCGGCATGGATTATTGGGCGCTCGGCCATGTGCACAAACGGCAGGTCCATTCCACAGCGCCCTTGGTGGTGATGCCGGGCATGCCGCAAGGCCGGGACATTGGCGAAAGCGGTCCCAAATCCGTGACCATTGGCGAGGTGGACGAGAACGGCATCACCATCCGAGAGCGCGTGACCGCCGTGGCCGAGTTTGCCCTGATCGAGCATGACCTGACCGGGGCGAGAGACTGGACCTCGGCCATGACGATGATCCGCGAGGGCATGGCAGCGGCGCGCTCCGCCTGCCTGTCACAGGAACTGGTGTTTCGCCACCGCCTTTCAGCGGCACCGGACATGGCATGGCGGTTGATGCGCGACATCGACATGCTGGAAGCGTCAATCGGCGATGCCGGGGAAGCGATCGGCCATGTCTGGCTCGACAAACTGCTGTTGGGCGGTGCCGAGCTTCCGGGGGAAGCCTCCAAGGGGTCAACATCCGATCCGGTTTTCCGGCTGTCATCACTGATGGATGACGTCGCCGGCGACAGCGCCTTCATGGCGGAAGCGGAAGCCGAGATGGCGGCGCTTGTCAGCGAGCTTCCTCCGTCTTTACGCGACCGGTTCGGCTCGGATGCCCGATCCGGCCGCGCCTTGCTGGACGAGTTGCTGGCAGAGGGATCCCGCCACGTGCTGGCCCGGCTGGCACGCGGACCCTCGGGCGAGGGGAACTCCTGATGCGGCTTAAGCGTCTCAACCTCACGCGCTATGGCAAGTTCACCGATTTCCGGCTGGAGCTCGGCGAAAAACCGACAGAGGGGCCAGACCTCCACATCATTGTGGGTCCGAATGAAGCCGGCAAATCAACCGCCTTTAGTGGTTGGCTGGACCTGCTTTTCGAGATCGAGCCGACCAGCAGATATGGCTTCAAGCACGGCTATTCCTCCATGGAGGTGGGCGGCGTGCTGGAGTGGAACGGGCAGGCGCACGAACTTGTCCGCGTCAAGCGGCAGACGGGAAACTTGCGGGACGAGGCGGGGAACGCGGTTGATCCAGCCCTGTTGGCTGCTGCGCTGCACGGCCTGACGCGCGACGGCTACAAGAACATGTTCTCCCTTGATGACATCACCATCGAAAAGGGTGGCAAAGACATTCTGGCCAGCAAGGGCGAAGTGGGTGAAATGCTGTTTGCCGCATCAGCCGGCCTGCCCGAGCTTGCGCGCGCCATGGAGGATGTGCGCAGCGAGGCCCGGAAATTCCATGCGCCACGCCTGAGCAACAGCAGGCTTTCCACCCTGAAGCAGGATCTAAGGCGAATCGAGGCCGAACTGCGCGACGCCGACATTCCGGCCAGCCAGTATCAGCGTCTGGCGGAGGAGCTGGAGCAGGCGCGCAAGGCGCTTGGTGAAGCGAGGGACCGGAAGCGAGCCTGCGAGGCAACCCATGCCAAGCTCGCGGCCATTGACGATGTGCAGGCCATGGCGCCGGACCTCGCGCGGCTGGAGGCCGGACTGGCTGAACTGGGCGGACCTGCAGGATTTCCGGAGACTCTGGAGTCGGAACTCGAACGGCTGGCACGCGACGAGGCCGGCGTGTTGGCCACCATGTCATCGCTCAAGGAGCGACTGGACGCCATCGAAGGCGCGCTTGCCGGGCTGCAAGCCGACGAGGTTATTCTGTCGCTGAAGCCGCGCATTCTTGCTGCCCGGGAAGCCGAGGCCCGGCATCTTTCGGCATTGGCGGATCTGCCGCGAAGGCGTGAAGAGCACGATGCCGCAAAGGCGGAGGTTGCCGCAGTGCTGACCGCTCTCGGCATGCCGCCAGGTCTGGAGGCGGCCGGGCATTGGGCTCAGGCCGGACAAGTCGAGCGGGTGTCGCAGGCAGTCACAAAGTTGCAGACAGGCGATGCAACCCTTGGCATCGCCAAATTGGAACTGGAACGAAACGAAAAAGCGCTTGCCGACGTCGAGGCTGAGGCAGGGGATGCAATTCCCGCTTCGACAGGTGCCACTGCCGATTCAGCTGCCTTCCTGGCCGCGCTTGAACCGGACACGCTGGTTGCCCGGCAGGACGGAGCGAAAACTGCGCTTGATGATGCTGCGGTCCGCTTTTCGGCGCGATTGGGCCAGTTGTTGCCTTGGCAAGGCGACGAAGCCCGGTTCCTTGCCCTTGCGCCTCCGGCGATGGAGGCGGCAAAGGCGCTGCGCGAAGAGGCTTTGGCGCTGTCGCAAGCTTCGCGCGCGCTCGATGACAGGATCGCACAATGTGAGGTAGCTCTTTCTCAAGCCCGCGAGACGCTGGCCGGTCATGCCCGGCTGAGCACAGCACCCGATGACAGCGAAGCGCAAAAGCTTCGCCACGAGCGCGATGCTGCCTGGCAGCTTCATCTTGGCAGGCTTGACCGCGACAGCGCGCAGGCCTTCGAGGCCGCCATGCGGGCCGATGATGCTGCAACCGCAACGCGCCTTGCTGCCAGCAGCGAGATCGCCGCC
>JBGSQC010000107.1:0-4573 GCA_041738295.1 Zhengella sp. | reverse complement strand
GGTCATGTTCGGCTCCAGCGCCAAGGAGGAAGCGCGATAGCCAACGGCGGCCAGTCCGAACAGCGTGCCGGACGCCAACCCGATCAGCGAGGTTCGCGATACCAGCGACATGACCAGCGAGCGCAACGTCAAAGGACTTCTGGCCACCGAGATCATCATCACACCGAAAACCGAGATGGTGATTGCCAAAATGGCAGCGGCGGAAATCGTGTCGCCCAGAAAGGCAAGGCCGAAGAGGCCTGCCTGTACCGGTTCGGTGCGCGAATAGGCACTGCCGACTGCAAAATTCCGAAAGGAAAACAGGTGGACGAGAAGCGCCTGCGCGCCAATTTGCGCCATGGCTGCGGTGACAACCCATAGCGCAAAAGTGGCATCGGGAACCGGAATGGTCGCGTCCCTGACCTTCAGGATCACGGCAAAGAGGATGATTGCGACCGGCGCGCCAAAACCGAAGCGGACAAAGGTTGCCCCGGTCGTGCCCATTGCGCCCTTGAGGTGCTTTTGCAGCGTGGAGCGGATGTTTTGCAGGAAGGCTGCTGCAAGGGTAATGAGGATCCAGGCTTCCAAGATGCGCGCTCCAGGCAGAAGGGAGCCTCTTCTGGCCGCTCAGACCCGTTCTTGCAAGGGCCTTGGCAAGAGCTGTCAGGCCGCCTCGGCTTCGTAGGATTCGAGGATCACGCGGTTCCGTCCGGCATTCTTGGCTTGGTAGAGGCGCATGTCTGCTTGGCGCATGATCTCGGAAATGGTGGCGCCCGGCGTCACCATCGCTCCGCCGATGCTGACGGTGAGCGCGCGCTTGACATTGGCGCGCGGGAAAAATTCGGCCTTCTCGACAGCATGGCGAATGCGCTCTGCGACGGTGCGGACATCATCAATTGCTGCTCCTGCCAGATAGACGCCGAATTCCTCGCCACCGATGCGCCCGAGAATGTCGCAGTCGCGCACCGACTTCACCACCGCATCGGTGATCAGGATCAACGCCTCGTCGCCGGTCAAATGTCCGAAATTGTCATTGATCGACTTGAAATGATCGGCGTCAATGATCAGCAAGGCGCCGGAATCCGACTTTCGGCGAAATTTCTCAAGGGCGCCGAAAAAGGCTTCGCGGTTGAGCATGCCGGTCATGGAGTCGGTGGAGGATTTGGTCTGCAGCATCGCATAAGCGCGCTCGAGTTGCCTGTTGGCGCTGTCGAGATTGCCGAGTGCCTCGTTCAGTTCCTTGTTGCGCAACGCCACAGCGTAAGACACCACGAAGGCGACCAGCGCGGGCATCAGCAGGACGGCCTGCAAAGGCGGTTGCTGCTCCATGCGGCTGTGGATCACCAGATAGAAGTAGGACGGAATAAGAAGGAAACAGCAGGCGTAAACCAGGCTCCAGATAAGCTTGCGCGTGCGTTTCATCATTCTTCGTCTCCCTGCATTATTGAATGCTATATCAGGAGATTGAAAAATATCTTAAGGCTGCATGATCGTTTGCATACAACCAAGTTTTCGCTTGGCTCTGGACCGGCGTATCCGGCAATGCCATACAGGCAAGATGACAAGACAGCCCTCCCCCGCCGATTTCACCCATGTCACCCAGTGGGTGTTTGATCTCGACAACACGCTTTACCCGCACCACGCCAATCTGTTTGCGCAGATCGATGTGCGGATGACCGATTATGTGTCGGCGCTGCTGGAACTGCCGCGCGACGAGGCGCGCAAGGTCCAGAAGGAATTCTATCGCGATTACGGAACGACTCTGAACGGGCTGATGACCCAATACGGGATCGATCCCGACGACTTCCTTCAGAAGGTCCATGACATCGACTATTCCTGGCTGACGCCGGACCCGGCACTGGGTGATGCCATCCGCGCGCTGCCGGGCAAGAAATTCATCTTTACCAATGGCGACCGTGGCCACGCAGAGCGAACGGCGCGCCAGCTCGGCATTCTCGACCATTTTGACGAAATCTTCGACATCGTGGCTGCAGGCCTGGTGCCCAAGCCTGCCCGCGAGACCTACGACAAGTTTGCCTCGCTGCACCGGATTGACACAGCCAAAGCAGCCATGTTCGAGGATTTGGCGCGCAACCTGCTGGTGCCCAAGGCGATGGGCATGGCGACAGTGCTGATTGTTCCGCGCAATTTCGAGCCGGATTTTGCCGAAGTCTGGGAGCGCGACGAGCCGGAGGCCGGAACCGTCGATTTCGTGACGGATGATCTGGCTTCCTTCCTGCGGTCCATCACCGGACAGCGATGACGGCCCTTGCTGTCCCGGACAGAAACCCGGGACAGGGGGAGAGTGAAGCCGGGACTTACTGCTTCTTCGGCATCTGGCCATGATCCATCTGCATCTTGCCTTCCTGCATGGATTTCACCGGCAGCACGAGATCGACCTTGCCGGCCTTCTCAAAGGTCACTGTGACAGGGACAGTCTGGCCTTCCTCGAAGCGCTCCGGGACTTCCAGAAACATCAGGTGATAGCCGCCGGGCTTCAGCTCGACTGTTCCGCCAGCGGGAATGACAAGGCCATCGGCCAGCTGGCGCATTTTCATGACATTGTCGACCATGGCCATTTCATGGATCTCGGACTTGCCGGCGCGCGTGGTTGTGACCGAAATCATGCGGTCATCCTCCTTGCCGGTGTTGGTGACGGTGAGAAACCCGCCGGCTGCGGGCTGTGCCGGCAGCATGGCGCGTGTCCAGAAGCCCGAGATTTCGAGCGTTCCTGCCTTGACCGACTGCATGTCGATGGCATGAACGACGGAGAATGACGGTGCGAAAAGAGGGGTGGCAGACGTGAGGCCGAGCGCAAGGGCGACAGCAAATTTGGAAAGACGGATGGTCATGATTTATTCTCCTGATAGCCGCAGGGAGGGCAGCGCCCGGTCATCCCGCAAGCATGTTGGTCTGGTGGACGAGCAATCAGGAGAAGGAGGGCGGTCCCCGAATCGGCTGGACGCCCATCGCCAGCCGCACGGCCATCCGTTCTGCATCCAGCGTCCAGCGCACCGGTGAGGCGGTGCGGCAAGGGGAGGCAGCTACAGGGATGACCGGCAGGAGCAGCGGGGCGGACCCGGCCGACGCCACACAAAGCGGACAATCATCGGCGCTTGCGGGATCGACGGGAGAACCGTCCGGACCGGCCTTTGCGGCGCCGAAGGTCGAGCAGATGACACCTGCGTAAGGTCCATTGGCCGCTTTTGCCTCGGCCAAAGGCTGCAAGTATCCCGCAAACATGACCATGGCCGCGAGAATGGCAAAGGCCCATCCGTCGCGGCGCAGCGATGCCAAGAATGTCATGCGGTTTCTGCTCATGGTGCTGTTTTATGCGCCAAGAGCCACGTTAGGAAGCGAAAATTCGTCGAATGCAGCGCCAAGCCTGGTGCGGAGGCCGGTCAGACCTCAAGCTTGTAGAAGTCCGCCACTGTTTTCCAGGCTTCTTCCGCCGTATCGACAAAAGTGATCAGGTCCGGATCCTCGGGCGAAATCGTTCCTTGCGCCGCCAGGAACTCCAGATTGATCGCGCCTTCCCAGAACGCCTTGCCGAAGAGCAGTATCGGCACCCGCTCCATGCGGCCGGTCTGGATCAGCGTCAGCGTCTCGAAAAGTTCGTCCATGGTGCCGAACCCACCGGGGAACACCGACACGGCCTTGGCGCGCATGATGAAATGCATCTTGCGGATGGCGAAATAGTGAAAGTTGAAGCAAAGCTCCGGCGTCACATATTCATTGGGAGCCTGCTCATGCGGCAGCACGATGTTGAGGCCGATGGATGGCGCGCCGACATCCTGTGCGCCGCGATTGCCAGCCTCCATGACGCCCGGTCCGCCGCCGGTGACGACAACGAATTCACGGTAGAGCGAGCGCGCCGATTCCGTTGAGCAAAGGCGGGCGAACTTGCGCGCCTCCTCATAATATTTCGCGTTGGCGAGCAGGTTGGCGCGCTGGGTCTCGTTCTTGGCGGCCCAGGCGTCGCCGCCAGGCTCCGGAATGCGGGCACCGCCAAACAGGATGACGGTGGATCGGATGCCGCGTTCGGCCAGCATCATCTCGGGCTTCAGCAGTTCGAGCTGGAGGCGGACAGCGCGCAGGTCGCGGTGCGTCATGAAGTCCTGGTCGGTCCAGGCCAGGCGATAGGCAGGCGCGCGCGTTTGGGCCGTATCGGGCACGGCGCTCGCACGTTTTGCGTCATCGCCCGAGTGAGGCAGGGGCGTCCAGCTGCTTTTTTCTTCCGGATTCATGGTTCCCGTTCCGTTGCGCATTGCGGCCATGCGATGGCGCACAAGCGATTGACCGGTCATGGCCCTTCGCATAGTTTCCGCGCGATCCCGGAGGCAGTCTAGCGGCGGGAACCTTAACGCAGTCTTGTTGTGGAGCCTTTTTCATGTCGAAGCCCGATCTCGCCGCCCTGGAAACCGTCATCGAAAAGGCTTTCGAAGCGCCGGAAGCCATCTCCACGGCGACACGCGGCGAAGTGCGCGATGCGGTAGAAACCGCGCTCAACCTGCTTGACCGCGGCGAGGTGCGCGTTGCCAGCCGTGGTGAGGACGGCCAGTGGACCGTGCTCCAATGGCTGAAGAAGGCGGTG
>JBGSQC010000092.1:0-12609 GCA_041738295.1 Zhengella sp. | reverse complement strand
GATCGCCGCGCTCATCGCCCACACCGGCTGGCAGATCGTCAGCCACAAGCGCCAGCGGGTGGTTCCCGCCGGCGCCTGAGAGGTTTCATTCAGCTGCCAGCGGCAGCGCTGGTGCCTGGCTTTCTGTCACCGCATGGCCGTGCGCGGAGGGTTCGCTCTCCAAGGGCTCGTCGCGCTGGTTGGGCCTCAGCAGCTTTCGGAACAGCCAGCCCGTTGCCTTGCGCACATCATCCATGATGGAGAACAGCGACGGCACAAAGATGAGGCTGAGCGCCGTGCCGACCAGCAGGCCACCGATGACCGCAATTGCCATCGGCGCGCGGAACTCGCCGCCATCGCCAAAGGCGAGTGCTGCCGGCACCATGCCTGCCGACATGGCAATCGTTGTCATGATGATCGGCTGGGCGCGCTTGCGGCAGGCATCGATGATGGCCTCGCGGCGCGGCACGCCCACTGCGATCTGCTCAATGGCAAAGTCGATCAGCATGATGGCGTTCTTCGTCACGATGCCCATCAGCATCAGGATGCCGATCACCACCGGCATGGAGATCGCCTGATTGGTGATGTAGAGCGCCGCCACCACGCCTCCGATGGAAAGCGGCAGCGACAGCAGGATGGTGATGGTGTGGAAGACCGAGCCGAACAGCAGGATCAGAACCACCATGACCAGCAGCAGGCCGGTGACCATGGCAGTGGCAAAGGATGAGAAGACATCCCCCATCACTTCCGCGTCGCCGGTTTCCTGGATGCGCACATTGGCGGGAAGCGCCTTCACCACATCGAGCGCCTTGATCGCCTCCAGCCCCTGGCCGATTTCGGCCTTGCCGGCCATGTCGACGCCGATGACGACGCGGCGCTCGCGGTTGTAGCGCTGAATTGACGACGGGCCCTGACTGTAGCGAATTTCGGCAACCGAGGAGAGCGGCACGGTGGCGCCGGTCGGCAGCGGAACAGGAAGCTGGGCCAGCACATCCATGTTCTGGCGGGCGCTTTCCTCCAGCTGGACGCGGATCGGGATCTGGCGCACGCCATCGGTGAACTTGGCGAGATTGCCGTCAATGTCACCGATGGTGGCAACGCGCAGCACTTCCGAGACAGAAGCCGTGGAGATGCCAAGCTCCGCCAGTCGCTCCATGTTGGGCGTGACGATGATTTCCGGCCGGTCGAGCGCGGCATTGGACGTGATGGCGCGGAAGATGCCGGTCTCGTTCATGGCGCTCTGGATCTTGCGCGCCTCATCGTCCAGCAATTGCCCGTCATTGCTCATGACACCGATTTCAAGCGAGCGCTGGCCGCGGTCGTTGACGTAATAGGCGCGCAGGTCCGGAATGCCGGCCATCAGGTCGAGCAGTTCTTCCTCGATGACATGCTGGGTCTTGGTCCGCTCGCCCTTGTGGGTAAGATCGACGACCACCGTGGCACGGCGCAGCTCCAGCGTGCCGGTCGGGTTGGCACCGCCGACGACATAGACATTCTCGACCTCGGGCAGTGTGCGCATGACCTTGGTCACGGCGTCAGTCGCCTCGCGGGTGTCCTCCAGCTTGGAGCCGGGCGGCAGTTCAAGCGAGAAGACGATGCGCGAGGCATCCTGGCGGGGAATGAAGCCGGATGGCAGGTTGCCGGTCGACATCATGGAGCCGACAAAGAAGGCAATGCCTGCTGCCAGCGTGATCCAGCGCCAGCGCAGCGAGAAGCCAAGCAGCGCCAGATAGCCGCGCATGAGCAAGCCCGGCTTGAAATCATGGACGCCGTGCGGGCGCATGAAATAGGCGGCCAGCAATGGTGTGATCAGACGGGCGACCAGAAGCGAGAAGAACACTGCCACGGCGACGGTGAGGCCGAACTGCTTGAAATACTGGCCTGCCACGCCCGACATGAAGGAGACCGGCGCAAACACCGCCATGATGGTGGCTGAAATCGCGATGACGGCGAGGCCGATCTCGTCGGCGGCTTCAAGTGCCGCGCGATAGGGCGTCTTGCCCATCTTGATGTGGCGGACGATGTTTTCGATTTCGACAATCGCATCATCGACGAGAATGCCGGTCACCAGCGTCACGCCAAGCAGGCTGACGAGGTTGAGCGAGAAGCCCAGATGATCGAGCACGAGGAAGGTCGGAATGATCGACAGCGGCAATGCGACCGCCGAAACCAGCGTGGCACGGATGTCGCGCAGGAAGATCAGCACCACGAAGATCGCCAGAAGAGCGCCTTCAACCAGCGTCTTCATGGCGGATTCGTAGTTGCCGACGGTGTAATCGACCGAGTTGTCGACGCGCTCGATGGAGACGCCGGGATTGCCCGCGTTGAGTTCCGCGACGGCTGCCTCGACGCGTGCCGAGACATCGACATCGCTTTCGCCCTTGCCGCGATAAACACCAAGCGAGACGACCGGCTCGCCGTTCACGCGGGCAAAGGAGCGCGGATCGGCCCAGCCATCGGTGATGGTGGCAATGTCGGAGAGGTAAACACGGCGGCCACCGGCCAGCGGGATTTCAAGTGTCTTCAGGTCTGAAAGCTCGCGTGCCCCGCCCAGCGTTCGGATCGACTGCTCGCGCCCGGCGATTTCCGAGCGTCCGCCGCTCAGGTCCACATTGGTGGCCCTGAGCGCACTGTTGACGGCGGAAGCCGTGACGCCCAGCGCATCCATGCGCGCGGGATCGAGTTCCACCTTGATTTCACGGTCCACGCCGCCGAAGCGGTCCACCTGTGCCACGCCCTTCAGGCCCTGCAGCTTGCGCATGGCAGTGTCTTCGACAAACCAGGACAGTTCTTCCAGCGTCATGGCCGGTGCGCGCACCGCATAGGTGAGGATCGCCTGGCCTTCCACGTCGATGCGGTTGATCAGCGGATCATCAGACGTGGCCGGAAGATCGGAACGGATGCGCTCGACGGCATCCTTCACATCGGTAACGGCAGTGGACGTTTCGATCTCAAGGCGGAACTCGACAATCGTCGTCGAGCGGCCTTCGGTGATGTTGGAGATGACGTTCTTGACGCCGGTGACATTGGCCACAGCATCTTCGACGCGCTTGGTGACCTGCGTTTCCAGCTCGCTCGGCGCGACGCCGGGATCGGTGATGACGACCGAGACAATCGGGATATCGATGTTGGGAAACCGGGTGACTGGCAGCTGCATGAAGCTCATGGTGCCGAGCACCATCAGCACGATGAACAGCAGCACCGACGGCAGCGGGTTGCGGATCGCCCAGGCGGAAATATTCCAGTTCATTGGGCGAGCGCTCCCGTCGCCTCGTCAAGGACCGGCGCGATGCGGTCGCCATCGGACACAAAGACTCCGGCGCGCGAGACGATCTGGTCGCCTTCCACCAAGCCCGACGTCACTTCCACCAGTTCACCGGCTCGGGTGCCAAGCGTGACCGGCGTGGAGCGGACGATCCCGCCATCCACCTTCTGCACATAGGGCTTGCCATCGCGGAATAGCACCGCGACCGAGGGCACGGCGAGCGCCTGCTTGCGGACTAGCTCGATGCCGGCAGCGGCGAAATTGCCGCTGCGCAGCGGCGTGTCAGCTGCCAAGGAGATGAACAGCGTGCCAAGGCGCGTGGCCTTGTTGACCTCCGGCGAGACGAGGCGGAGCGTGCCTTCCACCGGCTTGTCGAGGCCGGGAACAGTGACCTCGGCCTTCTGGCCGGAGGTGAGACGCGCCAGATGCACTTCGGCGACGGTTGCCTGAAGTTCCAGCTCATTGTTGACGGCAATGCGGAACAGCGGCCCGGCCGATGCGCCAACCACCGCGCCCAGCATGGCGGTTCGCGACAGCACGAGGCCATCCACAGGGGCCTTGACCTCCGTCGAGGCAATCTGGCGCTGCAATTCTCGGGTCTGGGCGGAAATGACGCCAAGCTGGGCCTCTGCCGCCACGACGGCCTTTTGCGCCGTGTTCAGCTTGGCATTGGCGCTGTCGCGCGCATTGATGGCGTTGTCATATTGGGATTGCGACGCGACGCCCTTCTTGCGCAGCGCCGAGACGCGCTCCAGCTGTTCTTCCGCCTGGCGCACACCCACTTCGGCATCGGCAATCTGCGCCTTGGCCTGCGCCGCCTGCGCATCGACCTGTGCGCGCTGGGCTTCGATCTGGACCAAGGCCAGATCAAGCGCGGCGCGGTCCAGCACGGCCAGCACATCGCCCTTTTTCACCATGTCGCCGGCTTCCGCCTTCAGCTCCAGCACGCGCAACCCGTTGACGTCGATGCCGACAGCCGCCTCCTCGCGCGGGACAATGGTGCCATTGACCGACAGGGTCTCGACGATCTCCTGCATGGAAATGGCAACAACACGGATGGCAGGCGCAGGGTGAATGGCCTTGGCCGCGGGAGCAGGATCGGCGGCATGGGCGGGTGTAAAGGCAGGCAGAGCTGCGGCCAGGAAGGCCAAAGCGACAGTGGAGGTCAGGATGCGTGTCAACGGCATGGTGTGAGGGTCCGGTTCAGGAGGTGACGGGGCGCAGATTGGCCGTGACGGCCGTGCGGATCATGGTTTCGACTTGGGCGAGGTCGAGGCCTTTTGACGGAAGATCATTGAGGACGAGGCCCTCGCCGATGGCGACCATCACGGGAAGCAGGGTTTCAACCGGCACTGTGGGCCGGATCTTGCCTTCGGCAACAGCGGTGCTGACGCGCCGGAAAATCATTTCGCGGAATTGGCGCATGGAGCATTCGCAGCTTTCCAGCACAGCCGGGTTGCGCAGCGCCTCGGCGCGGATTTCAGTGAAGAGCGGCGCCATGCGGGTTTCGTGGCGCACGCGGATCTGCGTCATCACCGAATTGACCAGCGCCTCGACAATGTCCGGGTGGGCAAGCGACTCTGTCAGAAGCTCGGCATCATGGCTGCGCTCCTTGGCGGCAATGGCCTCGATGATGGATTCCTTGGACGGGAAATAGCGGTAGAGCGCGCCGGGGCTCATGCCGGCCTCGCGGCAGATCTCATGCATGGAGGCGCCCTGAAAGCCGGACCGCACAAAGCAGGTCTTGGCAGCGTCGAGAATGCGCAGGGCCTGCGCCTCGCGCTTTTCGGCGCGCGTCAGCGGGCTTGCGGCCTCGTCGTCATCCAGGTCGCCCTGAAGTGTTTCGCTGTCGGTTTTCATGTTCTATTCACCAAGAGTGCGAACGTTCGTTCTCATTATATGCGAATGATTGTTCTCAGAGTCAATACGGCAGGAAAAAGGCGCCGGATCACCTGTCATGCAGGCCCGCCGTTTCCCTGGCAAAGGCATCTCCGGCGAGCGCGGCCTTCGCCATTTTTGGCCATTCTCTCGTGGATTTTTTGGCTCACCGCTGGTTCAATGCCTGCCGACAGAGCCATTATCGCAAAGGTGCCAGCATGGACGGGAACCGCACGGTCAGTTTCACGCAGATGAAGGATGGCACGAAGGATGATTATCTGCTGCTGGCAGAATTCGAAAAGCCGTTCCACGCCATGACCGGCGACCGTGTGCTGGATGAATTGCGCCGTCAGGGCGAGGCGACGCTCGAAGGCTATCGCATCACCCGCATGGAGCACGGGCTGCAATCGGCCACGCGGGCGCTTCGTGATGGCGCCGACATTGACTGGATCGTCGCGGCCCTGCTTCACGACATTGGCGACGGGCTGGCCCCGCAAAACCATGACCGCATGTCGGCGGAGGTGATCCGCCCCTTCGTGCGCGACGAGGTGGCCTGGACGGTGGAGCACCACGGCATCTTCCAGATGCTCTACTATGCCCATCACTACAATTGGGACCGGGATGCGCGCGAGCAGTTCCGGGGAAACCCGCACTTCCAGACCTGTACCGATTTCTGCGAACGCTGGGACCAGGCGAGCTTCGACCCCGACTATGAAAGCGAGCCGCTGGACACTTTCGAGCCGATGGTGCGGGAGGTTTTTGCGCGCAAGGCCTACGATCCGGCGGTCATCCGCAAGGGCGAAGTGACCGGGCTGATGGGACGGCCTGTGTCAGCCTGAGCCGACCGGCTTCAGCCGAACTTGCCTGTTCTCGGGAAACCCTTGGGCACGAGGCGTCCTGCGCCGGCGCGGTTGGCCTTCCACTCGGTCAGCTCTGCCTCGCTGCGGGTGAACACGCGTTCTGCGCTGTCGGTCCAGGTCAGGCCGGACGCGATGGCGAAGGTCTTGATGTCGCAGACACCGCCATCCTTGTAGCGCTGCAGGCGAACGCCCTTGCCGCGCGACATTTCGGGAATTTCCGACAGGGCGAACACCAGCAGCTTGCGGTTCTCGCCGACAATGGCGACATGGTCGCCGGTCACCGGCACGCAGAACTTGGTCTCGTCGGGCGCCTTGACGTTCATCACCTGCTTGCCCTTGCGGGTGTTGGCGATGAGTTCGGCCTCGGCCACGACAAAGCCGTTGCCCTCATGCGAGACGATCAGGCGGCGCGCCTGCGGGTCGTGCACGAAGATCGACAGGATGTCCTGGTCGTTTTCCATGTCCACCATGATGCGCACCGGCTCGCCATGGCCGCGCCCGCCGGGCAGCTTGTCGGCCCCCAGCGTGTAGGCCTTGCCGCCGGTGGTGATGACCAGCAGCTTGTCGGTGGTCTGCGCATGGAAGGCGAGTTTCAGCTTGTCGCCATCCTTGAAGGTCAGGCCGGCATGATCGGTCATGTGGCCCTTGAGCGCGCGCAGCCAGCCCTTTTCGGACACCACGACCGTGACCGGCTCCTTCTCGATCATCGCCTGCTGGATGATTTCGAGATCATGGTCCGGCGCATCAGCGAATGTGGTGCGGCGGCGGCCAAGGTCGGTTTCCGGCCCATAGGCCTTGCGCACGTCGGCCACTTCCCAGGCACCAGTCTTCCATTGCAGCGCATCGGAGCCGAGCAGGCGTTCGATCTGCTCTTTCTCCTTGACCAGCGCCTCGTGCTCGCGGCGGATCTCGGCCTCTTCCAGCTTGCGCAAATTGCGCAGCCGCATGTTGAGGATGGCTTCCGCCTGGTTGTCGGTCAGGGTGAAGGTCTTGATCAGCTCTGCCTTGGGCTCATCCTCGTAGCGGATGATGCGGATCACCTCGTCAAGGTTCAGATAGGCGATCAGCAGGCCGCCGAGGATTTCCAGCCGCTTGTCGATAACCGAGAGGCGGTGGCGCGAGCGGCGCACCAGCACATCCTTGCGATGATCGAGCCATTGCTGGATGACCTCGCGCAGCGACAGGACATTAGGGATCTTGCCCTGGCTCAGCACGTTCATGTTGAGCGGGATGCGGCTTTCAAGCTCGGTCAGCTTGAAGATCGATTCCATCATCAGTTCGGGATCGACCGAGCGGTTCTTCGGCACCAGCACAAGGCGGATGTCCTCGGCGCTCTCGTCACGCACGTCTTCCAGCAGCGGAAGCTTGCGGTTGACCAGCAGGTCGGCGATCTTCTCGATCAGGCGCGATTTCTGCACCTGGTAGGGAATTTCGGTGACCACGATGACCCACATGCCGCGGCCCTGGTCTTCCTTTTCCCAGCGCGCGCGCAGGCGGAAGCCGCCTCGCCCGGTCTCGTAGGCCTCGGCAATCGAGGCGCGGCTTTCCACGATGATGCCGCCGGTCGGGAAGTCCGGGCCGGGCACGAAGGCCATCAGCTCGGCATTGGTGGTGGCCGGATTGTCGATCAGGTGCAACGCCGCATCGCAGATCTCGGCGGCATTGTGCGGCGGGATGTTGGTTGCCATGCCGACCGCAATGCCGGCCGAGCCATTGGCGAGCAGGTTCGGGAAGGCGCCGGGCAGGACGACCGGCTCCTCGTCCTCTTCATTGTAGGTGGCGCGGAAATCCACCGCATCCTCGGTGATGCCCTCCAGCAGCAGGGCTGCCACATCAGTCATGCGGGCTTCGGTGTAGCGCATGGCGGCGGCATTATCGCCGTCGATGTTGCCGAAATTGCCCTGCCCGTCGACAAGCGGGTAGCGCACCGCAAATTCCTGGGCGAGGCGCACCAGCGCGTCATAAATCGCCTGGTCGCCATGCGGGTGGTACTTGCCCATGACATCGCCGACGATGCGCGCGCATTTGGCATAGCCTTTGTCGGGATCAAGGCGCAGCAGGCGCATGGCATGCATAATGCGCCGGTGCACCGGCTTCAGCCCGTCGCGCACATCCGGCAGCGCGCGGTGCATGATGGTGGAGAGCGCATAGGCAAGGTAGCGCTCCTCAAGGGCGCGCTTCAGATCCACCTGTTCGATATGGTCTCCGCCGCCCCCGGCGGGCGGCACAAGGCTTTTTCCCATGGCTCCGGGTTAGCCAATGCACTGATTCGGGGCAAGGGCATGGCCTGCACAAGCTGTGCGATCCGTCACCGACGCAAAGAATTTACCGGCTTAGAGATAAGGACCATGGACGCCCTGCCCCGCCTCTGGCAATTTCGCCACGGGGCGACACGAACCGGCCGCTGGGCCGCCAGACAAGGAAACCGAAGATGATCCGCATCATGCGCCCCGCCACCGCTCTCCTCCTCCTTTTTTCCGCAGCCGCGCCTGCTTCCGCAGAAGTTGATGCGCAGGCGCTCGCCGATGCGCTCATCCGCCAGTGGGAAAAGAACAATGTGACGCTGACCATTGAAAGCGCCGAGGCTGACGGCGACGATGTGGTTCTGACCGGCGTGACGATCACGCCCGGCGAGCAGAACACCGCGGACGTGGCCGAAATCCGCCTGCAGGATGTCGAGGATCTGGACGGTCGCTTCCGCATCGGCTCGATCGACATGGAAGAAATGACGATCGCCAAGGAAGGCAAGAAGCTGGAATTCGAAGGTGCCACCTTTACCGGCCTCAACGTGCCGAAAGAAGACAGCACTGATCCGCTGCTGGCGGGTTCCCTGATGCTCGAAGGTGCCGAGATCGGGTCGGTCAAGGTCTCGGAGAACGACGCAGCTGTGTTCTCCATGGAAGGCGCCGTCTACGAAGCCTCGGCCTATGAGCCCGGCGCACCGATCAAGACTTCGCTGGCGATCACCGGTCTGGAAGCCGACATGTCGAAGCATCCCGATCCCAAGGCGCAGGCCACCATGGCAGCGCTCGGCTACGAGACGATATCCGGCGACCTGACCATGGAAGGCGACTGGAACCCGGCTGACGGCCGCATGCAGGTGACCGAGTTCAAGATCGCCGCCGATGATGCCGCTTCGATCAACCTGACCATGGACCTTGGCGGCTTCACCGCCGATTTCGTCAAACAGGCCAACGAGATGGCCGCCAAGCAGCGCTCAGGCGAAATCAAGGACGAGGCCATGGGCTTTGCCATGCTCGGCCTGATGCAGCAATTGTCGCTGAACGGCGCGGTGCTGCGCATCGATGATGCTTCGCTCACCGGCAAGATCATCAAGTTTGCCGCTGACCAGCAGGGCGCGCGGCCGGAAGACGTGGTGAACATGGCCAAGGGCATCATGCCGATGTTCCTTGCCCGCGTTCAAAACCCGGCCTTTGCCGCCATGGTGGCCGATGCTGCCGGCAAGTATCTCGACAATCCGGAGTCGTTGACGGTGACGGTGGCTCCCGCCGCGCCGGTTGCCTTCCCGCAGATCATGGGCGCCGCCATGGGTGCGCCGAACACCATCCCCGATGTTCTGGGCGTGAAGGTGGAAGCCAACACGGCCTGCACCACCGCCTGCTGATCGTCGCATCACGCACAAGAAAAAGCCCGGCAGCGATGCCGGGCTTTTTTGTTTCTCAAGGCTGGAAGGGCCGCTCAGCCCTTCGGTGCGGGCGTGACCACGCGAAGGTGCAGTTCTCGCATCTGTGTCGGCAATGCCTGTGCGGGTGCGCCCATCAGCATGTCGCGGGCCTGCTGGTTCATCGGGAACAGCGTCACCTCGCGCAAGTTCTTGGCGCCGACAATCAGCATGACCACGCGGTCAACGCCTGCTGCCATGCCGCCATGGGGCGGCGCGCCATACTGGAAGGCGCGGTAGAGGCCGCCGAAGCGCTCTTCCACCGTCTCGCGGTTCAGCCCGGCAATCTCGAAGGCCTTGACCATGGTTTCCGGCAGATGGTTGCGGATGCCGCCGGACGCGATCTCGAAGCCGTTGCAGACCATGTCGTACTGGAAGGCCTTCAGGGCCAGCAGCGCATCGGTGCCTTCGCCTTGCGCTTTTTCCAGCGCCGCCATTCCGCCCTGCGGCATGGAGAAGGGATTGTGGGCGAATTCGATCTTCTTGTTGTCCTCGTCCCATTCGTAGAAGGGGAAGTTGATGATCCAGCACAGCTCGTAACGATCCTGGTCGACAAGACCGAGTTCTTCTCCCGCACGGGTGCGCGCCGCACCAGCAAAGGGATAGAATTTGACCGGATCGCCGGCGACAAAGAAGCAGGCATCGCCATCACCAAGGCCAAGCTGGGTGCGGACAGCCTCGGTGCGCTCCGGGCCGATGTTCTTGGCCAGCGGACCGGCGCCTTCGAGGTTTTCGCCTTCCTTGCGCCAGAAGATGTAACCCAGCCCCGGCTGGCCCTCTCCCTGCGCCCAGGCGTTCATGCGGTCGCAGAAGGCGCGTGAGCCGCCCGTCTTGGCCGGGATCGCCCAGATCTGGTGCTTCGGCGAGGCTTCAAGGATGTTGGCGAAAACCTTGAAGCCCGAACCGCGGAAATGCTCCGACACGTCCTGCATCTCGATCGGGTTGCGGAGATCCGGCTTGTCGGTGCCATAGGTGCGGATCGCATCATCATAGGCGATGCGGCGGAAGTTCTCCGTCACCGGCTTGCCCTTGGCAAACGCCTTGAACACATCGCGCAGCACCGGCTCCATGGTCGACAAAATGTCTTACTGTTCGAAAAAGCTCATCTCAAGGTGGAGCTGGTAGAATTCGCCCGGCAGGCGGTCGGCGCGCGGATCCTCGTCGCGGAAACACGGCGCGATCTGGAAATAGCGGTCAAAGCCCGACATCATCAGGAGCTGCTTGTACTGCTGCGGCGCCTGCGGCAGGGCGTAGAATTCGCCGGGATGGATGCGGCTCGGCACCAGGAAGTCGCGCGCGCCTTCAGGCGAGGAGGCCGTCAGGATCGGCGTGGAAAATTCTGTGAAGCCTGCGGCCTCCATGCGGTTGCGCATGTCACGGATGATCCTGGTGCGCGTCATGATGTTGGCGTGCAACGTCTCGCGGCGCAGATCCAGGAAGCGGTACTTCAGGCGGATGTCTTCGGGATAATCCGGCTCGCCGAAAACGGGAAGCGGCAGTTCACCGGCCTTGGACAGGATCTCGATCTCGCGGGCGAAGATCTCGATCTCGCCTGTCGGCAGGTTCGGGTTCACGGCGTCGGCCACGCGTTCCTTCACATCGCCATCAACGCGGATCACCCATTCGCCGCGCACCGTCTCGGCGGTCTTGAAGGCGGGCGAATCGGGATCGGCCACGATCTGGGTGATGCCGTAATGATCGCGCAGGTCGATGAAGAGCAAGCCGCCATGGTCGCGCACGCGGTGAACCCAGCCGGACAGGCGGGTGGTGGTTCCGGCATCGGCCTTGCGGAGGGCGGCACAGGTGTGGCTGCGGTAACGGTGCATGAAAATATGATCCGGTTCTGTCTCGTGAATTTTGTCTCGTGAACTTTGTCTCGTGAACTTTGTCTCGTAAACAAGGGGCCAGCCTGATGGCGCGAACGCGGGCGGCCTGCCTTGGAATCCGGCGGGAAAAGCGCATGGGCGGGCGGTTTTGTCAAGGTGAGGCGGGGCTTCGCGCGCGCGCCCTGCGCGAAGGCTCGCCGCATATGCGGTCGGTCAAGGCCAAAACAGCTGCAAAAGGCTCTGCGGAAAGGCGCGCGGTCTTGACTCAAGGCCATCCCAAGCCAATAGACGGCGGTCCACCGAAAGCGCATCTGAATGAAACTGATCACCACCACCGCCGAACTCGAAGCAACCGTCCGCGACATGTCGCAATCCGACTTTGTCACCGTCGACACCGAGTTCATCCGCGAAACCACCTTTTGGCCGGAACTCGCGCTGATCCAGATGGCGACGCCGGATCTGGCCGTGCTGATCGACCCGCTGGCCAAGGGCCTGGACCTTGCGCCCTTTTTCGCGCTGATGGCCAATGAGGCTGTTGTGAAGGTGTTCCACGCGGCGCGCCAGGACATCGAAATCATGGTCAACCGGGGCAATCTCATTCCCCATCCGGTGTTCGACACGCAGGTTGCCGCCATGGTCTGCGGCTTTGGCGATTCGGTGTCCTATGACCAGCTGGTGCAGAAGGTCTGCAACATCCAGCTCGACAAGTCGTCACGCTTCACCGACTGGAAACAGCGCCCGCTGACCGAAAAGCAGCTGGAATATGCGCTGGCCGACGTGACCCATCTGCGCGACATCTACCTGCATCTGAAGGCCGAGCTGGAGCGCGAGAACCGCGCCCACTGGCTGAACGAGGAGATGGAGGTGCTGACCTCGCGCGAGACCTATGAGCTTCACCCCGATGATGCCTGGACGCGGCTGAAGATGCGCGTGCGCAAGCCGCTGGATCTGGCCGTCATGCAGAAGGTGGCGGCCTGGCGCGAACGCGAGGCGCGCAGCCGCAACGTGCCGCGCGGGCGCGTGCTGAAGGATGATGCGATCTACGAGATTGCCCAGCAGCGGCCCGAAACCGCCGAAGCGCTCGGCAAATTGCGCGCCATCCCGCGCGGCTGGGAGCGG
>JBGSQC010000120.1:0-7846 GCA_041738295.1 Zhengella sp. | reverse complement strand
GATAGGCAGGCGTGAACCAGCGCTCCAGCGTGCCATCCACGACAGCCGCCATGCCGCCGGTCTCGGCATCCTCCCCGCGCTTGAGCATGGCCGGGCGGGCATCGGCGGCAATCCGTCCACCGCAGCCGGCAACAACCAGCGCCGCAACGAGGTCTGGCCGGGCAAGCGCGACCTGCTGCGCAATCATGCCGCCAAAGGACAGTCCGACGAGGATTGCCGGGCCATCCCCGAGGCTTTCGATCAGCGCCACCACATCGGCCACGCGATCCGCCATGCGGCCCGGACGGGCTGGCGGCGGAGACTTTCCGTGACCGGCGAGGTCAACCGAAACCACATGGAACGACGCGCTCAGGCGATCGGCAAGCGACGGCCAGAAGCTCCCGTCAAGGCCGACGGGGTGAAGCAGCAGGACCGGCCGGCCCGTGCCCGATGTTTGAATGGACAACTGCACCATGGCCTGCTCCTCGCCTGAAAATGTCGACACATTGATTAGGTCTTGTCGGTGCAACAATCAAGGCGGCCGGCGTCCGCAAGATCGGCAACAGGGCAACGAACCCGTCAATATCGCCCCGGCATGGAACCAAAGGGCCAAAAAGAGCAGTCGTTCGTCTTGTCATGGAGCTCACAGCCGGAGCGAGGATCATGACCCATGTCCATCCCTGCCAGCCTGGATGCGGGCGGTTGGCTTCCTTCGCATCAGGCTCTTCTTCAGAGAGATAGGAGATCGCGACATCCGCCCCTTCCCGCGCAAAGGCAATCGCATCGGCGCGCCCGATACCGGAATCTCCACCGGTCACGAGCGCCTTGCGCCCCTCCCGATCGACTATCTGCGCAACCAGCGCGGTACGACGGCAATTGCAGCCTGTTCCATGGGATGGTTTGCGGGCTTGCGCCGTGCCGCTTGAGCCAAAGATGCCTCTTCGCATGAGGGCCGGATTCGCCCGCCGTTCAATAGCGTTCCACCTTGCCGTCGGTGGTCAGGAAAAGCCGGTCACGCGGTTTGTAGGCCCGGTTGAAGAAACTTGACTCCGGATTGAGACCAGGGATCGAAATGCCGGCCAGATCCAGCATGCTGGTCGCGAGGTGCGCCGTCGTTACAGGCATGCGGGCATTGATGCCGATGGCGTCATTGCGATCCTTCGCGGCGTCACGGGTCACGCCTGGCAGCCAGACCAGAAGCGGCACCTGGCCATCTTGGCGGCGGAACCCCTTGAAGCCATGTCCTTTTTGCATTTTCTCGTCATCATACAGGCGCTGGCCGTGGTCGGAGAAAAAGACCACTGACCCATGCGACCCGCTCGCATCGTGACTCCGGATAATCTCGGAAAGCAACCAGTCGGTATAAAGGATTGTCCGGTCATACTGATCGATAACCGCAACCTCCGTCTCGCCAATGCCCTTGAAGGAATGGGCCTGCCTGACCGGCATGTCCGGCTTGCCCAGCATCATTCCCTCGGGATAGCGCTGCGGGTAATTGGTATGGCTTCCCAATGTATGAAGGATGATCAACTTGCGCGGTGAACCATCCTTGAGCGCGCGGTCAAGCTCCGGCAGCATCTCGCCATCCAGAACCGTGTTCCAGAAACCGTAATTGGTTGGAACGACCACCTCAGCCTCGCCCATGATCAAGGCAAGCTGGTTGCCGACCGCGTTGCGATGGGTGCCCTGATTGGATATCCACCAGGACTTGTAGCCAGCTTCACGGAAGGCCGTCACAAACGAACGGGTCTCGTAGAAACGGTCTGGCGATTCGGGTGTGGCAAAAGAAAAGGACAGAGGCAGGCTGCGGCTGGTAGTCGAGGCAGGGCTGGTGGCATCGAGGAAAACATGGAGCCCCTCCAAATCCGACAAGCGGGGATTTGTCGGCCGTTGATAGCCGTAAAGGCTCCAGTTGGCGGAGCGGGAGGATTCCCCGATCACCACGATATGGGTTTCTTTTTCGGGCCGCCCGGATTCCAAGCTCGCGCCAAACACATGGCGATTGCGAATGGCGCCCAGCTCCTCCAGTTCTTTCCTTTCGCCCAGTGCGGCGAACAGGCCAGACATGGTGTGTGTCAACGGATTGACCCCAAGGCTTGCCACCAACTGGTCGGCAATCCTGGTCGGCAGAATGACATCACGCTTGCTGCCGACAACCGCAAGACTTGCTGTCAGCATCGCCGTGGGTAGCAAGACGGCAATCACGGCCATCATCAGCTTCTGGCGAAACGGAAATCTGTCCAGCCGCATCTTGGCAAAGGCCAGCATCACAAAGAGGAGAAGGAGCAGGATGCCTCCCGCAATCACTTCGGCATGGCTGACCACGAACTCGCGCGCCTCTATCGGATTGACATAGAGAACGGATTCCATTGCGCCCAGCGATACCAATCCCCCGAAAGACATTATGTGCACGATATCGATCAGGTTCATGACCAAAACCGGAAGGGCAATCGCCAGAACCAGGAACACCGGTCTGATCAGGAGGCAAAAGGCAAAAAAGAAACTCACTGACACTGCAAGTGAAAGCAGGTTTGTCTGGTCCGGATATTTCCAGACATAGATAGCAGAAGGCGCAGCGAGAAACCCGGCCTGAAACAGGCAGACCGCCAAAAATGGCAGCCAACTTCCGCCCTTCGCCCATCCGGAATACGGAGAAGTTATGTTCTGCAAGGTCACTGGTCCCCAAGCCAAGCAAGACAGCGACAGCTTGCTCTGACGTTCCGCGCCTGGAACGCCAGCCAGCATGTTATTGGCGAAAACTCCGCCGTTCAACTCAGTATCGGTGCGGAATCGGGTTCATGGCGCTCCAGCTGCCATGGCTAAGTTCTTGGTTTCCGCATCTTTGCCGGATAGCGCCACTTCAGCATCTGTTGATCTTGGTGGCGCAATTTACCGCCGATCAGGCCAGATATCAGGCTTTCGAATAGCCACTGCGCAACGAGATCCCGGAAAGTTGGACCGGATGACAGTCTGGCAAGTCGATGCAACAGACAATGAGCTGACTTCAATATTTCGAATGAAGGAATGGCGGAGAGGGAGGGATTCGAACCCCCGATGAGCTTGCACCCATGCCGCATTTCGAGTGCGGTGCATTCGACCACTCTGCCACCTCTCCGCGGGGCGTGGTTGACACTGTCGCCAGCGCGCGGCCTAGATAGCCATCTAAAGGGTGCGAGACAAGGGCAAATTTCGCCTTTGGCTGCGAATGTATGATGGCACAGGCCGGGCGCGGCCTTGACTCCATCCCACCCTTCGAGTAATCGCACCCCGTCCTGCGGCGTGAACCCTTTCGCGCCGCCGGTTTGCTTTGGCGGGACCGAACCAGATCCTGCCGGCAAAACGGAACCTCCGGGTTCCCAAAACTGACAAAAAGCACGGACTGACGAGGCCTTGGCCAAGTCCTGATCCGGACGGACACTGAAAGGAAGAAAAATGTTCGCAGTCATCAAGACCGGAGGCAAGCAGTACCGCGTTGCCGCCGAAGACGTCATCGAGATCGAGCGCATTGCCGGTGAAGCCGGTGACATCATCACGCTCGCCGATGTTCTCATGCTCGGCGAAGGCGCTGATGCCACCATCGGAGCGCCCTTCATCGAAGGCGCCTCGGTTGCTGCCGAGATCGTTGAACAGAACCGCGGCCCGAAGGTCATCGCCTTCAAGAAGCGCCGCCGCCAGAATTCGCGCCGCAAGCGCGGCCATCGCCAGCTGCTCACCACGGTGCGCATCTCGGAAATCCTGACCGCCGGTGCCAAGCCCTCCAAGGCTGCAACTGGCAAGCCCGCGAAGGCTGCCGCACCGAAGAAGGCCGACAAGGCCGATGCCGCCGCTGCTGTTGCCGCTCCGCTCTTCACCGCCCCGGCGGGAGAAGCCGACGACCTGACCAAGATCAAGGGCATCGGCCCGGTCGCCAAGGGTCAGCTGGCTGAACAGGGCATCACCCAGTTTGCCCAGGTCGCCGCGCTGACAGACGAAGAGCTTGCGCGCATCGACGAGTACATGCCCTTCTCGGCTGACCAGATCAAGGATTGGCGCGAGCAGGCCAAGGCTCTGGCGAAGTAATCGCCGGACCCACTTGGAAACTTGAATTCGGGCGCCAAAACGCCCATAAGGAAAAAAACACGCTTCGAGAGCGTGAAGGAGCATTGAAATGGCACACAAGAAAGCAGGCGGTTCGTCCCGTAACGGTCGCGACTCCATCGGCCGCCGCCTTGGCGTCAAGAAGTTCGGTGGCGAGCAGGTCATCCCGGGCAACATCATCATTCGTCAGCGTGGCACCCAGTGGCACCCCGGCGACAATGTCGGCATGGGCACCGATCATACGATTTTCGCCGTGGTCGAAGGCTCGGTCGCTTTCCGCAAGAAAGCCAATGGCCGAACCTTTGTGTCTGTGGTCCCGGCAGCAGCCGAGGCAGCGGAGTAAGCCGGTTCCGCGACACGAACACCGGCAGCCCATCTCGGGTTCCGGTGTCTCTACAGGCAAATTGGATCAGGGGAGATGGGCAGCCATCTCCCCTTTTCTTTTGACCTGATGGAGGGAACCCATGGTCGCCGAAGCTGAAGAGTGTGAAGACGAGTGTCTGAGACAGATCGACTGCCCGGTGCTGGTCACCGGCCGGCTGGTGCTGCGCAAGCCGCACGAGACCGATGCAGCCGATCTTGCAAGCCTTGCCAACAATGCGCGCATCGCCGCCATGCTCACCCGCATGCCGCACCCTTACGGCCTGGCGGAAGCGCACCAGTTCCTTGACTATGCCGCCGCGCGCCGCACCGGCTGCGTCTATTCGGTGACGCTGGCGGCCACCGGCCAGTTCATCGGCTGCGCCGGCCTTGAGAATTCACGCGGCAACGGCCTTGAGATCGGCTACTGGATCGGCCAGCCCTTCTGGGGCAAGGGCTATGCCACCGAGGCCGCCCAGGCGCTGGTCGATGTGGCGTTCCGCAACACCGAAATCGACGTGCTGCGCGCTTCCTGCCGCGAGTCCAATGCCGCCTCGCGCCGCGTCATTCACAAATGCGGCTTCCAGTATGCCGGCCAGGGCATCATCACCAGCATCGTCGCCGGCCAGGTGACCGCCGAGCACTATCACCTCGACCGGGCAACCTGGGTGGGCTTGCGCTCATGGACGCCGCGCGCCTGAGGTCACTCAGGCCACACGTGGTCAGGACAACGTGACCCAGACCGGCCGGTGGTCCGAGCCACTGGCCGACTGGTCAACGCGCGCGCCCGATATCCGCCGCGCGATGCCGGTGCTGGCGAAGATATAGTCAAGCCGGCGCGGGGCCAGCTTGTCTGCCGGGTCATACCAGCTCGCCTCGCCGCCGGTTCCAGCCGATACATCGCTCACGAAGCGGGCATTGAGCTGGCGGCCATATTCCGGGTCCAGCGGGCCGGTCATCGCCACATATTCCCGCGATTCCGGATCCATGTTGAAATCGCCCATCAGCACGAAATCGTCCGGAACGGGGAGTTCCGGAAAACCGGTGGAGCCAAGGCCGGTCACCGCGCCACCATCAAGGCGATGATCGAGCGCAGTTTTCATCAGGAAGGCAATCTGCGCCAGCCGTTCGGTGCTGCTGGTGTGGTCCAGATGCACCGAATAGAACCGCATTGGTCCCGCCGGCGTGGCAATGATCGCCTCCAGCGCCCCGCGCTGCAAATTGAGGACGTTGATCGACCGGCTGCGCGGCAGCAGAAGATTGCGCGACGCGATGATCGGCGTCTTCGACAGGATCATGTTGCCGAACTCGAAATGCCGGTTCACCGCGCGCCCGTTCTCCACTGCGCTGCCCATGTCGGTCTGGTAAGGCGCGCCAAAAATGAAGAAGTAGTCCGGCAGCAGGCCGGAAAGCTCCGCCACCATGTCGTGGCCGCCATTCCTCGGATTGTTGCGGCTGACCTCCTGCAGGGCGATCACGTCCGCCCCGCGCACCTCGGCTGCGATACGGTCAAGGTCATAGCGGCCATCCATTCCGATGCCGTACTGCATGTTGTAGGTCACGCATTCGAGCGTCATGGGCAGCCTCTCCCGTTCCTTGCCTGCAATATAACTCGCGATTCTTGCGCACATGCGCTAGAGAGCCGCTTGAATCAAGCTGGAAATCCTTCCCGGAAGCGTGTGACAGACCGATGAAATTTCTAGATCAGGCCAAGGTTTACATCCGATCAGGCGACGGCGGCGCAGGCTCCGTCTCGTTTCGCCGTGAGAAATTCATCGAGTTCGGCGGGCCGGATGGCGGCGATGGCGGGCGCGGCGGCGATGTTTGGGTGGAAGCCGTCAACGGGCTCAACACGCTGATCGACTACCGCTACCAGCAGCATTTCAAGGCCAAGACCGGCATGCATGGATCAGGCCGCCACATGACCGGCGCACGCGGCGCCGACGTGGTGCTGAAGGTTCCCGCCGGCACGCAGATCTTTGAGGAAGACAACGAGACGCTGATCTGCGACCTGACCGAGATCGGCCAGCGCTTCCGCCTTGCCAAGGGCGGCAATGGCGGCTTTGGCAACATGCACTTCAAGTCGTCGACCAACCAGGCCCCCCGCCATGCCAATCCCGGCCTTGAGGGCGAGGAGCGCTTGATCTGGCTGCGCCTCAAGCTGATCGCCGATGTGGGCCTTGTCGGCCTGCCCAATGCCGGCAAATCCACGTTTCTCGCCGCCGTCACCCGCGCCAAGCCGAAGATTGCGGACTACCCCTTCACCACGCTGCATCCCAATCTCGGCGTTGCACGCATTGACGGGCGCGAATTCGTCATCGCTGACATTCCGGGCCTGATCGAAGGCGCCCATGAGGGCATCGGCATCGGTGACCGCTTCCTCGGCCATGTCGAGCGCACCCGCGTGCTGCTCCATCTGGTCTCGGCGCGCGAGGACGACCCCGCCAAGGCCTACAAGACAGTGCGCGGCGAACTGGTTGCCTATGGCGAGGGCCTGGAAGACAAGCCGGAGATCGTCGCGCTGTCGCAGGCCGACCTTCTGGACGCCGCCGAACGCAAAAAGAAGATGGCCAAGCTGAAAAAGGCCTGCGGCCGTGATGTTCACCTCATTTCGGCGGCCACCGGCGAAAACATGGACCTCGTCCAGCGGGCGCTGATGGAGTTCATCGAGGAAGCCCGCACGGAAGACGCCCCCCTCACTGAAGATGACCGCTGGCAGAAATAGACCTGATCATGTCCGCAGCCTCCCTCTCCGCCTACAAGCGCATCACCATCAAGATCGGCTCTGCCCTGCTGGTGGACCGCACCACCGGCCTGAAGCGCGGCTGGCTGGCCTCCATGGTCGCCGATATCGCGCGCCTGAAGGCAGGCGGCGCTGATGTTCTGGTCGTCTCGTCAGGTGCCATTGCGCTTGGGCGCACGATTCTCGGCCTTGGCCGCCGCCAGTTGAAGCTGGAGGAAAGCCAGGCCGCCGCCGCTGCCGGACAGATCGCGCTTGCCCATGCCTGGTCTGATGAGCTGGCCCGCCACAAGCTGACAGCCGGTCAGGTGCTGGTGACGCTGGGCGACACCGAGGAGCGCCGCCGCTATCTCAATGCGCGCGCCACCATCGGCACGCTGTTGAAGCTCGGCGCAGTCCCGGTGATCAACGAGAACGACACGGTCGCCACCACAGAAATCCGCTATGGCGACAATGATCGGCTGGCCGCCCGTGTCGCCACCATGATGGGCGGCGACCTGCTGATCCTGCTGTCTGACATTGACGGGCTCTACACCGCCCCGCCCGCGCTGGATCCCACTGCCGCCCACATTCCCGTCGTCGAGCGCATCACGCCGGAAATCGACGCCATGGCGGGCGCTGCAGCGTCCGAATTGTCGCGCGGCGGCATGCGCACCAAGCTCGACGCCGGAAAGATCGCCACCACCGCCG
>JBGSQC010000028.1:0-4320 GCA_041738295.1 Zhengella sp. | reverse complement strand
GCTGGCCACCGCGCCCGCCTTCTGGATCTACACCGCCACCGGCGCGCTGACAGCCTGCGTCTTCTTCGGCTTCCTGGGCGGCGGACCGGCCATCGCCAGCAATTACCTGAAGATGAGTGCCAGCTCCTACGGCCTCTGGTTTGCCGCCTGCGCCGCCGGCTACATGGGCGGAAATTTCATCGCCGGACGCTATTCCCGATCCTGGGGCGTGGCCCGCATGATCCTGATCGGCTCGGCCGTGACGCTGGCCGGCGCTGCCCTTCCCGTCTTCCTGTTGAGCGCTGGCATGACCTCTCCACTGGCGCTCTTCGGCCCCACCTTCTTCATCGGCATCGGCAATGGCATGGCCATTCCCAACATCACCGCTGCAGCCGTCTCGGTGAAACCGGATGCGGCAGGCGCAGCCTCCGGCCTGCTCGGCGCATTGCAAGTCGGCGCCGGTGCTGCGGCTTCCGTGCTCTGCTCGATTGCCGCCGGTGACGGAACCAATGTCATCGCCTTCGGCACCACGCTGGCTCTCATCGCCACGCTTGCCATGCTGCTGGCCTTTGCTGCCGTGCGCGAGGCCCGCAAGGTGGTGTAATCGCGCCCTTGCGCCGTCGAACTGTGACAGGCACCTTGCGGCCATGACCCATGAAACCTCCCGCCTTGCCATTCCCGTTGCCGGCATCGTGCTGGCAGGCGGCCTGTCACGCCGCATGGGGGGAACCGACAAGGCCACGATCTGTCTCGGGGACCGATCGCTGCTGGCAAATGCGGTGGAGCGCCTTGCGCCACAGGCTTCACCTTTGGCCATCAATGCCAATGGCGATCCCGTCCGTTTCGCCACATCTGGCCTTCCGGTCATCGCCGACATCGTGCCGGGCCATGCCGGTCCGCTGGCCGGCATCCATGCCGGCATGGTCTGGGCCGCGCCGCTCAATCCGGTACCGGCCCATGTGGTGACCGTTCCCGTGGACACGCCCTTCTTCCCGAAGGATCTGGTGGCCCGGTTGCTGGAGGCTTCGATCAGGAACGGCGGTTCGCTCTCCCTTGCGGCAAGCTCCTCCGGCACGCATCCGGTGTTCGGGCTCTGGCCTTTGGCGCTGGCGGGCGAATTGGAGCGCTGGCTGGCAACATCGCCAAACCTGAGCGTCATGGCCTTCGCCCGCCATTGCAGCCACGCCCTTGCCCTGTTCGAGGATGGGCCGGAGGGCGACCCTTTCTTCAACATCAACACGCCCGATGATCTGGCCATCGCATACGCAAGGCTGTCATCTCCGGCCAGGTAACGCACCGTAAGCGCAGACAGTCCGGCAAAGCCGCATGTTTTTTGACCGGCAGATCAATTACCGCATTGCAATTTGCCGTCTATCCGTTCCAAATTCTCCCCAAGGCGCAGCGAAGCGCCGGGGTACGGGGCTCAATGTCCCCACTGGAACACTTGAAGAGAGGCAATCCATGACCATCACCAAACGTCTTATCCTCGGCGCAGCCGCGCTCGCCCTTTCGCTGGGCGTCGCCCAGGCGCAGGACATGAAGATCAAGATCGGCACCGAAGGCGCTTACCCGCCCTTCAACAACCTCACCTCGGACGGCAAGCTGGAAGGCTTCGACATCGACATTGCGCGCGCGCTTTGCGAGGAAATGAAGGCCGAATGCGAATTCGTCACCCAGGATTGGGACGGCATCATCCCCGCCCTTCAGGCCGGCAAGTTCGACGCCATCATCGCTTCCATGTCGATCACACCGGAGCGCCTTGAAAAGGTGGACTTCTCCAAGAAGTACTACAACACGCCGCCGGCCATCGCCGCCCCGAAGGACACCACCATCACCGGCGTGACCAAGGAAGCACTGGCCGGCAAGGTGATCGGCGCGCAGGGCTCGACCAGCCATTCCAACTACGCGGAAGCCACCTTCAAGGATTCAGAGGTCAAGCTTTACCCGACCGCTGACGAGTACAAGCTCGACATTGCAAATGGCCGCCTTGATGCGATCAATGACGACATCATCGTGCTGAAGGAATTCCTCGCCACGCCGGAAGGCGCCTGCTGCAAGATCGTCGGCACCATCACCCCGGATCCGAAGATCCACGGCGAAGGCGCCGGCATTGCCGTGCGCAAGGGCGAAACGGCTCTGGCCGACAAGTTCTCGGCGGCCATCGCAGCCATCCGCGCCAACGGAAAGTACAAGGAAATCAACGACAAGTACTTTGATTTCGACGCTTACGGCGGCTGATCTCCGGCGCACTTAGCGTGCCTTCACGTCACAGGGCATGGCGGCGAAACCCGCCATGCCCTTCCTGAACCGGGAAACGCCAGCCGATGAGCGAAACCATCACCCTTCTGGGATTCGGGCCTGACGGCTGGGGCGATGAAATCCTTTTGGGCGTCGCGCTCACGGTCTTGCTGGCGCTCGCCACCCTTCCCTTCGGGCTGCTGCTTGGCTTCTTCGTGGCGCTTGGCAAGCAGGCCAAGGAGCCCTCCATCCGCCTTGCCGCCAACATCTACACCACCATTTTCCGCGGCCTGCCGGAACTGCTCACCCTCTTCATCATCTATTTTGGTGCCCAGATCGGTGCCAGCGCGCTGGTCCGCTGGCTCGGCATTGCCGACGGCGTGGAGATCAATTCCTTCATTGCCGGCATGTTCGCGCTCGGCGTGGTGTTTTCCTCCTACGCGTCGGAGGTTTTCCTCTCGGCCTTCCGCGCCATTCCGCATGGCCAGTATGAAGGCGGGCACGCCATCGGCCTGCGCTACGGCCAGACCATGCGGCTCGTCATCCTGCCGCAGCTTTTCCGCATTGCGCTGCCGGGTCTCGCCAATCTCTGGCTGATCCTCATCAAGGATACGGCGCTGGTCTCGGTCATCGGCCTCTCCGACATTCTCCGCCAGACCGGCATTGCGGCGCGTGTCACCAAGGAGGCCTTCCTCTTCTATGGCCTTGCCTGCCTGATCTATCTCGTGCTGGCCATTATCTCCTCATACTTCATTTCGTCCATCGAGCGCCGGTCGCAGCGGGGCATGGTGCGATGAGTGATGCCGCCACTTTTCCCGTCGAGCGTCCGGTCCCGCCGCCAAAGCCGTGGACGCGCAGCCGCATCATCGGCCATGTGCTGGTCGGCTTCTGGGTGGTTGTCGCCCTCGCGCTCACCATCTGGCTCTACAATGCCTGGCGCATCGACCTCTACGAGACCTATGGCCCGCGCTACTGGAACGGGCTGAAGACGACGCTGGTGCTGGTCGGCCTGTCGCTGGTCAGCGGCGCCATCCTGTCGGTTCCGCTCGCCATGGCGCGGCTGAAGAACAAGGGCATCCTCTCCAACATTGCCTATGGCTATGTCTATTTCTTCCGCGGCACGCCGATGATCGCTCAGGTCTTCCTGATCTATTACGGTGTCGGCCAGTTCTCCGAGGCGCTGAAATCGGTTGGCCTCTGGGGCTTTTTCCGCGATGCGTGGAACTGCGCCTTCTTGGCCTTCACGCTCAACACCGCCGCCTACCAGGCCGAAATCCTGCGCGGCGCCATCCAGTCGGTGGCGAAGGGCCAGTGGGAAGGGGCCGCCGCTCTCGGCCTGCCGCGCTGGTATGCCTTCCTGCGCATCATCCTTCCGCAGGCGCTCATCGTGGCGCTTCGTCCCTACGGCAACGAGATCATCCTGATGGTGAAGGGCTCCGCCATCGTCGCCATTGTCACGGTCTATGACCTGATGGGCGAGACGCGCCGCGCCTTCTCCCGAACCTTCGATTTCCAGACCTATATCTGGGCCGCCGTCATCTATCTGCTGATCGTCGAGGCCCTGCGCAATGTCTGGGACCTGATTGAAAAGCGCCTGACGAGGCATTTGAAGCGTTAAGGCGGGCTTCCGTTCCTCCGCTTTATCGGCTTCTTCGCCCGCCATTTCCGCCAATCTTGTCCACGGTCGGCTGACTTCCCCCATAATCCCGGTTTCCTTTGCGGAGACCGGCCATGGACTGGAATGTTGTCATTTCGCGCCAAAAGGCCGCGTTGCTGGGCGTGGTGGGCCGGATAATGTCGATGGCGGGTGGTGTACCTGCCCTTGCCATCCTGCGCCTGCTCCGCCCTGCCGAATCCGCTGCGCGGCGGTTGATCGTCATCGTCGCGGCGGGGCTGAAGGAGCGTGTTCTCTGCGCTTCAAACGACGCGGCAAAACCGAACCGCCCGCTGCCGGATTTCTCCAGCTTTCGGCCTACTGACGGCCCTCGCCCGCCTGCCTTCCGGCTGTTCGACACGCCATGGGCGATGGTGCCGCGCGCGTTCGGCCAGGGGCGGCGGGTGGTGCCCCGGGTGAGTGTGTTTGGGGAGGGCAGACTAAAGGCT
>JBGSQC010000116.1:0-25667 GCA_041738295.1 Zhengella sp. | reverse complement strand
GCAACAATGTCGCCCATTCGCTGATCGAGGCGCTGGGCCAGACCTTTGCCGCCGTGCGTCATCTTGCGGGTGCCGACCGCTTTGCCCATGTCGCGCGCCTGTTCATCGCCGCCCACCCGCCGCGCTCTCCGCTGCTGTTTGAATACGGTCGGGAATTCGCCGGCTTTCTCGACGATTTTCCGCCGGCGCGCCAGCAATTGCCCTGGCTGGCTGACGTTGCCCGGCTTGAGTGCGCCTGGCTCGATGCCTGGCACGCAGCCGACGCCCTGCCTTTGGAGGCGTCTGTCCTTGCTCAAATTGCTCCTGACGCGCTCGCAGGCCTGCGCCTTGTCCCGCATCCGGCGGCCTCCGTTGTCACCAGCCAGTGGCCGGTGATTGCCTTGTGGGAAGCCGGACGCGCAGGCGCGCAGGACATCACAGCACCGGAAGCAGGCTGGAGCGCCGTGCTGGTCACGCGCCCGCATCTGGCAGTGATCACCACTGCGCTTTCCGCACCAGAGGCCTTGCTGACGCAAGCCCTACTTGCCGGGATCCGCTTTGACAATGCCGTGGAGATCGCCTTTGGCGAGGACGCGCATTTCGACCTCTCCACCGCACTCTCCAAACTGCTGGCATCGGGCGCTTTTGCTGCCCTCAAGGACCAGCCGGAAAACGAAACAGGGGAACACCAATGACGTCCATCATCAGCCACCTTGCAGGCTTGCATGCCCGCATTTTCAGCGCCGTTGAGCGCGCCACGCAAGCCTGGCTGCCGGGCTTGGCCGCACGTCTGGTCTTTGCCTCTGTGCTGCTGCTCTATTACTGGTCCTCGGCGCTGACCAAGGTTGGCACAGGCTTTCCCGGCTTTCTCATGATCGCCGACAATGCCTATTACCAGATGCTGCCGCCGGTCATCGAGGCAGCCGGCTATGATGTCTCGCAGGTCGCCTTCTTCCCCTGGAAGATCATCGTCTTCTTCGGCACATACTCCGAATTCCTTCTTCCGCTCGCCGTGGTGCTCGGCTTTTTCACCCGCCTGGCTTCGCTCGGCATGATCGGCTTCATCGCCGTCCAGACTTATGTGGACATCACTTTCCACAAGATCGGTGCCGAGGCGACAGGTGCGATGTTCGACCGGTTTCCCGATGCCGCCATTGCCGACCAGCGTCTGCTCTGGCTGTTCCCGCTGGTCTATCTCATCGTGAAAGGGGCCGGTGCACTGTCGCTGGATGCCCTGCTGGCGCGGCTTTCGGGCAGGTCATCGGCCTTGGCCGGTTCCATGCAGACCGCCTGATCAGATTTCCACGCATGAAAAAGGCGGCGCAGGGACGCCGCCTTTTCCTTGGACTGGAGATCCGTCAGGCCGTCATTCGGCCTTAGCTTCGATTTCCTTGAAGGTGCCGGCCGGAGCTGCCGTGATGGCAACCTTGCGCGGCTTCATCTCCTCAGGGATCTCGCGCTTGAGATCGATGTGGAGCAAGCCGTTCTTCAGCTCGGCACCCACCACTTCCACGTGGTCGGCCAGCTGGAAGCGGCGCTCGAAGGCGCGTGAAGCGATACCGCGATGCAGGAACTCGCTTTCGCCTTCCTTTTCCTCTTCCACCTTTTCGCCCTTGACGGTGAGCGCATTGCGCTTGGCTTCGATGGAAAGGTCGCCCTCGGCAAAACCGGCCACCGCCATGGTGATGCGGTAGGCATCAGCGCCAGTGCGCTCAATGTTGTAGGGCGGATAGCTCTGCGCATTGTCGGGCGCGCCAAGGCTGTCCAGCATGGTGAACAGGCGGTCGAAGCCGACGGTGGAACGATAGAGCGGTGAAAAATCAACGTGACGCATGGGTAAGTCCTCCTGGAAGCGACGTTGGTTGCGTGTGGCTTGCGGCGTGAAAACCCTGTCATCAGGCGTCTTCCTTGCCGGCCAGCGGCCCCGTTTGGCGACCGCATTGCAGATTTGGGAACCGGCTTCGGCAGTTTCAAGACCCCGTGACGGCCAACCGATGAATGGCCGATGAACAGAGCCTTCCGGCCCCGTTCAGCCTGCCCCCGCTAGAAAAGGTCCAACGCTGGCCGGGAACACCGAAGGCTGGCGGCGCGGAACCGGGTGTATCGTCCCTTCCACCTGGAACCGCGGCTACTGGCCGGAAACCCGCGTGTTCTTGGTGCGGGTTTCCGGCTCCTTTCCTTGTCCCAACCCGCCTGCCCCGCAAAGTTATTTTGAAATTGAACCCGTGGTTGACTATAGCCATGGGAGCAGCAGTGCTGCCGCCGGTTTTGGCATCAGGGGGACAATCAAGGGTGAGCCACGACACGTTGATCGCCATGCCCGACAATCCGGTTCCGCCCGGTGCCACGGTGGCAAGCCTCACCACGCCGGATGGTTATCGCCTGCGCTATGCCCTGTTCAAGCCGACCGGCCGCCCGCTGCGCGGAACCGTGATCATCCTGCACGGGCGCAACGAGTGCATCGAGAAATATTTCGAGACGATCCACGCCCTGTCGGATGCCGGCTTTGGCGTTGCCACGCTGGATTGGCGCGGCCAGGGCGGTTCAGACCGTGTGCTGAAGGATGCGATGCGCGGCTATATCGATGATTTCGCCACCTATGTCACCGATCTCGACCAGTTCATGACCGAGGTGGTGCTGCCTGATTGCCGCGGACCCTACCATGTGCTCGGCCATTCCACCGGCTCGCTGATTGCGCTGCTGGCCAGCCCGAATTTCGCAAACCGCATCCGCCGCATGGTGCTGGCGGCACCGCTGCTGTCGATCCGCCAGTCCTTCCTGACACCCGGCATGATTGCTGTCGTCGCGCGGATGCTCAATCTGGTGGGCCTTGGCAATCTCTACATGGCAGGCGGCCCCCGCCCCCGCGAGATCGCGCCCTTTGCCACCAACAAGCTGACCACCGACCATGCGCGCTACATGCGCAATGCCAGGCTCTACGAAGCGCATCCGGACCTGGCGCTCGGCGGGCCGACGGTCGCCTGGGTCAATGCTGCGGCACTCGCCATCGACGAGGTGACCGATCCCGAATTCATCGCAGCTATCCGCGTTCCGACCCTGATGATCGCTGCCGGCAATGACACCATTGTGGCGACAGAAGCGGTGGAGGCCTATGCCTATGCCATGCGCTCCGGCTCGCTGCTGACCATAGATGGCGCCCGCCACGAACTGATGCAGGAAGCCGACATTTATCGCGAGCCCTTCATGGCCGCGATGCTGGCCTATTTCTCAGGGTCCGAAAGCTGATGACCCCGTCGCTCAGCCGTTGAGGATTTCGAGCGCCGCCGCGTGCAGCACAGGATTGGCTGAAGCGATGATGTCGCCGCCCTGCTCCGGCCTGCTGCCGTCCCAACGCGTCACCACGCCGCCGGCCTTCTCGATCGGCGAGATCAACCCGGCAATGTCATAGGGCTGCAGCCCTGCCTCGCAGACGAGGTCGGCATGACCGGCCGCCACCATGGCAAAGGCGTAGCAATCCGTGCCGTAGCGGGCGAGCCGCACCGACGCTTCGAGCTTTTCATAGCGCGGCTTGCGTGCGCCGGTGTGGAGTACCGGCGTGGTGGTGAACAGCGTCGCTTGCGACAGCAACGCAGTGTCGCGCGTCTTCAGCGCGCCATTGCCGCCCGGCCCTTCATACCAGCTGCCGGTCTCATCGCCGAAATAGAGCTCGCCTGTGAAGGGTTGCGCCATCATGCCTGCCACTGCGCGGCCATCCCGGTAAAGCCCGCACAGCGTTCCCCAGACCGGCAGGCCGGAGATGAAGGCGCGCGTTCCGTCAATGGGATCGATCACCCAGACATGCTCGCTGCCGAGGTTTTCAGAACCATGCTCCTCGCCCAGGATGCCGTGATCGGGAAACCGCTCATTGATCAGCGCGCGAATGGCCAGTTCGGCCTCCCGGTCCGCTTCGGTCACCGGGTCAAAGCCGCCCTCGACCTTGTTGTCGACTCCGGTGCGCACACGAAAGCGCGGCAGCGTTTCGCGTGCTGCAACTGCTGCCAACTCCCGGAAAAATCCTGCGTACCCGCCCATGCCGTCCCCTCTTTATCGTCAACAGCAGTCTGAATTCACTGCTCTTTTCGCTGGTTGCCGCGCCTTTCAGAAAGGTGCAACCAAAAATTAATTTTTCGCGCTTGACTTTTGTGCAGCGCACCATAATCTCGATAGTGGACGGGTTGATCCCTGTCCATGCCCTCCTTGGGCGTTTCCTCCCTAGACTTGGACCGCGTCCTTGGATGCGGTCTTTTTTTGACCGGATATCGGAAGCGCCCGCCGAGACCGCTGCCTCATTCTGCGGCCAGCGGCCCGGCCTCCAGCCAGCTTTCGGGAATGGAAACGAGATCGGCGGCAAAGCGCCAGAGATCATCGCGCAGGCGCGCAAATCCGGCATTCGGCTCGTAAGTCCCCTCGTTCATGTAGAGCGCCCGGTTGATCTCGATCTGCAGCGCATGCAGTCCGCGCGCCGGCCTGCCGTAGTGCTCGGTGATGAAGCCGCCGGCATAGGGCTTGTTGTAGGCCACCGTATAGCCGAGCCCTTGCAGCAGAGAAATTGCGTGATCGGCGAGCGCACTGGCCGCCGCCGAGCCGAACCGGTCGCCGATGATGAAATCGGGTGCGCCGGTCAAGCCCGGCACCCGAACCGATCCGGGCATGGAATGGCAATCAATCAGGATCGCCATTCCAAACCGCGAATGGGTGGAAAGCATCAGGCGGCGCAGCTGGGTATGGTATGGCTTGTAGACATGCTCAATGCGCGCCAGCGCTTCCGCCAGGGGAATTTTCCCACGGTAGATGTCCACGCCCTCCGAGACGATGCGCGGAACCGTGCCAAGCCCGCAGGCAACCCTCGGCGTGTTGACATTGGCGTGGGCCGGAAGCCGGTCCGAATGCATGCGCGGATCCAGCTCGAAGGCCTCGCGGTTGGCATCGAGATAGGCACGCGGAAAATTGGCCGCCAGCAAGGGCGCGCCCAGCTTCACCACATGGGAAAACAGGATGTCGACATGGCAATCCTCGGAGCGGCGCACGCCATGGCGGTCAAGCCTTGTCATCGCCATGAAGCGCGGAGGATAGTGCCGCCCGCTATGCGGGGAATTGAAGACGAACGGCACCCTTTGCTCGGCTGGCTGGAACAGGCTGAACGGCTCTACCGTCAGGAAATCCTGCGAAGCGTCGGTCAATCCTGTTTCTCCTGTGCTCGTCGTCCCGATTGTGCCAGCAGCCCGCCAGCCTGTCCAGAGCCGCAAGCCGGTCGATCGCTTGCAGGAGCCGCCCTTGCGGTCCTATGATACTTGTTCACCTGATCTTTACCCCTTGGCAATCATAAGGGTGGTGAATGTTTCAGCCGGGCAACAGCCCTGATTCGACAAGAATGGACGGAAAAGATGACCCGCATCCTGCTGGCAGAAGACGATCACGACATGCGCCGCTTCCTGGTGAAAGCGCTCGAGAAGGCCGGCTATGACGTGTGTGACTTTGACAACGGCGCCAGCGCCTATGAGCGCCTCCGGGAAGAGCCGTTCAACCTGCTGCTGACCGATATCGTGATGCCCGAAATGGACGGCATCGAACTGGCGCGCCGCGCCACCGAGATCGACCCCGACCTGAAGGTCATGTTCATCACCGGCTTTGCCGCCGTGGCGCTGAACCCGGACTCCAAGGCTCCCAAGGATGCCAAGGTTCTTTCCAAGCCCTTCCACCTTCGTGATCTCGTCAACGAGGTCTCCAAGATGCTCGAAGCCGCTTGAGGCTTCGGCACCCCGGTTTCGCGCGCTCGCACCACAGGCATTATTTGCCGCCATTTCCCCGATCCGGCTATTGACGGGCAAGGGGCGAATGTGGTGTAAGCCCGCTCACGGATGGGCGTGTAGCTCAGCGGGAGAGCACTACGTTGACATCGTAGGGGTCACAGGTTCAATCCCTGTCACGCCCACCATCTGTTTCCCTGATATCGTTGAAAAAATCCGCTGTTGCGGATTTTTTCATTTTGGGCGGCCGGGCTTCAGGCCTTAGTAGCCTCTGGGGCAGCGGGCGACATAGCGTCGGCCATAGCGGTCGCGATAATAGCATTGGCCCCGTTCGCTGGCCCGTCCGATCAGGGCACCGGCAGCCGCACCAACGACGCCACCAACCAGCGCGCCGCCCGGATCACGGGTTGCCACGCCGCCGATCACGGCACCGGTCGTGCCGCCGATCACCGCACCGCGTTCTGTGGCTGTGCATCCTGCCAGTGCGCCAAGGCAGGCCAAGGCGATAAGTGAATTGCGCATCGAATTATCCTCTATCTTCCAGTGCCGCCCGCCGAAGGACAAAACAGGTTCGAGCGCAAAAAGTTCCGCTAATGGCGATGATCAAGAATTGCAGGTCACTTGGCTGCCACAGCAATGCCGCTTGACCGGCGGAGCAGACCGGAGAACAAAACCTGCGCACATTTGCCGGGAGAATGCTGCGGCGGGCGCCTAGTCGTCATCATCGTCGCGCAGGATGCGCTCGGCTGCACCGTCGAGATCATCATACTGGCCGCTCTTCAGCGACCACAGGAACGCGCCGAGGCCAAGCCCGCCAAGCAGCAACGCGATCGGGATGAGATAGATCAGCACATTCATTGGATCGCGGTTCCTATTCGCCAGGCAGAACCTGACCACCGGCCGGGCTTGCGGCCTCTTTGGTGTCAGGCTTGGCACCACTGCCGGCCAGCAGGCGCATGGCATTGGCGATGACCAAAACCGAAGAGCCGGACATGGCAAGGGCTGCAATCAGCGGCGTCACTTGGCCGGAGATGGCCAGCGGCACGGCGATGATGTTGTAGACAATGGCGATGGCGAAATTCTCGCGGATCAGACGGCCCGAGCGCCGCGACACTGACAGCGCCGTGCCGACAGCATCAAGACCTTCACGCAGGAACACGAAATCAGCGGCATTGCGCCCGATGTCGGCAGCAGTGGCCGGCGCAATCGAGACGTGCGCCGCCTTCAGCGCCGGCGCATCATTGAGGCCGTCGCCCACCATCAGGACCTTGCGGCCTTCAGCCGACAACTCCGTCACACGGTCGAGCTTGCCGGCAGGCAGCATCCCGGCGGTCCAGTTGTCGATGCGCAGGCGCGCGGCAATGTCGGCAACGGCTCCGGTCTGGTCGCCGGAAACGATCGAGGGTTCAAGCCCGGCACCCTTCAGCGCTGCCACCGTGGCAGCAGCATCAGGACGAAGCTGGTCGGTAAAGCGGAACGTCGCCACTTCTCGCCCGTCAACCGACAGCGTGGTCGAGGTCAGGCGGTCGCCCTCGCCTGCGTCAGGACCGAGCGCCCATTCGCGCCGTCCGAGCCGCCAGAGGCCTTCGGCACCCGTCGCCTCAATGCCTTGGCCAGGAACTTCTGAAACGCCTTCAAAGGCTGGCGCACCGGCCTCCGCATAAGCGGAAAGCGCGCGCGCCAGAGGATGGCGCGAATGCTGGGCAAGGCTCGCAGCCGTCGCCAAGGCGTTTCTCGGCAAGGTGTCGGGATCGGCCAGGCGCGGCTGGCCAAGCGTCAACGTTCCGGTCTTGTCAAACAGCACCGTATCGGCTTCCGCCATGCGCTCCATGGCGCTGCCATCCTTGACCATGATGCCATGTTCGAACAGGCGGCGCGCCGCAATGACCTGGACAATCGGTACGGCCAAGCCGAGTGCACACGGGCAGGTGATGATGAGAACGGCGATGGCAATCGTCAGCGACTGGTGCCAGTCGCCGGTCTGCCAGTACCAGCCGAGGAAGGAAAGGAAGGCCGCCAGATGCACCACCGGCGCGTAGAGCTGCGCTGCGCGGTCGGCAATGCGGCGGTAGCGCGCCTTGCCGCCTTCTGCAGCTTCCATCAGGCGCATCATCTCGGCGAGGAAGGATTGGTCGGCCCGCGCCGTCGCTTCCATCGTCACCGGACCGGTGATGTTGAGCGTTCCGGCGCGAAGGTCTGTGCCAATGGATGCCGCCTGCGAAGCGCTTTCGCCCGTCACCAGCGAGCAATCCAGATCGGTGCGTCCTGTGACAATGATCCCGTCCACCGGCACGCGTTCACCCGCGCCGAGCAGGATCCGCATGCCGGGCTCGATTTCTGCCGCCGCCATCCAGCGCCGCTCGCCGTCTGCTCCTTCCACCAGCGCTCCGCGCGCCGCAAGCCGGGCAAGCCCCTTGACCGCCACGCGGGCCTTCTCGCGCATCACATGGTCAAGCGTGCGCCCGATCAGCAGGAAGAACAGCAGCATCACCGCCGCATCGAAATAGGCATGCGTGCCATGGTTCAGCGTGTCGTAGAGGCTCATGCCATAGGCCAGCAGGACGCCGATGGAGATCGGCACATCCATGTTGGTGCGGCCATGGCGCAGTGCATTCCAGGCGGAGCTGAAGAAGACGCTGCCGGAATAGACAAGTGCCGGAATGGCGATGATGGCCGAGATCAGGTGGAAGACATCGCGCGTGGCGCCTTCGGCTCCCGACCAGACCGAGACCGACAGCAGCATGATGTTGCCGGCTGCAAAGCCTGCCACCGCCAGGGCACGAAGCAGGCGCGACAGTTCGCCGTCGCCTTCGTCAGCCTCGAAATCAAATATATGGGCCGGATAGCCGATGGTGGCGAGCTTTTCGCAAAAGGCCGGCACCGCCGTACCCTCGCGCCATTGCACTGCCACTCGCTTGGTCGACAGGTTGACGCGCGCCGAGACAACGCCATCAACTTCGCGCAAGGCCTTTTCGACCGTCGAGATGCACGCCCCGCAATAGACACCGGGCACGGAAAGATCGGTCTGAACAAGGCCATCACCGACAGATCGGCTGGTGGACCGGATCTCTTCCTCCATCGGAAGGGTGCAGGCACCGTCTTCCGTTCCGCCTTCCGTGCCGGGGGCGCAGCAGCTCATCTCAGTTGACCCCGTCCTTGATGACAATCCGGGTCGCATGGCGGTAAGGGGTGTCGAGGCCGGCTTGCGCCAGAACTTCCACCACCCATTGGCCGTCAGCCAGCTGCGCTGAAACAGCATGCAGGCCCTCACCCCGGTCCACCAGTTCGAGTATCTGGTCCTGGCCTTCATTGGCAGGGCGAAGCAGCTTCACCTTGACGCCTTCGGTCTTGACTGCATTGCCAGCAGCATCCTTGAGCTGGAAGCGCACTTCACCGGCCTCATAGCTGACCTTCGGGAACCAGCCGAGCGCCGCATGGGCGCGCGCTTCAGCCTGTTGCTCGTTGAAGTTCTGGCTGGCCACGTAGGAATTTTTCACCACCAGACCCGACCATGTGGAATTGGCGTAGTAGGCCATGATCATGTTGACGGTGATGATGGTTCCGAAGAAGGCCAGCAGCACCAGCAGCATGTGCCTGCCGGTAAACGTACGTCCGCCTGTTTCAGTGGTCATTTTTTCACCTCCGGCGTGAAGAACTGGGCACCATAGACATCCCGCTCGTTGGATTGCTTGTCCTCGACGATGAAGCGGAAGGAGGCCGTGTCCTTCAGGGCGTATTCCTTCGGGATGGTCACGAAGACCTTCAGTGAGCGCAGCCTGTCCGGATCGACCGGGACAGCATAGCTGTCGCCGCCAAGCTGGTCCAGTTCGGGTATGGTCATGATGCCGCCGGGCAGGCCTTCCAGACGCAGCAGGATGGTGCGCGGCTCGGGGATCATGTTGAGCAGCTTGACATTGTAGCCGTTACGGATTGACCCGTCGGACAACTGGGTGAACTGCGGATTGCGGTCATGAAGCACATTGACCTCAAGACGGTCACGCGAACCGAGCGCATAGAGCAGCGCGATGCCGATGGCCGACCATGCAGCGAGATAGAGCAGCGTGCGGGGACGGGCGAGCACCCGCCAGCGGAAATGCTTGACAGCCGGCACCAGCTTGCCGTCGGGGGCATAGACACGGCGCGGATCAGCGCCATGCTGGAAGTTTTCCGTCGCCAGCGCCATGTTGTGCGAATAGGTCGACAGCGTGGTGTAGGAAATCAGCCCGCGTTCCTTGCCCACCTTGTCCATCACCTGGTCGCAGGCATCGATGCACAGCGCGCAGGTGATGCATTCAAGCTGCAAGCCATCGCGGATGTCGATGCCCATCGGGCAGACGGCCACACAGGCATTGCAATCCACGCAATCGCCCACCTTTTCGCCCGCGGCAGCCATCTTCTTGGCATGGCGCGAACGAGGCTCGCCGCGCCATTCATTGTAGGTGACCGTCAGGGAATGCTCGTCCAGCATGGCTGCCTGAATGCGCGGCCACGGGCACATGTAGATGCAGACCTGCTCGCGCATCAGCCCGCCCATGAGATAGGTCGTGGCGGTCAGCACAAGCACGGTCAGATAGGCAATCGTCGGCGCCTTGCCGGTGAGGAAATTCATCGCCAGCGTCGGCGCATCGGCAAAATAGAAAATCCACGCGCCGCCGGTGGCAACCGCGATGAGAATCCAGATCGCGTGCTTGGCGACGCGCCGCCCGATCTTGTCGACCGTCCATGGACCGGCATCGAGCTTCATGCGGGCATTGCGGTCGCCCTCGACAAAGCGTTCGACGACGAGGAACAGGTCAACCCACACCGTCTGCGGGCAGGTATAGCCGCACCACGCACGCCCGACTGCCGAGGTGATCAGGAACAGGCCGACACCGGCCATGACCAGCAGGCCGGCGACGAAGAAGAACTCCTGCGGCCAGATCTCGATGAAGAAGAAATAGAAACGGCGGTTAGCCATGTCGAGCAGGATGGCCTGGTCCGGCGCATGCGGACCACGGTCCCAGCGGATCCACGGCGTCAGGTAGTAGATACCGAGCGTGATGGCCATGACCAGCCATTTGAAATTCCGGAACTGGCCGGTGGCGCGCTTGGGAAACACCTTCTTGCGTGCCGCATAAAGCGGCTGGCGTGTCTTCTGCGAATTGACGGCTTCCGCCTCCAGTCTTTCGACATCGGGCTGCTCGACAGTCTTTTCGACCGTTTCCATTGTGTCAGGCTCCATGGGCATGGCTTCAGCCATTGCCAGTCAAATGATGCATCTTCAGGACACGTTTAGTTTGGCACCGATCCCGATGCGTTGACATGGGTCAAACAAGCGCATTCAAACCCCGTCTTCTGGGGGTGTGGCCAGCCGTCGCAGCCGCACCCGAAAAATGAAAACCCGGCGGATCGCTCCGCCGGGTTTCCTGTTGGTTCAAGCAACCAGAGTTACTTGCCGCCGCCCAGAGAGTGGACGTAGACGGCCAGTTCCTTGACCTTGTTGTCGCCGAGACGGGGCAGCCAGGCAGGCATCACGCCATGCTTGGGTGCGCGCATTTGCGCCGCGATGGCTTCTTCACCAGCGCCGTAGAGCCAGAGCGAGTCCGAAAGGTTCGGGGCACCGGTTTCCGGCAGGCCCTTGGCATCTTCGCCATGGCAGGATGCACAGTTTTCGGCGAACACCGGCTGGCCGGCAGTTGCGAGGGCTGCATCCGAAGGCGTGCCAGACAGGCTGGCAACATAGGCGGCTACCTGCTTGATCTGGTCGGCTTCCAGCATTTCGCCAAACGCCGGCATCTCCGACACGCGGGTATCGCTGTCCTCGTTGTAGCGAATGCCGTGGGCGATGGTCTGGTGAATGGCGGCAATGTCGCCGCCCCAGATCCAGTCGTCATCGTTCAGGTTGGGGAAGCCGGGGCCTCCGGCTGCACCTGAACCATGGCACTGCGAGCAGTAGACCTTGAACGTCGATGCGCCGGCTGCAATCGCATAGGTGCGCATCTCGTTGTCGGCGACGATGTCGGTCAGTTCCGAACCCTTGATCTTTTCGATCAGCGTGGCGCGGCCGGCTTCCGCCGCCGACATCTCGGACGCAACCGCACCGCGGCTGGACCATCCGAGCAGGCCCTTGGTGTTGGTCGTCAGCATCGGAATGGACGGGTAGGCTATGGAGTAGCCGATCGCCCAGATGATGCAGGCATAGAACGTCCACAGCCACCAGCGCGGCAGGGGATTGTTCAATTCGCGGATGCCGTCCCACTCGTGACCGGTGGTCTCGACGCCGCTGACTTCGTCAATGTGTTTGTCGCTCATGACTTAATCCTCTTTGAGCGGGATCTGGGCCGCCTCTTCAGCCGAGCGCTTGGCGCCCGGCCAGAAGAAAACGGAGAGTACGACGCCCGAGAACACCAGGAACATGAAAAGCAGTCCCCAGCTGTCGGCGAAGGTTCGCATGGTCTGGTAGTCCATGGGGTCTCTCCTTTAGCGGTAGTTGGCTTCGGCGTCGTAGGTCTCGAAATCGACCAGCGTGCCCAGCATCTGGAGATAGGCGACAAGCGCGTCCATCTCCGTCAGCTTCTTGGGATCGCCGTCGAAATCGCCGAGCTTGGCCTTCGGGTAGCGGGCTTCAACACCGGACTGGTCAGCCTCGGGGTCGGCCTGCGCCTTCAGGTCGGCAACAGCGTTTTCGATCATCTCATCCGTATAGGGCACACCAACCATTGTTTGAGCCTTGAGGTGCGTCGCCATGTCTTCGGCCTTGAGTTCGGTCGCAGACAGGTAGCTGTAGCTCGGCATGATCGATTCCGGCACGACATTGCGCGGTTCGATCAGGTGCTGGACATGCCAGTCATTCGAATAGCGGTTGCCAACACGCGCCAGGTCAGGACCCGTGCGCTTGGAACCCCACTGGAACGGATGATCGTACATCGATTCCGCAGCCAGGCTGTAGTGACCGTAGCGTTCCACTTCGTCGCGGAACGGACGGATCATCTGGCTGTGGCAGACGTAGCAGCCTTCACGGATGTAGATGTTGCGGCCCGTCAGTTCGAGCGGTGAATAGGGACGCATCCCGTCCACCTTCTCGATCGTGTTCTGGAGCCAGAACAGCGGGGCGATTTCCACCAGGCCGCCAACCGTGACAACGAGGAAGGAAAGGACCAGGAGAAGCGAGGCATTGCGCTCGACCTTCTCGTGCTTTGCCAGAAGGCCCTTCTTTTCAGTATTAGCCATAATCTGGTCCTCCTTATTCTGCCGGAGCCATAGAGGTGGCAGTGGCCGGAAGGCCCTGTTCCACGCGCTTGTCGCCGAGAATGGTCATGAAGATGTTATAGCCCATGATCAGCGCACCCACGAGGTAGAGCAAGCCGCCAACAACGCGCAGCACGTAATAGGGATACATGGCAGCCACGGACTCCGCGAAGGAGTAGACGAGGAAGCCCTGATCATCATATTCGCGCCACATCAGGCCCTGCTGGATGCCAGCGACCCAGAGCACTGCGGCGTAAACCACGATGCCAAGCGTTGCGAGCCAGAAGTGCCAGGTGACCATGCGCAGGCTGTACAGCCGGTCGCGGCCCCACAGCTTCGGCACCAGATAATAGATGGCACCAAACGAGATCATGCCGACCCAGCCGAGCGCACCGGAGTGCACGTGACCGATGGTCCATTCCGTATAGTGCGACAGCGAGTTGATCGCCTTGATCGACATCATCGGACCTTCGAAGGTCGACATGCCGTAGAAGGCAACCGCGATGACCATCATGCGGATGATCGGGTCGGTGCGGATCTTGTCCCATGCGCCCGAGAGCGTCATCAGGCCGTTGATCATGCCACCCCAGGACGGCATCCACAGCATGATGGAGAAGACCATGCCGAGCGTCTGTGCCCAGTCCGGCAGAGCCGTGTAGTGCAGATGGTGCGGACCGGCCCAGATGTACAGGAAGATCAGCGCCCAGAAGAGGATGATCGACAGGCGGTAGGAGAAAACCGGACGTTCGGCCTGCTTCGGAATGAAGTAATACATCATGCCGAGGAAGCCGGCGGTCAGGAAGAAGCCCACCGCATTGTGGCCGTACCACCACTGGGTAAGCGCATCCTGCACGCCCGAGAAGGCCGAGTAGGACTTCACGCCGAGGAACGACACCGGGATGGCGAGGTTGTGGACCAGATGCAGCCTCGCGATCGTCACGATGAAGCTCAGATAGAACCAGTTGGCCACATAGATGTGGGGTTCCTTGCGCTTCAGGATCGTGCCGAGGAAGACGATGAGATAGGCAACCCAGACCACGGTGATCCAGATATCGACATACCATTCAGGCTCGGCATATTCACGGCCCTGGGTGATCCCCAGCAGATAGCCGGTGGCAGCCATGACGATGAACAGCTGGTAGCCCCAGAAGACGAACCAGGCGAGATCACCGCCGAACAGGCGGGCGCGCGAGGTGCGCTGGACCACATAGAACGAGGTCGCGATAAGCGCATTGCCGCCGAAGGCAAAGATCACGGCGGAAGTGTGCAGCGGGCGCGTACGGCCGAAATTGAGCCAAGGCTCGATATTCAGGTCAGGCCAGGCAAGCTGGGCAGCGACGATGACGCCGACCAGAAAGCCGACAATGCCCCAGAACGTGGTGGCGATGACGCCGTAGCGCACCGGGCCGTCCATGTATCCGGACTTGTCTTCTTGCACTGTGTTGAAGGACGTGCGGCGCATCAGCAAAACGGTGCCGATGGCAAGCACGAGAGCGAGGATACCCATGTGTACCTGAAACAGGCTGTCATGGGCGAACGCCGAAGCGAGAACGGCCAGGAAAGTGGCTATCCCCAAAGCGACGATTTCGGCCGCAAAAGTCATGGTTTGACCCCCTCACGAGTCTGTACGGGTTGATCGACCGCAAGGCACGTCCCTGCGATCTTCGGGTGACACATGCGCTTCGCATACATTCGGTGCATTGATCCTGATCAAGGTAGCAGGAACCGGAGCTTGGCATAAGGTCGATAAGCAGAAGCATCGTAGAATGGCGAAAACCGTCAATGAGTGATTTCACCGCATCCGGTTTGAGAGGTTTGACATCGCCAAGCGCCTCGCGCTTCGATGGCAATCCCATCATTGCCATGGAGCGCGCCCACGACGGCCAGTTGGAACTGTGCCGGACACTGGAGGCAATCGCCGATTCCCTGCCCGCCAAGGTGGACCGTCAGCGCTGCATCCTCGCGGCCCGCGCGCTTTGGCCGCAGGTTCGTGGTGTCCATAGCTTCGAGGAAAACATCGTCTTCCCCAAGCTTGAGCGCATCCTTGCCAATGCCGATGGCATTTCCCACACGCTGGAAAGGCTTCGCCGCCAGCACCGGCAGGACGAGGGAGATGCCGAGGAACTGAGCGACTTGCTGTTCAGGCTCGGCGCCGGAGACAAGGGCATCGACATCGAGGCGGCAGGCACCATGCTGCGCGCCTTTCTTCTGTCGTTGCGGACCCACATTGACTTTGAGCGCGAGCATGTCATTTCGCTCGCCCGCAGTTCCGGAGCATTTCCGGACTTGGCGCCGTCCAAGCTCAACTGACCGGTTTCAGAGGCTCGCGCACTCTTCCAGGCGCAGGATGTCCGGCACCGTCACATGGCGGTTGTTCTCGATCTCGATCACGCCATCCTTGCGCAGTTTGGTGATCTGGCGGCTGACCGTTTCGATCGTCAGCCCGAGGAAGTCGGCAATGTCAGCGCGCGTCAGCGGCAGATCAAAAGTGATCGGCCCGTCTTCGTCCAGCGCCTTGGGATCCACATGAACGGCAATGAGATGAAGGAAGCTCGCCACTTTCTCTGCCGCGGTCTTGCGGCCAAGCGTCAGCATCCAGTCGCGGGCCTCATCGAGTTCCTTCAGTGTCTGCTCCAGCAGCTTGTGTTCAAGCTCGGGCGATTCCTTGATCATCCGTTCGATCAGGCTCTTGGAGAAGGAGCAGACTTCGACATCGGTTGCCGCTTCGGCCGAGTAGCGGCTTGACTTGGAGAAAGGACGGCCTAGGAAATCCGGGGCAAACTGCAGGCCAACAATCTGCTGGCGGCCGTCTGAGAGCATCTTGGTCATCTTCACAACGCCGGAAATCACATTGGCGTAGTTGGAAATGTCCTGCTCTTCGGCCACCATTTCGGTGCCGGTGTGAATTCTCTTGCGCGACGAATGCTTGTTGAGCGTGACGAGTTGGTCCGTGGTCAGCGCACCGCACACGCCACGATGGCGCGCTTCGCACGCGCGGCAAAGCACCGGAACGTCTGAATTGTGGATGTCTTCACGCACATTCTTGTCCATCGATCGCGTCCTAGAAGGAGAGGCGTCAAAGTTCTAGCATTTCCTTGTCCCGTTTCCCGGAACAAAAGCCGCCCCGTTTGACAATGATCAAGGCCGACCGGAATAGATGAGTCTAAGAGTGGCCTTATATCACGCAGGACACAATCATGTTGGACGAAATGATCAGCCGGTATGCGGTTTCGGTTCCCCGCTACACGAGTTATCCGACGGCACCGCATTTCAATGGCGATATCGGCGCGGATGCCCAGGCTTCCTGGCTGAAGGCAGTGCCCGAAAACGGCCATGTCTCGCTCTATGTCCACATTCCCTATTGCGACCGGCTGTGCTGGTTCTGCGGCTGCAACACCAAGCAAATCCAGCGCTACGACCCGGTGCGGTCTTACCTTCCCTTCCTTCACCGGGAAATCGCCCATGCCGGTTCCCTGCTGACATCGACGGCGAAGGTCACCGCCCTGCATTTCGGTGGCGGATCGCCGACCATGCTAGAAGCCGCTGACATCCGCGAACTGGGTGCGCGCCTGCGAGCCGCCTTCACCTTTGCGCCGGACGCCGAGATCAGTGTCGAGATGGATCCGAACGACCTGTCGGATGACCGCTTCGACGCCTTTGCCGAAATCGGCATGACGCGCGCCAGCCTTGGCGTGCAGGATTTCGATCCCAAGGTCCAGGCCGCCATCAACCGCGAGCAGACCTTCGAGCAGACAAAGTCCGTCGTCGACGGCGTGCGTGCGCGCGGCGTCAACTCGGTCAATCTCGACATTCTCTATGGCCTGCCCCACCAGACGGTGGAAAGCGTGGCCGCCACAGTGCGCGCCTGCCTCGAAATGGACCCGGACCGCATTGCGCTGTTCGGTTATGCCCATGTGCCGTGGATGAAGAAGCACCAGACCATGATCGGCGAAGACCATTTGCCGGGCACCATCGAGCGTTTCCGCCAGCAGGAACTCGCCGCCGAAATCCTTCTCGCCGCCGGCTACGAGATCATCGGCATCGACCATTTCGCCAAGCCCGGCGACAGCATGGCCATTGCTGCCAGGAACGGCACGCTGAAGCGCAATTTCCAAGGCTACACAGTCGATGATGCCGAAACCCTGATCGGCCTCGGCACGTCAGCCATCAGCCAGTTCCGCCAAGGCTATATCCAGAATTCACCGGCGACCGCGGACTACCAGCGCCGTGTCGACGAGGCCGGTCTTTCCGGCGTGCGTGGCTACGAGCTGACATCCACCGACCGCATGCGCGCAGCCGTGATCGAGCGGCTGATGTGCGATTTTACCTTCTCGCGAAGCTGGGTGACGGAGACTTTCGGCGAGGCCGGAAAGATCATCCTGGACGAAGCCGACTATCTGGCGGCCAGCGACCGCGACGGCCTGTTCCTGCGTGATGGCGACATCTGGCGCGTGCCCGACGAAGGCCGCCCCTTCGTGCGTGTCATCGCTTCCCATTTTGACGAGTATTTCGCACGCGGCACGGCCCGCCATTCAGCAGCTGTCTGAGAGATTCGTCTGCGCCGGGGCAAAAGTGGCGCAGATGAAAGAACGCCGCGCGGAGTGATCCGCGCGGCGTTTTCGTTTTCAGCAGTCAGGATCAGTCGCGCGCGACTTCCTTGAACACGCCGCCTTCGACGACCGAGATGACGACCGTGTCGGCGCCATGATGGTCAGGGCCGAAGTCAACCGACATGTCGGCGACTTCGTCCTTCATCTTGATGCCTTCCATCGCCACGCGGAACGTCTCGGCGTTCAGGTCCTTGCCTGCGGCCTGAAGGGCTGCAACCAGCGTTTCTGCCGCACCATTGCCGAGAATGGCAGCCATGCCCGGCTCTTCATTGTACTTGGCCTTGTAGGCGTCATACCACTTTTTGACCGCCGGATTGTCCATGCGCGGCTTGTAGTCGGCCCAGCCGGCAGCGGCATAATAGCCGTCGGTGATGCCGCCGGGCTGTGCCGCGATGGCTTCATGGAAAGCAGCCGACGATCCGATGAAGGTCACGTCGGTCCAGCCGAGCTTCTTGGCAGTCGCAACGGCCACGATGGTCTGGCGGACACCAAGCGCGGTGGCGACGATGTCGCAGCCCGATTCCTTCAGCTTGGTGAGCGCACCGACAAAGTCGGCCTCGTCAGGCTTGTGGGTGGTTTCGGCAGCAAACTTCTTGCCGGATTCCTCTGCCTTGACCTTGGCGGCTTCCTGGATTTCCTTGCCGAAATCCGACGGGATGTACATGGCGCAGACTTCTTCGCCGCCCTTGGTCTTCAACAGGTAGTCAACGCCCTTGAAGATCTGGTCGTAGTACCACGAGAACGCTGCGAAGCGGTGGGTGATCGGCTCGTCCAGCATCTGGCGCGCCGACGTCAGCGGCGACAGGTTGAACACCTGCTTGGGCTCCATCAGGTTGAAGCCGGCAATGTTCATCGGCGTGCCGAGGTTCAGGATCATGGCGAACACGCCATCGGAGTTGATCAGCTTGTTGAAGTTGGCGACAGCCTTCGGCAGCTGGTAGCCATGGTCTTCAACGATCAGCTTGACCTGGCGGCCATGGATGCCACCGGCTGCGTTCACCGTTTCCAGCACAAGCTGTGCAGCCTTGATGGCCTGCACGTTGAAGGGCGCGAAAATGCCCGACATGTCGCCGTTCGAGCCGATCAGGATTTCCGTGTCGGTCACGCCCTGCGAAAGGGCCGTGGTCGAAAGGCCACCGGCCAGCGCCATAGCCAGAATGCTCTTGGTCAGTACGTTTTTCATCCGTGTTTCCTCCGTTACGGTTGAATGCGTCGTCCCCGGGGTCCTCCCGGTCAGTACATGGAATCGATCAGCGGCTTGTGCTTCTTTTCCACGAAGCCACGTTTCAGTTTCATGGTTGCTGTCAACTCCTCGTCCTCCGCCGTCAGCAATGTGTCGATCAGGCGGAAATCCTTGATCTGCTCCACCCGGGCAAAATCCCGGTTGGTCTCCTCCACCACACGGCCAATCAATTCGCGCACTTCCGGCGCTGCGCACAGCGAACGGAAATCGGAGAAGGGAACGCGCTTGGACTGCGCGAATTTTTCCACGTTCTCCTGGTCGATCATGATGAGGCAGGTGAGATATTTGCGTTTGTCGCCGATCACCACGGCATCCGAGACATAAGGCGAGAACTTCAGCCGGTTCTCGATCTCGGCCGGCGTGATGTTCTTGCCGCCAGCCGTGATGATGATGTCCTTCAGGCGACCGGTGATGGTGAGAAAGCCGTCGGCATCGAGCCTCCCGATATCTCCGGTGCGCAGCCAGCCGTCGGCAGTCAAGGACTCAGCGGTCTTCTCGTTGTTCTTCCAATAGCCCCGGAACACATTGCCGGCCTTGTACTGGATCTCGCCATCGTCAGCGATGCGCACCTGCGCTCCGGGGATCGGCTTGCCGACCGAGCCGTTGCGGTTCTCGGTCTCGGTGTTGATCGAGATGACGCCGGAGCTTTCGGTCATGCCGTAGCCTTCGAGGATCGTCACGCCGGCAGCGCGGTACCATTTGAGCAGGTCCGGCGAAATGGGAGCCGCGCCCGAGCCGCCGCGCCGCAACCGGTCCATGCCGAGCATGCGGCGGAGATTCCTCAGCACCATCATGTCCCAGAACTTCCAGGCGAGCGCCGTGCCGCCGGGAACCGGCTTTCCAGCGAGTTCGGCTTCCGCCTTTTTCATGCCGACGCTCATGGCCTGCTTGAAGGCCCATTGCTGCAGCGGCGTCGCATCGCCGATCAGGATCATCACGCGCGAATAGATCTTTTCCCAGACGCGCGGCACCGCCACGAAGGTATGCGGCGAAACCTCCTGCACATTCTCGAACACGGTCTCCGGGCTCTCGGCGAAATTGACCGTGGACTTGCCGGCAATCGTTGCAAAGCCGGAGAACAGGCGCTCCAGGATGTGGCAAAGCGGCAGGAAGCAAACCTGTTCGTCGGTAGGGCGGATCGGTGCCGATGCCACGCCCGACGAGATCGAGAACATGATGTTGGTCTGCGAGATCATCGCACCCTTCGGATTGCCCGTCGTGCCTGACGTATAGACCAGGATGGCGATGTCCTCGGGCGCGGACCGCGCGATCTCGTCCTCGAACAGGCCCGGCGTTTCCTTCAGCTGTTCGCGGCCAAGCTTGTAGAGATCATCAAGGAACATCACCTTGTCATCGGAAAAGCCGTGCAATCCGTCATTGTCGAGCACGATCACCTTCTCGACACCGGGCACGTCCGCCTTGATCTCCAGATATTTGTCGAGCTGCTCGTCATTCTCGACGATCAGGAATTTTGATCCTGAATCGAGCATCAAATAACGCAGCTGCGCCGGGGCATCCGTGGTGTAGACGCCAGAACAAATTCCACCCATGGCCTGGATGCCCATGTCACTGTAGACCCATTCCTTGTTGTCTTCCGACAGGATGGACACCACGTCGCCGCGTCTCAGGCCCAGACGGTAGAGGCCCAGGCCGATGAGGCGGGCATGCTCCAGGAAATCCGCCCAGGAATAGGAGAGCCAGATGCCGTAGTCCTTCTCGCGGTGCGCGGTGCGCTGGCCGAGCTCGCGGCAGCGCTGCAGGAAGAGTTTCGGCATGGTGTCGCAGCCATCGACAAACCACGGCCCCTGCGTCAGGTCCTTGTTGACCGACATGCCGTTGATCGTCACCTGCGGCGGGATCATTGCCTGCACTGTCATCTCGTCGCCTCCCCTTGCCTCAACGCCACGTCTTCTTCTGCTTCCAGCGCTTTTGTCCGCGCTGGCTCTCTTCCTGGACGCCCAGATAGAACTCCTGGATGTCCTTGCTTTCCTTCAGCCGGCTCGCCTCGCCTTCCATGACGATGCGGCCAAGCTCCATGACATAGCCGAAGTCGGCCACGTCCAGCGCCACCTTGGCGTTTTGCTCCACCAGCAGCATGGTCACCTTCTGCTCTCGGTTCAAGCGGCGCACGATGGCAAAGATCTCCTTCACCAGAAGGGGTGACAGGCCGAGGCTCGGCTCATCCAGCAGCATCAGCTTCGGCCGTGCCATCAGCCCGCGACCGATCGCCAGCATCTGCTGCTGGCCGCCAGAGAGCGTTCCGGCCGCCTGTTTGCGGCGCTCCTTCAGGATCGGGAAATAGGAGAACACCATCTCCTTGTCGGCGGCGATGCCCGCCGTGTCGCGTCGTGTGAAGGCACCCATGTCGAGGTTTTCCTCGACGGTGAGCAGCGGGAAAACCTCGCGGCCTTCCGGCACATGCACCAGCCCTCCATTCACCACCTTGTCGGGATCAAGCCCGGCAATGTTGACGCCGTTGTGGAAGACCTGGCCTTTTTCGGGGTCCATGACGCCGGAAATCGTTTTCATCAGCGTCGTCTTGCCCGCGCCATTGGCGCCCAGCACCGTGACGATCTGGCCTTCGCGCACGGTGAGCGAGACGCCGCGCAGCGCCATGATCGGCCCGTAATAGCTTTCCAGGTTGACGATGCGCAGCACCGGCTCGGCGGCATCCTTGGCAGCGGTCTTTTCCATCACGCCAGCACTCATGCCGCGGCCTCCTTGTCATCGACCCCGATATAGGCCTCGATCACGGCAGGATGGTTCTGCACCTCATGCGGCGTACCGAGCGCCAGCGTCTTGCCGTCGGCCAGCGCCATCACCCGGTCTGAAACGGCGGCCACCAGATGCATGTCGTGCTCCACCATCAGCACGGTGATGCCCATCTGCTTCTTGATGTCCTCGACCCAGAAGGCAACATCCTGCGTTTCTTCCACCGAAAGGCCTGACGCCGGCTCGTCCAGCAGCAGCAGCTTGGGCTGGATGGCAAGCGCCCTGCCCATTTCCACCACCTTGCGCACGCCATAGGGCAGGCCCGCAATGTACTTGTCGCGATAGGGATGCAGGTCGAGGAAGTTGATCACCTCCTCCACCGCACGCCTGCTTTCGCGCTCCTGTTCACGCAGGGACGGCAGGAAAAGCATTTCGGTCAGAAGATTGGATTTGCGGAAACGGTTGCGCCCGACCAGCAGGTTCTGCAGCACGGTTGCCTGTTCAAACAATTCGATGTTCTGGAAGGTTCGCGCAATGCCCAGCCGGGCAATGTCATGGGCCGTGTGCTCCAGCAGGTTCTTGCCGTCGAAAATGATCTCGCCTTCGACCGGCGTGTAAAACCGCGAGATCAGGTTGAACAAGGTCGATTTGCCCGCCCCGTTCGGCCCGACCAGCGCGAAGACCTCGCCCTCCTCGACATTGAACGAGACATTATTGACGGCGACAACGCCGCCAAACTTCAGAGTGACATTTCTGACTTCCAGAAGGCTCATCGCATGCGCTCCGTCTTCAGGTAGCTCTTCTGCCGGCGGAACATGTCGCGGCGATAGAATGGGAACAGCTCGAAATAGGTCCTAAGCTTGATCCAGATGCCGTAAATGCCCATCGGCTCGAACAGGATGAAGCCGATCATGATCATGCCGAAGACCGCGGTCTCAAGGCCCGGCACGGTGATCGACCCGGCACCGGTGACATTGCCCACCCAGTCGCGGAAGATGGACAGGGCCTGCGGCAGGAACACCACCAGGATCGCCCCGAAGAAAGCGCCATGGATGGTGCCAAGCCCGCCGATGACAACCATCAGCAACAGCTGGATCGACACCAGGATGATGAAGGCCTCGTGGTTCACATAGCCGATGAAATGGCCCATCAGCGCCCCGGCCAAACCGGTAAACCCGGTCGAGATGCCGAAAGCCACGGCCTTGGTGCGAGGAACATTGACGCCCATGGCCTGCGCCGAGATTTCCGAATCGCGCACCGCCGCAAAGGCGCGGCCCGTGGGTGAGCGCAGGATGTTGCGATAGGCAAAGACCACTCCAAACACCACCGCCAGCACCAGCCAGTAGAACAGAAACGGACTGCCGAAGCGGGTGATGGCGACGCCAAAGATGGCGATATCAGGCACCACGATGCCCGCCACGCCGCCGGTCAGCGGCTCGGCAATGACAATCAGGTCCTCGATCAGGATCGACACCGCAAGTGTCGCAATCGCCAGATAGATGCCGTGCAGCCGCGTTGTCGGGATGGCAAGCGCCACGCCCGCCGCTGCCGCGATCAGCCCGGCCAGCGGGAAGGTGACAAGGAACGGCAGGCCGAGACGCGTCTGCAGGATGGCATTGGCGTAGCAGCCGATGGCAAGGAACGCGGCATGCCCGAGCGACGCCTGCCCGGTCTGGCCGACCAGCATCATCAGACCCATGCCGGCAATCGCCCAGATCAGCACGTTTGTCACTTCGCCCAGCATGAAGCCAGAGGCGAGGAAGGGCAGCCCGATCATCAGGGCAAACAGCAGCCCGTACCAGGCCATCTGGTGGCCATGCTTGAAGAGGTTGATGTCCTGGTCGTAGCTCGTCTTGAAAAGAATGCGCATGGGCCCTCACACCTTCTTGCGGTGAACCTGCGCCAAAATCCCGTGCGGGCGGAACACCAGCACCAGGAAGAGCAGCAGGTAGGGAGCGATCTGGCTGTAGCCTGGCGGGCCATAGCGGGCGGCGAAGGGTTCGATGACACCAAGCACGATGCCGCCGATCAGCGCGCCGGGCAGTGAGCCCATGCCGCCGATGACAGCCGCCGCGAAGGCCTTGATGCCGAGCAGGCCGGCGGTCGGGTCAATGGAGCCCTTGGAGGCGTAGAGCACGCCGGCAACCGTCGCCATCATGCCCGAGAGCGCCCAGACCAGCGACTGCACCCGTTTCACCGGAATGCCCATGTAATAGGCCGCAAGCTGGTTCTGAGAGGCAGCCTGCATGGCAACACCGAGGCGCGTGTTGTTGAAGTAGAGGTAGAAGGCACCGGTCAGCACCAGCGTGGCAATGATGACTGCCACCTCGTCAAGGCCGAGCACCACACCGCCGAAGCGCACATCCATGCCGGAATAGGGCGTCTCCAGCGATTGCGGCTCATAGCCCCAGATCGTGCCGGCAGCAAAGCGCAGTACGAAGCCGAGCGCGATGGTGAGGATGACGAGGGCGACCTGGCTGCGGCCGGAAAGCTGGCGGATGATGATCAGGTCGAGCAGATAGCCGAACATGCCCATGATCACGATGGCCATCGGCACCGACAGCCAGAAAGGCAGGTCCAACTGGTTGGAATTCGTGAGCCACAGCGTGACGAATGCGCCAAGCATCATCATGTCGCCTTGGGCGAAATTCACCGCCTCCGTGGCCTTGTAGATCAGGACGAAGCCGAGCGCGATCAGGCCGTAGATACAGCCGTTCGCCAGCCCGCTTACCAAGAGCTGCAATACGTCCAAGACGCGTTTCCTCCCATGTCATCAGGCATGGTTCCCGGCCATGCCTGCCGTCTCCTTGATCCGGCCCCGATTTTTTCCGGGGTCCGTCTCGTCCCGGCCCTTATGGGACCAGGAATACCTTTCCGTTCGGCTTTGCGAGTTCGCCCGCCAGTTCCTCCACCGCGCGTTCCAGCGGCACCCTTGCCGTTACGTCAGTCTTCCACGTGCCATCAGCAAAATTCTTCTGCGCCCGCATGATGGCATTGAACCGGGCCTCTTGACCAGCGGTTCTCATCCATTCGGTCAACCAGAAGCCTTCTATCTTCTTGTGCATGAAGATCATTTGGCCGGGCTCCTCAATGGAGGGCAGCGCCGCATCAAGGCGTCCATAGATGATCCAGCGGGCGCGCCGCGGCATCACGTGGAAGAGATGGGCCGCCTGCGGGCCGGTCACGGCATCGAGCAGGATCCGCGGCTTTTCCTCCCGCATCACCGCCTGCAGCTTTTCCTCATAGTCCGGCGCCGTGGCATTGAGCACATGGGCAGCACCGGATGCGAGCAACGGGGCGATCTGATCATCGCGGCGCACAATGGCTATCGGGCGGAAGCCTTCCTCTCGGGCAAGGCCCATGATCAGCTTGCAGAGCTGGCTGGCACCCGCCGTCAGCACGAAGGCTTTCTCGCCCTCGTCGCGCACGATTTCAAACATGGCAATTGCGGTGAGCGGATTGACGATCATCGCAGCGCCGTCGACATCCGACACGCCGTCGATAAGCGGAATGCATCCGGCGGCATCGGCCACTGCATATTCGGCCCAGGATCCCGTGCCGTTCGGCCCGGCGGCGTAGGACACGCGCTTGCCGACCAGCCCGTCAGCGAGCTTGCCGCCGCCCGACGCCACCACGACGCCGACGCCCTCAAAGCCCGCTGCCTTCCCCATCTGGCGCGGCTGGCCATAAAGGCCCTTGATGAACATCACGTCAGACGGATTGACCGAGGCGAGCGACAGCTTCAGCAGCACCTGGCCTTCTGCGGGTTGCGGCACCGGCACCTCGGCCAGCTCCACATAGGGGGCAGCGGCCTCCAGCGCGAAGGGCGAAGGCTTGGCGGCATAGCCATCATGCTTCTGCAAAAGTGCTTTCATGGTCTTGGGCAAAGTCATCATGGCACCAGGACGATCTTGCCGGTCGCCCCCCTGTTGAGTACGCGGGTGAGAACGGAAGCCGCATCCTTCAGCGGGAAGCGGCCTTCGATCACCGGCTTTATCTGGCCCTTGGCATGCCATCCGACAAGCTCGGCCAGGTTCGCAGCAAAAACTTTCGGCTCGCGCCGGGTGAAATCGCCCCAGAACACGCCAACCAGCGAATAGCCCTTCACCAGCGTAAGGTTGACCGGCAGCTTCGGGATCGTGCCCGAGG
>JBGSQC010000113.1:0-3704 GCA_041738295.1 Zhengella sp. | reverse complement strand
TCTCGGGCAGCGGCGACAGCGGCTACCTCTCCGGCAACGGCCTGCTGGCCGCCGTGACGCTCGGCCGGATTGCCGGTGGAGCCAGACCCTGATCAGCGTTCGATGCCTGGCAATCCTTCAACTGGGTTTCCGGTAGACGTCAGAGAAATAGACATAGGCCCGCGACCGGAATGCCTCATAAGTTTGCGATCCCATGGCACCGGCAAAGTTCAGCGCTGTTTTGCGCAAGGGCCAAGGCACATGCTTGTTCACAAGGGCCCTGCGGCGGCCGTCATCATGCGTTAGTGCTGCGACCACTTCGGCGGTGATGTCGTCCCGCCGGACCGTTTCAAAGCCTTCAGCCGGAAACAGTCCGCGAACCTCCTCCATTTCATGGTCGTAACGGAAATCGGTGACAGCCAGCAGCCCACCCGGTTTCAGCACCCGGAACGCCTCGCTCACGAACGCAGGCATGTCGGGGTAGCGGTGCGAGGACTCCACGTTGAGCACGCAGTCAAAGCTCGCATCCGGGAAGGCAAGCGCCTGCGCATTCCCAACAGAAAAGGACAGGCCGGGAAGCTGGTGCCGGGCCGAGCAGAAGGAAATAGCCGCCGGTTCGGGGTCAATGCCCTCGCTGCGCTGCGGCGCGTATGTCCGGTGCACAAAGGCAAGTCCGCCACCGCGCCCGCACCCGGGTTCCAGGAGCGCGTGCCCGGTCAGTTCAATTCCCCGGACGGCTCGCCGGTAGAGGTTTTCGCTGCAGTCGAAATCCGACACCGGCGGTCCGGCCAGCCGGTCGTCTTCGAGATAGCCGAAATTCATCAGCGTGATCTCGCCGTCGCGGTCAACCCGCGAGATGACCTTGTAGAGGGCAGTAAACAGCATGTCGCGGATGGTCATGGCATCTCCCCGGCCTGTCACAGGCCATAAACGGTTTCACGTACATCCATCGCTGCGCGCCGGTGATCACCCAGTGCCTCCAGCTCCTGCCAGTGGACAGGGTTTCCTATGGCTGCCGTGATCGTCGAACCCTGCTTGGCAAAGGTCTCATGTGGCAGCAGCGACAATTCCAGGTTCGTCCCGATCCTGAGGGCGGTGCGCACTTTGTGGACGGCGTGGAACAGCCAGGAATTTCGGCCTTTGATGTGAATTGGCACGACATCACGCTTTGTCAGGATCGCGTATTTGACAAAGCTCTTGTGCCATTCGCCATCGCACACTGTGCCGTTGCGCAGCCTCGACACCTCGCCTGCGGGAAAATGGGTGATTGGCGTATCAGACTGGTAGAGCGCAAGGATTTGCGCAGCAGCCTCACGCGGCGTGCGGCCATAGACGTTGGCCGTGGCGACACTCCCGTCGATATTGGGGATCAGGTTGAAGGCATCATTGGCAATGGCCTTGAAGGAACCGTAACGGTTGCAGACGATCCTCGTCAGCACGATGCCGTCGATCACCCCGAAAGGGTGGTTGGCCACGAAAATGCATCGGCCCGTTTCGGGCAGGTTCTCTTCGCCGGTCACCCGCACGGTGATGCGGAGTTCCTCGACGACGGCGTTCAGGAAGTCCTTGGCCGGCAGTCCATCCAGCTTGCCGAGGATGCGGTTTGCCTGGTCTTCGCAGACATAGCGCTCCAGCATTCCGGTCGGCTCCCGACCGAGTCGCCGCAGCAACTCCGATTCCGACCGTGCAAGAATGTCCCGAATGTCTATCTTTTTTGTGCTCATGGGCATCTGTCCGAGGCCGCGCACCCAAACCCGATGTTTGAATTCCGGGCCTGCCCATTTCAAAGCATGGTGATGACCGTCCATGGTTGACATGCGTCAAGCAAATGCCGGTAAAGACCGGATTTGCAGCGATTCTGACGCACAAGCCATGGCTTGCGAACGCCCTCCCTTCATGCAACCTTTGGGGTCAGTTTGCCTGCATTTGCCACCCGCCCCGTCACGGAACTCCTGTCATGAACGAAGTCCTCACCACCGGCCGTAAGCTGGCCATCCAGTTCAAGGCAATCTTCTGGTTTGCCCTCATTCTCTTTGCTCTCTCAGGACTTGCCGTTGTGGGCGTGCTGCCATGGTGGATGATCGCGCTGGTCGTCCTTGTCGGCATTGTGCTCGGCTTGTTGGCTTTCCTGCCCCACTGGCTTTGGAACAGGAACCGAAATGGCTACGCGCCGGGCAAGCCACTTCTGGTATTCTCGTTCGCAGGCATTCTCGCCGCCATCGGGCTAGCAGGCTGGCCGATCCTGGGCCTCGCCGTCTTGGTCAACACCGGCACGGTGACGCTGCCGCAGGCAACGCTTTCCAACGGCAAGAAGACAGTTGTCTTCCAAGGCATGCAGCATGTGGCATCAGAGGATTTCTACAAGGCGGTGGTGTTTGATCTCGAACAGGCGCTGACCGAAGGCTACACCCTCTTTTACGAAGGAGTGAAGCCGGTAGAAGGCCGCCCGGATCTGGATGAATGGTTCAATGTCACGCTGCGCGGCCAGAAGCAGGACCTCAACGCCGGATATACCGACATTGCAAAAACCTGCGGCCTGAATTTCCAGCTCACCTATTTCGAGCCGCTGCTGACCGACAAGGCCATCCATCCGTCACGCCATGTGGATGCTGACGTCACGTACCTGCAAATGAAAACCGAATATGACCGGCTGATCGGCGAGGATCCGGCCTTTGCGTCCGCCATGGCAGCCAAGGCGGCAAAGGCCGAAACCTCTTCATCGTCCGGTGACGACTGGATGCTCTCGCTTCTTAGCAGCGCTGCCAACGCCACCTCCGAACAGAAGCGCCTTGTCGGCATCCTCTGCCGCGGTGTGTTTGCATATGCGGTCGGCGGCCATGGCGGTCCGGACACCGATCCGGCACAACGCATCATCCTCGATTACCGCAACCGGGAACTGGCGCGCACGGTGGCTGACTCTCCCGCCGAGAAAATCTACATCACCTATGGCGCGGCCCACTTCCCCGGCTTCCTGGCCGATCTGAAGGCACTCGACCCGGCCTTCGAGGTCCAGTCGCTACAATGGGTCCGCCCGATGACGGTGCCGGTGGAAAACCTGCCCCCGCGCAATTATCCGGTGGTGAGGCGGACGCAGGGCTGACGGTAGCCCTCAGAGGCTACGAACCTTACGCCGTCGCGGTTGCTTCCATCCGCGTCACGCCGTCCTCGCCTGCCGTCCAGAGATCCAGCGGTGCGGATGCTTTTGACGCGTTGACGGTGAAGCACCTGCCATGGATGAGCGGCGCAACCCCGCGATAATCGAAGCGTGAAGGAGCCCTGTTGCCAAGCAGCCGGGCCGCCATGTTCAGCATCAGCGTTGCCTGCATCGGTCCATGCACGACGAGACCGCCATAGCCTTCCTCGTTGCGTGCATAGTCGAGATCATAGTGGATGCGATGCCCGTTGAAGGTCAGTGCTGAATAGCGGAAGAGCAGGGTGGTTGTCGCCTCGATCCGCTCGCTGATCTCTGGCTTGCGAGCATCCGGGACCGCGGGCTTCGCGGCCGCTCCGGCCGCACTTTTTTCAGCAGCCCGGTAAACAATGTCCTGCCGCTCCTGGATGGCGAGCGTCCCTGCGCTCAGGATGTCATGCTCGACAGTGACGAAGACCAGTTCGCCGCTCCGGCCCTGCTTGTGAGCCACATCCGCGACACGCGAGACACGGGTCACCTCCTCGCCAACCTGCACCGGAGCAAGGAAGGAAAGGGCGCCGCCCGCCCACATGCG
>JBGSQC010000315.1:0-5366 GCA_041738295.1 Zhengella sp. | reverse complement strand
GGGAGGTGGGGCGCAGCGCCCTTCGTCATCTCCGGCTCAAGCCCGGGAATGACGAAGGAGAAGGTGGCGCCCCTTCGTCCTGCCAGCGCCTTCGCCTCACAAATCCAGTCTGCCCTGGCCGCCCTGCTTTTCCTTCGGCGCCTTCTTGAAGGCGGCGGAATCCGGCATGGGTATGCGCGGGGTCTCGCGGAAATCCAGAATGCCTTCAATGGTGAGAATCTGGATGCGCGGATAGCGCACAGCCTAAACGAATCCTCTGTGATAGTTGCCCAACTCGGCAACGCCCCTGCATCTTTTAGGCGGTGTCGAATGAATGGATCAAGCGCTTCCGGCAGAAGTTCGCGCAGGAGACGCCACTCTGGCGAGTCTTCAGATACTTGCTCTATATGGCCATTGATCGATCGCTGTAAGTGTTCCCCGACCTTGCCGGTCAGGAGCGCGCGCTGCGACGTGTTTTTGATCAGCGTAGTCAGCAGGAGGGCATAAGGGGCTAGCGAACCCGTATTCTGGTAGGTGTTCATCATCCCCCGAATATTCGGATGCTCGCTAGCGAAGTTTTCTGGATTGCCTGCCGCCTCTGCTACGATTGAAAAGGCGGCTGCCACTAATCGTTCAACCCGCGCAGGATCGACGAACGGCGTGAGTTCATCAATGGGCAGAGATTGTGATCGATCTCCCCACCCTCGAAGTGCAATGAAGTACGGTAGTCGCCGCATTGCTATTTGGTCAAGTAGTGGCTTGGTAAGTCGATCTTCCAAATAAGGTCGATGACAATCCGGGAATCTCAGGGCATCAAAGCGTACAAGGACGGGTGCGTCGTAGCCATTACCATTCGACATGAAACAGGAAAGAACGAGCGTCCGCAGTCTCCGCGATTCTGCGACGGCGGCTTGATCGAGGACGAAGGCATTGCCGCGATGCCGATGCACTACGTCCGATACAGGTTGTGCTACCCGGGCAGGATCGAATGAGGATAGCACCCAGAGCAAGGGGATTCCCTCCCGCTCGTAATGGATGCATCTCTGCGATACCTCCGTCTGTAAGGTGTGGGACATTTGGTATTCGACGGCAAACTGGCCGAACCCGCGCCAATCGACCAGCACGTCGGGATAACGGCCATGCTCGTTTTCTGTGGGAGCTCGGTATTCGTCGACCTTAGTCCCCTCGCAACGCTCGTCCAGCGTGCAAAGTTCGGCGATTAACTCGCACATGCGCCTATGCGCCGCTGACTCCTGCTGTCCGTGATACTGGGCTGCGCGCGCATCGTTCGGGTGCATATTCTTGCCCGAGTACCAAGGACAGCGGGGATCAGAACCTTGGTAGTGCGCGAACAGCGGGCGACCTTGGGCCGTCGTGATATACACTTCGCCGTGACAGGCAATGCATCGGGCCACCATTCCGGGTTTCCCGTGCCTGTGATCCGTGATGCCCGCACGCAGGGACTCCCAGCCGTCGCGAGGCATCACGAGAAGCTCTCGCGCCGTCAGCGGCCCAAGGTTCTCAAATATCACTTCTTCGATGATACGACGCGGATATCGACTCATGTCAAGATTGTAGCAGCCTTGTTCTTCAATCCAAGTCCAGCAACCCCCTTGACCTCCAACAACTCGCGCTCTCCCTTTTCATTTACCGATCTATGGTTGAAAATGGCATGGCCGAATTGCAAGATGCATCGAAGCCAGGCGCCGTGAAAGATGAGCATGACGATGAAGTCCCTCACCCAGGTTCGAACGTTTGAATTGGCCCGCGCCGCGGCGGTCGCCAATCCTCGTGTCAAAAGGATAATTGTCTCGCAAATGGTACCACATCGATGACCACGAACAGCGAGGTCCGGAAGCTCTGCGCGCCCCTGTTGGAAGGTGTCGATGATGTCGTCTACCGCAACAGGGGCCTGATCGTGCTCCCTGTCCATCATGTCTTGCGAACCGTCTTCGTGGACCGGACGAGGTTTGCTGATTATTTCGATCCCGTATGGTATATCCAGTGCCTGTTTGACGGATACGAGGGCAACAACCAATTTGCCGGAAACTGGTTCTATCGCCTCGACAGGACGCTTTCAGCAGAGCGGATCGACTATATCCTGAATGCCGGAGGCAATGCGGAGGATCCGTTTAAACCGCAAGGGGCATGGAACTGGAACCTGCCGGGTGTCGAGGATGACTTCCGGTGGCTGGTTGGAGAACATTTGCTGCCGAAATTGCGGGCGCTGGACACGCTTGAAGCCTGCCTGGAAACCCAGCTCGCCGCTCGCGTCAGGATCAAGCGCGAGCCAGGTTTTTTCGATCTCAACTATCTTCTGGCGCTTGGCCGCCTGGAGGAATTGTTTGCGCTCGGTCCCGAGATTGCGTGGCCCAATGTGCGGGCCTTTCTCAACGCACGGGTTGCCGGGCTTGGCGACCGCTTCTTTGACCAGGGCCCGACCATCGGCGCGGAAGACCGCCAGCATCTGGCCGACTGGCTGCACGAGCGCGAATTGCGGGTGGTGCGTGCGCTGAAGATCGAGGATCTGTGGGAACGCACGCCGTTTCCGCTGGAACTGGGACTCTGAGTGGTCCGCTTGCGGCCCTGTCCCTGTCCGAAGCCCCCCCCTTGACCTCCATCAACGCGCCAACCTGCTTTCCCGCGTAAGCCTCAACGCCAGATGCGAAGCGGAGGCCGGACCATGACGACGACATGCGATATCCTGATTGTCGGTGCCGGCCCTGCGGGTCTGGCGCTCGCCCGCTCGCTTGCCCGCTCCGGCCTTGAGGTGGCGATTGTCGAGCAGGCCGACCTCGACAGCCTGAAGAACCCGGCGCCCGATGGCCGCGCCATTGCGCTGAACCATGCCTCCATGCAGATCCTGGAAAGCCTTGATGTGGCGCAGCGCTTTGCGGAGCATCATCGCTCGGCGCTGAAGCGCGCCGAGGTGCTGGACGGGCCGATTGGCGGGCCTTCGCCGGTGTCGCTCGTCTTTGATAGCGCGCGCCGCAATGCCGAGGCGCTGGGCTGGCTGGTGCCGAACCATGCCATCCGCCGTGCGCTGTTTGAAAGCTTTGCCCACACCGGCGACGCCCGCCTGATGACCGGCCTGAAAGCCGAGAGCGTGCGCCCCGTGGCAGGCGCGGTGCAGGTCACGCTGTCGGATGGTTCTGTGATGGAAACGCGCCTGTTGGTGGCGGCTGATACGCGCTTTTCCAGCCTGCGCCGCCAGATGGGCATTTCCGCCTTCATGCATGATTTCGGCCGCACCATGATCGTCACTGACATGGCGCACGAAAAGCCGCATGACGGCACGGCGCTGGAGTGCTTCTTCCACGACATGACACTGGCAACCCTGCCGCTGACGGGTAACCGTTCCTCCATCGTGCTGACAGTGAAAAGCCACGAGGCGGCGCGGCTGATGGCGATGGACATCGGCCATCTGGCCCGCGATATGGGCGAAAAGCTCGCCGGGCGGCTGGGCGTGCTGACGCCGGAAGGCCCGCGCCATGACTATCCGCTGGTTGCCGTCTATGCCCATTCCTTCCATGGTGACCGTTTTGCGCTGGCCGGTGATGCGGCGGTCGGCATGCATCCGGTCACCGCACATGGCTTCAATTTTGGCCTGCAAAGCCAGAACCTGCTGGCAGGCGAAGTGCTGAAGGCGCATCGCCGCGGGCTGGATATCGGCGCGGCGGACGTGCTGGAGCGCTATGGCAAGGCGCATCGCCGCTCGACGTTTCCGCTGTTTCACGCCACCAACGGCATTGCCAGCCTCTATTCCAATGACAGTGCGCCGGCGCGCTTCATCCGCCAGGCGGGCTTGCGCATCGCCAGCCATCTGCCGCCGGTGAAGGATCTGGTGATTTCGCACCTGCTGGCCGCCCCCCGCCAGCTTCGATGACAGGGGACAGCTTATCCCTGCGCCCATTTGGCCATGGCCAAGGGGCCTGATTTTCGCTATCACCCTTCGCACTGCAACATCGGTTTGAGGGCGCAACAATGGCGAAGTGGGTCTACACCTTTGGTGACGGCGCGGCGGAAGGCCGGGCCGATGACAAGGCGCTGCTCGGCGGCAAGGGCGCCAACCTTGCCGAAATGTGCGCGCTGGGCCTGCCCGTGCCGCCCGGTTTCACCATCACCACCGAAGCCTGCAACCATTTCTATGCCCATGGCCGCGTCTATCCCGAGGCTCTGAAGGAACAGGTGGAAGCAGCGCTGATCCATATCGGCCGGATCACCGGTCGCTCCTTCGGCGACAAGCACAATGCGCTGCTGGTGTCGGTACGCTCCGGGGCCCGCGCTTCCATGCCCGGCATGATGGACACGGTGCTGAACCTTGGCCTCAACGACGAAACGGTGGAAACTCTTGCCGCAGAATCGGGCGACGAGCGCTTCGCCTGGGACAGCTACCGCCGCTTCATCACCATGTATGCCGATGTGGTGATGGGCCTTGACCACGAGGTCTTCGAGGAAATCCTCGATGGCGAGAAGGGCCGCTATGGCGCCGATCTCGACACCGACCTTTCCGCCGGCCAGTGGAAGGCGATCGTCGAATTGTACAAGGCGCGCATCCTGGAAGAGCTTGAGGTGCCGTTCCCGCAGGATCCGCACAGCCAGCTGTGGGGAGCCATCAGCGCGGTGTTCTCCAGCTGGATGAACCACCGCGCCATCACCTATCGCCGCCTGCACGACATTCCGGAATCCTGGGGCACGGCTGTCAACATCCAGGCCATGGTGTTCGGCAACATGGGCGACAGCTCGGCCACCGGCGTTGCCTTCACCCGCAATCCGTCCACCGGCGAAAACAAGCTCTATGGCGAATTCCTGGTGAATGCGCAGGGCGAGGACGTGGTGGCGGGCATCCGCACGCCGCAGGACATCACCGAGGAAGCGCGCATTGCAGCCGGTTCCGACAAACCGTCGCTCGAAAAGCTGATGCCGGAACTCTATGCCGAGTTCGCCTCCTATGCGCGCCGTCTGGAAGCCCATTACCGCGACATGCAGGACATGGAATTCACCATCGAGCGCGGCAAGCTGTGGATGCTGCAGACCCGCAACGGCAAGCGCACCGCCAAGGCCGCGCTAAAGGCCGCCGTCGAGATGGCCGCCGATGGCCTGATCACCAGGGAAGAGGCGGTGCTGCGCATCGACCCGTCCTCGCTGGACCAGTTGCTGCACCCGACCATTGATCCGTCGGCCCACCGCAACATCGTGGGCATGGGCCTGCCGGCCTCGCCGGGTGCTGCCACTGGCGAGATCGTGTTCAATTCCGATGAGGCCGAGGAGATGAAATCCGCCGGCCGCCGCGTCATCCTGGTGCGCATCGAGACCAGCCCCGAGGACATCCACGGCATGCATGCGGCCCAGGGCATCCTGACCTCGCGCGGCGGCATGACCAGCCA
>JBGSQC010000302.1:0-20240 GCA_041738295.1 Zhengella sp. | reverse complement strand
CTGCGATAACCTTGCGGCCACCGGCAGTAGCCATGCGGGCACGGAATCCGTGACGGCGCTTGCGAACGAGCTTGGAGGGTTGGTAGGTGCGCTTCATTTCTTTTAATACCGCGGTGTGCGGCCCTTCTTGGATCTGATCATTGTCAGGAGCTGGTCCGGCAATCAGCAGACACGCCTCAGGCGCGCCACGGACTGGTAAATCCGGACTTGGCGCGGCTTATAGGGACAGGAGGTGCGAATTGTCAATCTCTGCGGGCCGGCCTATTCGTTCCGCAGCACCACTGTCCCGGGTCATCACGAAGCGGTGAGGCGCAGCGATGCCCGTCTCAATTGGGGGTGAGGGCAAGCGCGAGCCTGTTGCATCAAGGCAGCGACGGGTCCAAATGCCATGGCAGGAAAGTTCGCCGCCCGCCGGGCCGGCAAGAGAAAGGCCGCACTGGCGGGAGAACAACAATGGACGGAACACAAGCCATGCAGGTCCACCCGGCAAAGACTCCCGGATCATCGGCGCGGAAATTCATTCCGCTCGGCGTTCTGTTGGGCGGACTGGTGTTCGGCTGCGCGATGGGCTGGCACGAATTTCTTTCACTTGAATATTTGGCATCCAGCCGGGAGTTCCTGACGGGCTATGTGGCCGATCATTACTGGTTCTCGCTCGCAGCTTTCTTCGTGGCCTATGTGATGGCGGTCGCCTTTTCCTTTCCCGCCGCTTCGATCCTGACAATTTTTGGTGGATTCCTGTTTGGCTGGCTGGTTGCCGGGGTGACGGTCGCCTTTGCCGCAACAGCGGGCGCTACCCTTCTTTTCCTTGCGGCCCGGTCAGCCTTGGGTGATTTCCTGAAGGAGCGCGTCGGTGGCTTCGCCTCACGCCTGGCCGACGGATTCCGCGAAGATGCGTTCAGCTATCTGCTGGTGCTGCGCCTCGCTCCGTTCTTCCCCTTCTTTGTCATCAACATTGCGCCGGCCCTGTTCGGCGTGAAACTCCGCACCTATGTCGCGGCGACATTCCTCGGCATCCTTCCCGGCTGCTTTGCCTATGCCTGGCTTGGTCAAGGGGTTGAAAGCGTGCTGATCGCTGCTGCGGAGTCTGGTGGGAGCCTTTCCGTCAAGGATCTTGTGACCCCGCAGATCACCATCGCCTTTGTTGCGCTTGCCGTGGTCGCGGTCATTCCTGTTATCATCAAGAAAGTCCGTGGCCGCGCCGGTTGAGCAGGGCCGGATTACCGGGGAAGAAAATGAGCGAAATCCTGACACCGGACATCTGCGTCATCGGCGGCGGATCGGGTGGACTGACAGTTGCTGCGGCTGCCGCGTCCTTTGGCGTCAGTGTCGTGCTGGTTGAGAAAGGCAAGATGGGCGGCGATTGCCTGAACTATGGCTGCGTCCCCTCCAAGGCCATCATTGCGGCGGCCAAGCAGGCCGAGACCCTGCGCCATGGTTCGGTCTTCGGCATTGCCAATGTGGAACCGCAGGTCGATTTCGCCGCAGTCAACCGGCATGTCCACGATGTCATCGCCACCATCGCCCCCAATGATTCCGTGGAGCGCTTTACTGCGCTCGGCGTTCGCGTGATCCAGGCGCCCGCGCGCTTTGCAGATGCCAATACGGTTGAGGCCGGTGATGTGCTGATCTGCGCGCGCCGCTTCGTCGTGGCAACCGGCTCATCGCCGCTGGTGCCGCCGATCCCCGGCCTTGATACTGTTGCCTATCTCACCAACGAGACGCTGTTTGAGCAGACCAAACTGCCTGGCCATTTGATTGTCATCGGCGGTGGTCCCATCGGCATGGAAATGGCGCAGGCGCATCGCCGCCTCGGCGCTGAGGTTACCGTGGTCGAGGCCGCGCGTGCCCTTGGCAAGGATGATCCGGAAATGGCGGCCGTCGTGCTGCGCAAGTTGCGCGCCGAGGGGGTTACCATCCGCGAAGGCGCAAAGGTCACCTCGGTCGAAAAACGCGGCAAGACCGGCGTTCGTGTCCATGTGGAAACGGATGCGGGACCGGAAGCCATTGATGGCACGCATCTGCTGGTGGCCGTTGGCCGTGCGGTGAACGTTTCGGGCCTTGATCTTGAGAAGGCCGGCATTGTTTACGACAGGCGCGGCATCAAGGTGAGCGACAAGCTGCGCACCACCAACCGCCGGGTCTATGCCATTGGTGATGTCGCGGGTGGCCTGCAGTTTACACATGTGGCGGGCTATCACGCTTCGACCATCCTTCGCGCGCTGCTGTTCCGCCTGCCCGCCAAGCCTGACAATTCGATCATTCCATGGGCCACCTATACCGATCCGGAACTGGCCCACGTGGGCATGACCGAGGAGGCCGCACGCAAGGCACACAAGGAAATCCGCATCCTGCGCTGGCCCTATGCCGAGAACGACCGGGCAGTGGCCGGCCGCAAGACCGAAGGCCTGATCAAGATGGTGACCAATGGCAAGGGCCGCATCCTCGGCGTCTCCATTGCCGGGGCGGGCGCCGGCGAGATGATCAACATCTGGGCGCTTGCCTTGTCGAAAAAAATGACCGTTCGTGATGTGGCAGGCTTCGTGCCGGCCTATCCGACGATGAGCGAAATTGGAAAACGCGCCGCCGTGACCTATTATGGTGAGAGCACACGCAATCCTTGGGTGCGCAGAGTGATCTCCTTCCTGAGACGGTTCGGGTAGGAACAAGCCCTGGAGGGGCGATGGAAACCGGCTTGCCGGATCAGGCAAAGGCAGGAACGGGCGAACCGGCGGCAAACCGCCAGGTTCCGCTCGGGCGCGGCTTGTCGGCCAAGCTGCTCGTCCTGACAGCCATTTTCGTGCTGGTGGCAGAGTTGCTTATTTTCCCGCCGTCTGCGGCCAATTTCCGCATCCGCTGGATGGAAGACAAGCTGAACACCGCAGCCGTCGCGGGCCTGCTGATCATGAAATCGGGTTCCGATGCCATTTCGCGGGAAGCCCAGAACGAACTGCTGATGGCAACCGGTGCCCGTGCAATCGCAGCCCGCCAGGATGGCATGTCGCGATTGCTGGCCTCTACCGACATGCCGCCGACAGTTGATGAGCACATCAACCTTTCCGAAGGCGTAAGTCCTCTCGGCTCAATCCGCGACGCGCTGTCGACCTTGCTTTGGGGCGGCGACCGCATGCTGCGCATTCACGGCAAGGTGGGCGCGGCCATGCAGGAATTTGAGGTCATCATTCCCGACAAGGATTTGCGCGCCGGGCTGCTGGTCTATTCGCGCAACATCCTGCTGCTGTCGCTGCTGATCTCGTTCATTACAGCGATCCTCGTCTTTGCCGCGATCAACCGGGTGATGATCCGTCCGGTGCGCACCATGACTCGCTCCATGCTGGCCTTTGCCGCCGAACCGGACAATCCGGCCCGCATCATCGTTCCCGACAAGCGCAGCGATGAGATTGGCATTGCCGAGCGGGAACTGGCCACCATGCAGACACGCCTCCATCGCACGCTGGGCGAACAGAAACATCTGGCCGATCTCGGGCTTGCCGTTTCCAAGATCAATCATGACATGCGCAACATTCTGGGTGCCGCGCAGCTGATGTCGGATCGTCTGGCGACCATCCAGGATCCTTCGGTGCAGTCCTTTGCGCCGCGCCTGATGCGCACGCTCGACCGCGCCGTGACCTACACCCAGTCGGTGCTGGCCTATGGACGGGCTCAGGAGGCCCCGCCGCAGCGCCGCAGGGTGCGTTTGCGCCAGCTTGTCGACGAGGTGGCCGGTGTCCTTGGCACCGAGAGCATCGAGGGCATCGAATTCGTCAACGGTGTCTCTGAAAGCCATGAGGCCGATTGCGACGCCGAGCAGATGTTCAGGGTTCTGACCAATCTCGGGCGCAACGCGCTGCAAGCCATGGCATCCGACAGCGAACCCGGCGTGGTTCGCCGCCTCACCGTGTCAGCAGACAGGCAAGGAGCCGTCTGCCGCATCACGGTCACAGATACCGGTCCCGGATTGCCGAAAAAGGCACGTGAAAACCTGTTCTCCGCCTTCAAGGGCTCGGCGCGTTCCGGGGGCACCGGCCTTGGCCTCGCCATCGCCATGGAACTGGTGCGCGCCCATGGCGGCACGCTGGAACTGGTGGAAAGCCGGGGCGGTCATACCGAATTTGCCATCACGCTGCCCGACCAGCCGGTGAACCTGGAAGAAGCCCGCGGACATTTGCGCAACAGGGCCTGATGACCGGCCTGTTTGTCCCAAAGCGGCTGCGGCCCTCCCTGAGGGAGATCACGGCGCCAGAAAATTTGTCGGAAGAGGCGCTTGCATTTCGCGCAAGCAGCCGTTAGTTAGCAGCCCACGACGCGCAGGGCTTCACGCCTTGCATGCCGGTCCGTTCCTTGAACGGCGCGCGCACCCGTAGCTCAGCTGGATAGAGCACCAGACTACGAATCTGGGGGTCAGAGGTTCGAATCCTTTCGGGTGCGCCATTTCTTCTCACGAGATTGCAGGTCGAAGACCGAACGGACAAACCGAGCCGATTGTCCGTCTTACCCTTTTCTCGATCCCACCAGCCGGAAAAGCTTCGTCAGCCATGGCCGGGGCGGATTGCGGGCAAGGCCTGCTTCGAGATCAGCCCGCCATGCCTCGTCAATCACGATGATGTCGTCCAGCTGGTCCAGCCTTGCCAGATCAGCCGGGAAGGGTGTGCCGACGGCATCATAGTCCACGCCTTCGAAGATGATGCCGTGTTCATCCCGCAGCCAGATGAGGTCGGTCGACGCCTGGTCAATGGCATCGCCGATGCCGGGCTTCAGCTTCGGCTTGTCCTGGCGCCCGGCCTTCTCCTCCATGCCTGCAATGCGCGCCATCACGGCCTGTGCATCGCGGTGCGGTACGCCTTCATGCTCCATCAGCCTCTGGCGGCGCAGTGAATTGACGATGACCATGGCTTCAGCCGAGATGGACTCGTTGCGCCGCTCGGTCTTGAGATCGCCGGCGGAAAGCACGCCGCCCAGTGCGTGGACGCAGAAATCCTCGACGATGTCGCCATTTGCCAGTTGCCCCCGCTCGAAAGGCCGCAAGGTCACACGTCCGCCGAAGGCCTCCTCGAAGGCTTCGATCTCGCGGCGGATGCGGAGCGGGCGTGGCGGGCTGACCTGGGCCCAGTTCTTGGCACGTTGCTGCAGCATGGAGAGATAATAGGGGGCCGGCCTGCGCAGATAGATGACCGCTTCCGGCTCGCCTCCTGCTTCCCGCAGGCGGGAAACGAACTGCGCCAGATTGTCCGGGCGGGCATGGGCAAACAGCATCTCGGAAGAAAACAGCACCGTTTCCGGATGCACGCGCTCGATCTCCGCCTTCATGAGGTCCCAGTCGCGCTCAGCCACCCGGCGGACGGCCTCGGGCGTCTCACCGAGAAGCGCTTTCAGCGAGGGAAGCAACTCGCCAGTTTCGCGGTAAAGGGCGGCCAGCGAGTGATGGGTGTGTGGCGCAACGCCGGACATTGGATAGAGAATGCCGGCCTTGAGCAGCCGGGCGCGGTTTGTCGAAAAGGCGCGCTGCAGTGAGGTGGTGCCGGTCTTGTGCAGGCCGCAATGGACGATGATCCGCATGCTAGATGTCCTGACCGGCGCGCTTGCCAAAAAGCCGGGCGAGGCCAGCGCCAATTTGCCGCCGCCTCCAGCGGACCATGCCGGCCAGTCCTTTCAGCGTATCGGAATTCGGTCGCGGCTGATCGGCATCGACCAGCCCCTTCAGACCGAAAGCGGCCGCAAAAGCCTTGTTGCCCATGAAGCCGGTCATCCGGCCCCAATGGATTTCGCCGTTCTTCGGGCCGTCATGATTGCCATGGCCGCAGCCCTTGGCGGCAAGCGGCTCGTCAAGAGGGGCAAACCGGAAATGCGGGCTTTGGCGCACATGGCGGCCAAGCAGGCGCACAAGACCATCCTCGGTTTCCCCATCTTTGCCGGCTGAGGCATACAGCGCTTCCAGATAGCCGGGCATTGGTGTCAGTCGCCGGTGCCCCGCGTCATCCGAGAAACAATCCGGCGCAGGCGGCAGCCCGCCGAGCAACACGGATGCCGCCTGGTCCAGCCGCGCCGCATCAAAGATACGGCAGGTGCCGCAGGTTTTGTTGAACTCGCTGACGGCAAAGGCGCTGGTGACGGCCAGCCGGTCGCCGGTCCAGCCGAGCGAGACATGGACACCTTTCGTGATGATAAACCCGTCGGCACCGTCAAGCTGGCCCTCGGCTGAGCGCACCGACTTCAGAAGCGAGCGGTGCAGGAAATCATCGCCGTCTGCCAGCATGATCCACCGCGGTCTGCCAGCTGCCAGCATATGGTGCAGGCCTGCAAGATATTTCAGGCCCTTGTCGACCTGCACGTCATGAAGGCCCGGCGCCAGCAGCGAATGGTTGCCAAGATCAAGAAAGCGCACGCATTCGGGCATCGCCTTTGCCCAATCCGGCACCCTGTGGCAGACCACGATCACCTGCGGCGGTCCGCCATCGACATTCAGGATGGAAGCAAGCGTGACCCTGAGCATGGCCTCGACCCGGCCATAATCCGAGACCTTCGCCCCTTCGGGATGGACCAGAGGAATGATCACCCCGAGATCGCCGCCTGTCCCCGATGCCGGTCCCTGCGGGCGAAAGCCGGGCTTGACCGAAGGAAAGGGCTCATCGGGCACCGGCTTGCGGAGAAACGCGCAGAGCTGTCCCCAGCCATCGCCGGAAAACAGGTCAAGAACCAGGAGATCGTCCGGCCGTCCGGCAAAATGCGCGCGCACATTCGCCTCATGTTCGGCAAGGATCCGCCGGAATCGCCCTGCATGGAATGTCGAGACACCATACTGAGCAAGGCGGACATCGCGGATGAAGCCCGGCTCGGGATCGGGATTGGCGCGAAACTGCCGTTCGACCGAGGACAGCCAGGGATCAGTTGAGCGGACCGTCAGGATGAATTTCGAACCGGGATAGCGTTCATCGAGTTCGCGATACCACGTTCCCACAGGAAGGTCGGTCATCGCATCGAACTCAGTCAGGTGATCGGCGGAAAAATCGCCGCTCATCCAGTCCTTCAGGCCGAGCTTGCGCATATGCCGAAACGTGCCGGAGCGAAAGCCCAGCCGGTCAAGCGCTGCATAAAGCGATGTGGTCCCGGTCTTGGACAGGCCGATCCCGAAGATTTTGCCCGTGGCCGGCATGTCGCACTCCGTTTGGTCTCTGCCCTTTACCTGAATGCGCGGCTGATTTCCACTTGGCGTCGAACCGTTCAATTGCGCTTTGCAGCCGCACTTGTTAGGCACGCTGCACAAAGGCAAGGAAAGGCACCGGCTGGCGCATGGCGGAGTTTTCGGTCGTTACCATGGTTCGGGATGATCCGGCCATCATCGAGCGATTCGCGCGCCATCACGAGGCGCTGGGTGCACAAGCCGTCTTCATCTGCTTCGATGGCTACGAACCGCCAGACGTCCTCAAGGGTCCACGCCGCCGACTGATCACCATCAACGACGCATTCTGGACCGACAAGGGCATGCCTCGCCCCGATGCCCTGGAAGCGCGCCAGCATGCCGCCTATATCAATTGCCTTGCGCTGTGCGAAAGTGAATGGCTGCTGGTGGCCGATTGCGATGAGTTCGTCATCGGCGAAGGTCCTGTCTGCGCCCTTCTTGATGCGGTGCCGGACGATATCGATGCCATCCGCTTGCGCACCGCCGAAGCCATCTGGGGGCCGGGCGACCGGCTGGATGCCATGTGGGGGTCCACCCATTTTCGTCTCGCCTTCGAAAGCAGGCTGCTATGGGTCCTGCTGCGCTGGCCTGTCTACGGCTTGTCAGCGGGGTTCCTTCGCCGGGGCCTGATCGGCCATGTCGGCGGCAAGCAGTTTGTCCGCACCGGGCGGGGCATTGACGAGATCCGTGCGCACACCTCCTTTGCCGAGGGGCGCATGGTCACGCGCTGGGCGGACACGCTGGGAAAGGCCTGCCACGGCTTCCACATCGCCCATTTTGATGCCATCGGATTGGCGCGCTGGCGGGCAAAATGGGAAAAGCGGGTTTCAGGGATCGGTCGCGTCGACCATATGCGGGCAGCCCGCAATCGCCAGCTTTCCGCCATCGCCGCTGCATTCGAAAAGGGCGGGCAGGAACCGGAAAAGCTCTTTGCCCGGTTTTACCGGCTGGACGGTTGGCGCTACACCATGCTTCGATTGCTGGGTCTGGCCTTCCGCCGCCCGGTATTTCAACCTGATCAGCCTGAAGAAGGGTATCATGGCCATTGATTGCAAGACCACACGCACGGTCTATCACGCCATTCCGAAAGTGGCCTGCACCAGCCTCAAGACCCTGTTCTGGACGCTGAACACGGAAGGCCGGCCGGTCCCGCTTGCCGAGCATCTGGGGCGCGCTGTCCGTCTGGTGCGGGGCCTGCCGCCGCGGCCGCTGGGCATTCATCATCGCCCCGGCTACGAAACGGTGTCCTTCAATGCATCGCGGCCAGTCCCGGAAGGTTTCGAGGCCTTTGCCGTGGTGCGCGATCCGCTGTCGCGCCTGAAGTCGGCCTGGGCCAACAAGGTCACCCGCGAACGCTTCGAGCATCGCGAGGAGGACCGCGCGCTTCTGGCACAGGGGCTGGCTCTGGAGCCGGCCTTTGCCGATTTCGTGATGAATTACGATGCTTACCGCTCGCTTTCCGGGGCTGTGCGCGACCACACCGAAAATTATTCCGTTTATCTTGGGCCGGATATATCTGCGCCAGGACGCCTGTTCCGGATGGAGAATATTGCGCCGCTGCAAGACTGGCTGAGCGAACGCGCCGGTCGACCGCTCGAAATCCCTCGCGAAAACAAGGGCGGTCCTGCTGGCCGAGATTCAAGTGTGCCAACGGCCATTCACGACCGGCTCCGTGCCATCACGCGGACAGATTATGATTGGCTGGACGGTATGTACCGGTTTGACGAGGGCTTGGCTCGCCTCTGATCGGGGTTCGGCAAACCGGGCGACTCGGCTGATTCTCTTCCGACCGCCGGTCAAGATCAACAGCCGGACGACCATGAGTTTTCTTAAAACGATTGAATTTGCAATAATTTACCTACAACCGATTTAGTTCGGTTCGATCCTGCACCAACCTATGGAAATACGAAAATCCCCTGCGTATAAGGCCGCGAAATCCACTTCCCAATCCACTCCCAAGGAAGGCCGAGACAATGAATGTTTCCCCGCGCGTCAAAGAAATCCTGTCCTGGTACGAGGGTGAAAACCCCGGTGTGAAAACCAACCTTGCCCGCCTGCTGATGCATGGGCGTTTGGGCGGCACCGGCAAGCTCGTCATCCTGCCGGTTGACCAGGGCTATGAGCATGGCCCTGCCCGCTCCTTTGCTCCGAACCCGGCTGCCTATGACCCGCATTACCTCTACCAGCTGGCCATCGACGCCGGCCTGTCGGCCTATGCCGCACCGCTCGGCTCTCTGGAACAGGGCGCCGACACTTTTGCAGGCGAAGTGCCGCTGATCCTCAAGGTCAACTCGGCCAATTCGCTTGCCACCGGCACGCCGGACCAGGCCGTTACGGCCTCGGTTGACGATGCGCTGCGCCTTGGCTGCGTCGGTATCGGCTTCACCATGTATCCCGGCTCCGACCAGTGTTTTGCCATGCAGGAAGAGCTGCGCGAGCTGACTCGGGAAGCCAAGGCCAAGGGCCTAATGACTGTTGTCTGGTCCTATCCGCGCGGCGGCACCGTGACGAAATCCGGCGAAACCTCGCTCGACATCATCGCCTATGCCGCCCACATGGCGGCGCTGATGGGCGCCACCATCATCAAGGTCAAGCCGCCCAAGGCCGGTGTGGATCTGAAGGCCGCCGAAAAATCCTATGAGGGCGTCGCACAGGACACGCTGACCCAGCGCATCCAGCACGTCATGCAGGCTTCTTTCAACAACAAGCGCATCGTTGTCTTCTCGGGCGGCGATGCCAAGGATGCCGACAGCCTGCTCAACGAAATCTCTGAGATTAACGCCGGTGGCGGCTTCGGCTCCATCGTCGGACGCAATTCCTTCCAGCGCAAGAAGGACGATGCGCTCGATCTGCTGGACAAGATCATCGCCATCTACAAGAAGTGATCACCTCTTTGAGGTGAAACGAGAAAGGCCGGGGTGATGCCCCGGCCTTTCTCGTTTTCCGCCATGGGCAGGTGTCCGCTAGCTGGCAAAGACCTTTTCCATATCGGCAAAGCCCTTGATCTCGATGGGATTGCCCGACGGGTCGCGGAAGAACATCGTCCATTGTTCGCCGGGCTCGCCCTCGAAGCGCACATGGGGCTTCAGCACGAAATCGGTGCCTGCGGCTTCCAGCCGGGCTGCCAGATCCTTCCAGCGCGGCAGGTCGAGCACGAGGCCCAGATGCGGCATCGGCACCATATGATCGCCCACCTTGCCGGTGTTGGCAGTGGCAAAGGGCACGCCCTTGTGAAGCGAAATCTGGTGGCCGAAAAAGGAAAAGTCGACCCAGGTTTCGGTCGAACGCCCCTCGGCACAACCCAGAACCCCGCCATAGAAAGCGCGCGCCTCATCAAGGTCGCGGACATGATAGGCAAGATGGAACGGTGTGAGCATGGTCCTGTCCCTCGGTGGATGGTTCAGCGTGCAGACTGCATGGCGTCTGCGGTCAGTTCATAGGCAAGCCAATAGGCATGCGAGAACGGATTGGAAAGACCCAAGCCGCTCGCGGCAATGATGGCTTCCAGCTCGCTTGCCGCAGCATCCAGCTCCGGTTTGCCGCTGCCTTCGACGATGATGATGGCGTCAAAGCTGCGCTCGCTCATCTCCGGGCGAAGGTCGGTCTCCTTGGTGCGCAAGCCGGAAACTTCGGGACGGGCAAGCCCGACATGGGCGCAGCAAACGCCTTTCACAGCCAGCAGCCTCTCCGCCAAGGCGCCGGCTCCGGCGCAGAGGCGCTCCTCTCTGCCGGAATGGTCGAGCCGGATCGTCATGACCGCGCCTCCGTCTCCAATGCCCGCCGAAGCAATGCGCTCGCACGCCACGCGCAGGAAATTGCGGAAGGCGGGCTGGACCTCAAGGCTCCAATCGCTCGGATTGTTCAGCCGCTCCAGATAGGCCGGTGACCGGAACGTCTCGGCATTCTCGCCGCAATAGATCGTGCCGATCCTGTGGCGCGGGGCATCATGGTCAATCAACCGCTTGCCGGTCAGAAAGCCCGGAATGGAAAGGCGCTCGGGCATGTGTTCGCGCGTGTGCCATTCGGTGTAGTCGTCCATCGATCCTTCGGCGATATCATGCCACAAGGCGAGGAAAGCGTTTCCGGTCAGCATGAAAAATCCTTTTGCCGTTAGCAGGTTATGTCCTGCTTCGTTGATCAAGCTATCCCCGGCGATCCGGGAATGTAACTGCTGTTTTGAAGCGGACCGGTCAGATGATCACTGTTCCGAACGCTTACCGACAATGCCGAATTCGGCAAGGATGGCTTCGGTATGTTGCCCGAGTTCCGGTATGGCATCCATGCGCGGGTCCCAGCCGGCGCCGGAAACAGGCTTGAGCGCAGGCATGGGTCCGGCAGGCGAGGGCACGTCACTCCAGCGGCCGCGTGCCGCCAGTTGCTCATGGTGCCAAAGGCTCTCCATGTCGCGGATGCGGCCCGTCGCGATGCCGGCCGCTTCAAGCCGTTCGACGGCTTCACCGGTGGTGAGCGTTCCGAGAACCGCGTTGATCATCCCATTGACGGTCTGGCGGTTGTCAGCGCGTGCCGGGCTGCCCGAAAAGCGGGGATCGTCTGCAAGCTCGGGCCGCATCAGCACACCGTCGCAAAAGGCCCTCCACTCGCGCTCGTTTTGCAGGCCGAACAGCACCATGCCATCGGCGGTATGATAGGGGCCGTAGGGAAAGATCGTGGCATGGCCAGCGCCTGCGCGCGGCGGCGGCTCGGCGGCGTCGAGCGAATAATAGAGCGGAAAACCCATCCACTCAGCCATGGCTTCAAGCATGGAAATCTCGATGTGGTCACCCTTGCCGGTTCGGTGGCGGTTGAGCAGCGCGGCAAGGATTGAATTGTAGGCCGAAACGCCGGCGGCAATGTCGGCAACCGAGATGCCGGCCTTGACCGGCTCAGCCGCAGTCCCTGTGACCGAAAGAAATCCGCTTTCAGCTTGAACCAGCAGGTCATAGGCCTTGCGGTCTTGATAGGGGCCACCATCGCCATAACCGGAGATGGAACAGGTGATGAGGCGAGGATTGATGGCAGCAAGAACTTCAGGCGAAAGCCCCAGCCGATCCGCCACGCCGGGCGCAAGGTTCTGCACAAAGACGTCGGCCTTGGCGAGAATGGTGAGCAGCGCATCGCGCGAACTTGGCTCTTTCAGGTCCAGAACCAAGCTTTCCTTCGACCGGTTGGTCCAGACGAAATGCGAGGAAAGCCCGCGCGCCCGCTTGTCGTAATTGCGGGCGAAATCGCCTTCCGGGCGCTCGACCTTGATGACACGAGCGCCGAGATCAGCCAGCAGCCGCGTGCAATAGGGCGCAGCAATGGCCTGTTCGAGACCGACCACCAGAAGGCCGTCGAGAGGCCGGATCATGCGCCTGATCCATCCTGTGCCGAAATGCCCGAGGCGGCCATGCCAAAGGACACAGGGTGGCGGCAATGGCCCCATGTTCCGGGTACGGATTCTCGCTTCTTTGACATCATTGTTCCGCCTTGTGACCGCCGACTATTCGTCAACCCGGTTCGGCTTGTCCAGTCAAAGGAAGCCTTGTGCCGGGCATTGGCAGGACCATGCCTGTGGACTATGTCAGGGGAGACAGGAGTTTTTGCATGACCATCACCGAACAACAGGTTCTCCAGAAATTATCCGCCATTGCCGACCCGGCCAGCGGCAAGGACATTGTCACCGCAGGGCTGGTGCAGGGCGTGTTCATTTCGGGCGGCAAGGTCTTCTTTTCGATTGCCGTCACTGGCGCAGATCCCGCCCGCATGGAACCCATTCGCGCAGCGGCGGCGGCGGCCGTATCGACGCTTCCCGGCATCGAAAAGGTCACCGCGACCCTGACTGCCGAAGTGGCCAAAGGGTCCGGCCAGCAGGCCGCTGCACCTCGTGCCTCTCAGCCACCTGCCCAGCCCGCGCGCGCCGTTCCGGGCAAGGTGGACATTCCCGGCATCCGCCACATCATTGCGGTTGCTTCCGGCAAGGGCGGTGTCGGCAAGTCCACCACGTCTGTCAATCTGGCCCTTGGCCTGGCCGCAACGGGCTTGTCAGTCGGAGTGCTCGACGCCGATATTTACGGACCGTCCGTGCCGCGCCTGCTCGGCATTAAGGGCAAGCCCGAACTGCTGGAAGGCAAGCGCCTGAAGCCGATGGAAGCCTACGGGATGAAGGTCATGTCCATGGGCTTCCTCGTGGATGAGGAAGCACCGATGATCTGGCGCGGCCCGATGGTGGTCTCGGCGCTCACCCAGATGCTGCGTGAAGTCGCCTGGGGCGATCTCGACGTGCTGGTGGTCGACATGCCCCCAGGCACCGGCGACATCGCGCTCACCATGGCCCAGCAGGTGCCGCTCACAGGTGCGGTCATCGTGTCGACACCGCAGGATCTGGCCCTGATTGATGCCCGCAAGGGCATCGGCATGTTCCGCAAGGTCGAGGTTCCGGTATTGGGTGTCATTGAGAACATGAGCACCTTCATTTGTCCGACCTGCGGCAGCCGCCATGACATTTTCGGCCATGGCGGCGCGCGTGACGAGGCAGCGCGCATCGGTGCCGATTTCCTTGGCGAAGTGCCGCTGCACATGGCCATCCGCGAATTGTCGGATGCCGGACGTCCGGTGGTGGCAAGCGATCCGGAGAGCCCGCAGGCTGGCGCCTACCGCGCCATTGCTTCGCTGGTTGCCGCAAAGCTTGTCTCAGGGAAAGGAAAAGGGCCGTCCATCGTTTTTGAGTGAAGCAGCATATGTGACACAACCCCAGATATGCATGCGCGAATTATTTCCCTGTAATCACAGGCAATTGACCGAGCGGAAGCTCCAAAACCTTGACTCGGCAAGTCCGTCCGGCTAACTTCGGAGATCCGGTTTGCATATGGGGTCATGCTGCGGGAATGGATGCCCGACCTGAGCAACGGTTCATACGTCCCTGTATGAAGTCGTTGCGGGAATCATTCACCGGCTCGGGGGTTGAAATGGCCGGAAGTCAGTACAGGCGGCAGCTTGCCACCATCCTGTCCATTGATGCGGTGGGGTTCTCACAGCTCATGGGGCTTGATGATGAGGAAGCCCTCGACGCGTTCAGCGAACGCGCAGGCCTGATCTCGACCGAATGCGAGAAATTCGGCGGCCGCATGTTCGGCCAGGCCGGCGACAGCTTGATGGCTGAATTCGGCAATCCGGTGGAGGCAGTGCGCGCGGCACTTTCTTTTCAGGAACAGGTTTCAGCGCTCAATGCCGATGCCGGTGACCTGCGCCGCATGGCCTTCCGGGTCGGCATCAACACCGGCGATGTCATCGTCGAGGATGACCTTCTGTTTGGCCATGACGTCAACATTGCTGCGCGCCTCCAGGAGCAGGCCCGTCCGGATGGCGTTGTGGTTTCGCTCTCGACCTGGGAACATGTGAACGGACGCATCGGGGTTGATTTCACCGATCTCGGAGCCTTCACCCTCAAGAACATCCGCGAACCGGTTCGCGCCTTCCGCGTCCGCAAGCCCGGTGAAGGAAGCGATACCGGTCTGGTTGCCAGGCAAGCTTTGCATCTGGCAGCGCTGAAGGGTGGCCCACCCTCGGTTGCCATCCTCACCTTCATCAATGCCACTGGTGAAGCCGACCTTGATTATCTCGGCGATGCCATTTCCGAGGACCTGATCCTTGGCCTTTCAAACATGCGCTGGCTGCCCGTGATCTCCGGTTCTTCGAGCCGCCAGTTCGACGGGCGTTACATGGCACCTGCAGCCGCCGGACAGGCTCTCGGTGCGCGCTATGTTGTGTCAGGCCGGATGACTCGCGCAGATGAGACGTTGCGCCTGACCATCACGCTGGAGGAGAGCGGCAATGGCCGCATTGTCTGGTCCCGCCGGTTCGACAAGCCTTTGGCAACGGCGCGCGATCTCCAAAGAGCCGTCGGCGAGGAGCTGGTCTCCATTCTCGGCAATAAGGTGGATCGTGCCGAACAGGTGCGCACCTTCCAGATCCCATGGGAAGACATGGGAATCTGGCAGCTCGTGGCGCGCGGGCGCTTCCACATGGCCCGGCGCACCCGCGCTGACACGGCGCTGGCGCTGGATTACTTCAACCAAGCCTACAAGCAGGACCCCAACGCCGCCACTGTTTTGAACGAGTTGGCCTGGTGGCACTTCTGGCAAGGCTTTGTGTCCATGGATGGCAGCCATTTCCACAAGGTGGTCGAACTCGCCCACAAGGCCTTGTTCATGGACAGCCAGGATGCCCGCCCTCATGCGCATCTGGGCGCAACGGCCATCATGACGGCAAAGCCCGAGGAAGCAAAGGGACACCTGGAAGCGGCCTTGCGCATCAACCCGTCGTTTGCCTTTGCGTCGTCAGGCCTGGGCAGCGTGATGACCTTGCTCGGGCATGCCGCAAAAGCCGTGCCACTGCTGCGCAATGCCGAACGCCTGAGCCCCTTTGATCTTTACCAGTTCCACAATCAGGGAGAGCTGGCGGCCGCCTATACGGCCCTTGGGGAGTGGGAAAGCGCATCTGAAGTGGCCGGCAAGTCGCTCGCACTGTCGCCAGGCTACTGGTATGCGCGCGTGCTCAAGGCCGGCGCATTGGTTCGGCTTGGGCGGATAGATGAAGCGCGCGAGCAACGGGCTATCCTTTTCGAACGCTATCCCGATTTCACGGCCGAACGGGTGAGTTGGATCCCGTTCCGGGACCGGTCGGTGACCGCTGCCATCATTTCCAATTTTGAAGCGGCCCGGTAGCTGAAACATCCGGGTTCCGGTGGGCTCCTGGATTTGTGAGCAACTTCACAGACGGTGGGTCGGCGTGTCTCCTAGCGTGACTTGCCGGGCGGCTTTTCGAAGGGGACGAGGCACGTGAAGACCAAGTTCTTTGATGCAATCCTCGATGCTCAAAAAAGCCAGAAGCCGGCTGACCAGCTGCCGCCTTTTGATCTATCGCGCGCGCGCTCAAAAGGGTTCCTGGCGGGCATTGTCACCCGCTTTCTGGAAAACCCGCGCTGGTTCCTGCGATTGACGCGAAACTTCTGGCCCGTTGCGAAACTCGGACCGATCACACTGGTGTCCCGCCATGATGATGTGCGCGACATTCTCGAACGGCAGGATGAGTTCCAGGTGCCTTTCGGCCCTGAGATGGCGGAAATGTCCAAGGGGGCCAATTTCATCCTCGGCATGCAGGATGGCCCGGAATACCGGCAGATGAAATCGGCCTGCCTGGCAGCCTTCCCGCCGGACGAGGTGGAGAAAACTGTTCGCCTCATTGCCGCACGGCTGGCCCGCGAAGCGATGCAGCGCGCCGAGCCCGGCTTCAACCCGGTCCATGACCTTTTGAAAATGGTGCCGGCCCGCATCTGCCGGGATTATTTCGGCCTGCGTTTTTCCGATGACGAGACCTTTGCTGACTGGTCGATTGCGCTTTCCTCGCTCTTTTTCGCCGATTTCTTTGGCGACAAGACCGTGCGCGAACTCGCTGTCTCGGCCGCCGCAGGCATGAACGGCGTCATTGCCCGGTCCATTGAAGCGGCCAAGGCAGGGCAGGTCGATCCGGCAACTCCACTCGCCCGCCTCGTCGCCATCCATGCGGCCAATCCCGAGCGTCTTACCCTCGAGGGCATCCACGCCATCATGATGGGCATGGTCTCGGGTTTCGTTCCAACCGACCTTCTGGCCGGCGGCAATTGTCTCGATGTCCTGCTGTCAAAGCCTGAAGCGCGCCAGATGCTTGAAGAGGCTGTTTCGGCCGGGGATGACGCATTGGTCGACAAGGTCATCCGCGAAGCCATGCGTTTCAAGCCGATCAACATTGGACCGTTGCGCTATGTGCCGAAGGACGCGGTGGTGGCCCGCGGCCAGCGCCACGAACGCGTCATCAAGGCGGGATCGACGGTCATGCCGGCCACCTTCTCGGCCATGTTCGATGATCGCGTGGTCAAGAACCCGGAGAGCTTCGATCTTGATCGCCCGGTAAGCGACTACCTGCTGTTCGGCCATGGCATCCACTGGTGCATCGGGTCGCTGATCGCCCGCATCCAGATTGCCGAATGCATGAAGGCACTGTTCGCCAAAACCAATGTCCGTCGCTCGTCTGGAAGACGGGGAAAACTGAAGCGGCTTGGTGCCTTCCCTGAAAGCCTGCATGTCGAATTCGACCTTTCGCGCGATGCGCGGACCGTCGATCATTCCATGATCACCATCGTCGCCGACATTCCCGCCGGCACGCCTTTGAAGCCTTTGCGCGAAGCGGTTGACGCCTTGGGCAATCCGCCAAGCCAGAGCGTGCGTGACGCATTCGACGCCACCGACCGGGTGCACTTCTGTTCGCTGACCGTGGTCTGCCGGTCTGACCCAAGGCAGGAGCGCGACGAGGATCCCGCCCAACTGGTCTTCGAACTGTCCGCAGACGGCTCGCCCGAGCGCGTGCTGGAATCGGTCGCCAGCCAGTGCACGGAATTTCTGCGCCCGGTCTTTGAACTTGCAGGCATTATGAAGCCTGACGACGACATGCTCGCCGTTCTGAACCGCCACATGATCCCGGTCGGTCCCTTTCCGGGCAGCAATGCCGGCCTGGTCTTCTCCGGAACGCCGGGCCATTCGATTCAACGCATCCGGAAGGAAGAGGAGCTCTTCCGGGAGGTCCAGTCGCAGGTGCGCGCGTGCACGGCGTCAGGCACGCTGGATGCCTATGCTGTTCTCGTGGAAGTCCGCGAGAAACTCTCGCGAGACACGCGCTTTTCCTGGGCGCTCACGCCGGCAGAAAGCCTGTTGGAGAAGACGGTTTCCGGCGGATGGATCGGCGCGTTCAAGCGGGCAAGCGAGTTTCGCACGGGCCTTGTTTTCGTGGGGCTGGCCTGGTTGGCGTTCTCGCTTTTCAATCACGTCTTCCTTTTTGGATCTCCCGGTGATGGCAGCCCCGCAGGCATTCTGCGGGCCATTGCCTCGTTTGCAGCATCACTGGTGCTGGGCGCCATCGGCATCATCGTGCTTCTGGGCGGCTTGGTCCTCTTGCTGCGCACTTTGCTCAACCGGGCCGAAGCCCGCGATGTGCCTGACTGGTCGCTTCCTGCCATGGACCGCTTTGATGCCATCGTGCGGCGCGAGAATGCCGAAGGGGTGCAAAACCACCTGACCGGTCTTTCGCTGATGAAGGCAGGCCTGCTGCGGCGTATCGCGCTGCGCCTGGTCTTCTTCGTCATCCGCTTTGCAGCTGTCTATGTCTTCCGTCCGGGCAACCTTGCCTCGATCAACACCATCCACTTTGCCAGATGGGTTCTCCTGCCGGGCACTGACCGGCTGCTGTTCTTTTCCAATTATGGCGGCAGTTGGGAAAGCTATCTGGAGGATTTCATCACCAAGGCCCATTTCGGCCTGACCGGCGTCTGGTCCAACACGCTGGGCTTTCCTTTCACCAAGGATCTGTTCCAGCAGGGTGCCACCGATGGCGACCGCTTCAAGCGCTGGGCGCGCAACCAGCAGGTCCCCACGCTCTTCTGGTACCGGGCCTACCCGGAAACCGACACGCGGCGCATCCGCATCCATTCCGCCGTGCGCCAGGGTCTTGCAAGGGCATCCACAGTCGGTGAAGCGCAGGCCTGGCTCTCGAATTTCGGGTCAATTGCCGCGCCAGCCGGAGCACTCGAAACCAGTGACATCCAGTCGCTGATGTTCGGTCCCATGGGCAAGCTCGATCATGCGCAAGCCATGGCCTTCGAGGTGCCGGAAAGCACGCCTGTCGCCAAGCGCAAGGCATGGCTCGAGCTGGTCCTGAGGCATACCAGCTTCGGAGACCGCAAGCCGGATCGCGAGGCGATGATCTGCGCTTTTGGTCCCGTCGGGCTGCAACGCCTCGGCCTCGACAGTGTCGATGGCAAGGATGCTCTCGATCATTTCCCGTCTGCCTTCCGCCAGACCATGGCCAACGGAACCCGCGCCCGCATCAATGACGACACCGGCCCCAATGCGCCTGACGAATGGGTGTGGGGAAGCGGTAAAAACCCGGCCGACGCCTTGCTGGTGATCTATGCCGACAGTCCCGACTTGCTGGAAGTGCGGACAGCCGCCATGAGGGCTGCAGCAAAGGCCGCCGGAATCACGATCGTCCACGAGCAGGAACTGTCGGTCAGGAAGCGCAACGGGCTTGGCGTCGAACCCTTTGGCTTTGCCGACGGCATTTCGCAGCCGGTGATCGATGGGACGCCGGGATCGCTGAAGCCCGTTCATCCCCAGCATCGCGTGGCCGCCGGAGAGTTCATTCTGGGCTACAAGGACCAGCGTGGCTATGTACCACCGGCCATCGCCGTGCCTGCCGCTGACGACCCCTCGAATATCCTGCGCGCCGCCATGGACACGCCCGGTGCAAGGGCCGACAGCAGCCCGCGCGATTTCGGTCGCAATGGATCGTTCCTCGTGGTCCGCCAACTCGCCCAAGATGTGGACAGTTTCCATTCTTATTGCGAAAGCGCTGCCGCCACTCTCTCGCAGCGACCCGGTGCTTCCGGCATCACCGCACAATGGGTGGGTGCCAAGATCGTTGGGCGCTGGCCGGACGGGTCTTCCCTTGTGCGCAATCCCTATACGCCTGCGTCGCGCCCGGAAGAACCGGGCGGACAGCTGGAATCGCTGGCTGACAGCGCAAGATCGGCCCAGCGTGAAAGGTCGGTTGCCGACAATGACTTCACTTTTGGCGCGGAAGATCCGCAAGGCCTGCGCTGCCCGCTCGGTTCTCATGTCCGGCGTTCCAATCCTCGCGATTCACTGGGAGAAGACCGCGAGACCATGATGGAGATCGGCAAGCGGCACCGCATCCTGCGCGTCGGCCGCGGCTATTCTGCGGGCAATGAGAAGGGCCTGTTCTTCATGTGCCTGAATGCCGATATCGAACGCCAGTTCGAATTCATGCAGCAGACCTGGGTCTCCGCGCCGCTTTTCCACGGCCTGTCGGGCGAGCGCGACCCGTTGGTGGGGGTGGCACGGGACGGTGCTTTCATGACCATTCCCACTGAGTCGGGCGGAGCCACGCTGGGCGGGCTTGCGCGCTTTGTCACCATGCGCGGCGGCGGCTATTTCTTCATGCCGTCTCGGCGGGCCCTGCGCTTCCTCGTCTC
>JBGSQC010000288.1:0-15095 GCA_041738295.1 Zhengella sp. | reverse complement strand
GCCGCGGGCGCACCGCGCGCCTGCGTCATCGCGCTGGTGACAGCCAGTCCCGGAAAGGCCGAGGCCGCCGCCGCCTTGATGGCATCATGGGTGGCGTCATCGGGATAGTGGCCGGTGAGTTTTACGCCGGAGGCATCCTTGACGGCTGCCATGACATAGGGGTCAGACAGGGCCAGAAGCTCGGAGCCATTGCGCGCAACGCGGACGCCATAGGTTTGGCGCGCTGCTGTCAGCGCGGCGGCCTGGGCTTCTTCGCCAGGTGCGGCACCGGACACGATTGCGTCACGCCCGTCAAAGCGCGTGGTTGCCCAGGATTGCGCACCTTGCGCTTGCGCAACTCGGTCGCCCAGATCCTTCTCGATGGCTGGTCCCTTGAACCAGACAGCCAGCACTGTCAGCAAGGCCGTGGCGAGAATGCCCGGCCAAATCCAACGTCTCCAATCACACATGAATGCCCCCTGTCACGCGCATGCCGGAAATGCGCCAGATCCCCGAAAATCCTGCACGGACGCGATGGCCGGCGTGGAACCGCTGCCGCATGCATGGGTTGCATGATTGACCAACGGAAACGGAACTGCAAGCCGACACGAAGCGTGTAACCGTTAACAATGCAAGGATTGTCGAGGCCGGGAGGCCGGCGACGCAAAGGCAGGAAAGCAAAAGGCCCGACAGTTGCCTGCCGGGCCTTTCAAATTAGGTCCTGAAGTCAGGATCAGAAGAAGCGGGTGAAGCGCACGAAACCGGCGGTCGAGCCCTTCAGGCCGTCTGCCTTGGTGTAAGCCACGCCGGCGCGAACCTGGAAGTTGGTAACCGGGGTGTAAACGGCTTCGAGTTCGACCTGCATGGCATCCGGCGAACCAGCGGCACCATAGTTGGTGTCCATCATGTACTGGCCGGCGAGCGAAGCCGAGAACTTGTCGTTGAACACGTGGTTGTAGGAAGCCATGACCGAGTATTCAGAGCCGACCGAATAATCGTTTGCCATTTCCGAGTAGTAGCCGATAACGCGCAGGTTGGAACCGGAAGTGCCGAAGTTGTACTGCATGCCGAGCGAGCCATTCCAGGCATCGGTCAGGCCGACCTGCTCATTGTAGGCAACCTTGGCCCATACGCCACCCCAAGCACCCTGATAGGAAGCGAGAGCGACAACGTCCGGCATGTAATTGCCGTTGGCGTCGTCTTCGAGAGACAGAACGCCGACAAAGCCGTTCGACGAGAAAGTGTAGGAGATCAGCGGACGCTGCTGATAGGCATAGCTCATGCCCCAATCAGAATGCGAACCCCAGTTGGCAACGCCGCCATCCTTGGCATCAACATAAGCCGACTCGGTATAGCCCATGCGCCAGCCACCGAGCTCGATATAGGCCTGGTCAACGCCGAGGGCGCCATCACGCGAGATGTAGCCGTTGAACTCGGAATTGAAGCGGATGTACGAACGCAGCGTGCCCCATTCGGTATCCGAGCGGGCATCGATGTTCAGGCGGGCGCGGGAAACGGCATTGTAGTTGTTGAAGCCGAGCGCATAGTAGTTCGGCGTGTAGATGCCGCCGCGATCATTGGTGGCGCCGATCTGGAAATAAACCTCGCCGGAGAGCTGCAGGCAAGTCTCGGTGCCGGGGATATAGAAGAAGCCGGCGCCATAGGCGTCGCAGACCTTCACATATTCCATCGGCTCGGCTTCATAGACAACGGCGTCAGCGGCGCGGGCGCCGGAAACTGCAACCAGGGCTGCAGCGGAGCCAAGAAGAAGGCTCTTTATGTTCATTTGAATTCTCCGTTCGGTATCAGTTGGGTGCTTGATGCACCAGGATTGCCAGTCCGGGCACCAGCCCGCATTGCCCCGCCCCGGTTCATGCCGTGCGTTGAATTGACGTTACAACCCGGTTGGTTAAAGGCAAACTAATTTGCCGGCCAACAGGGTGTCGGGCAAAAGGGAGTTACGCCCTGTTACCGCAATGCAACAGCCCTGCTCCGGCGAGTGCAAACCGCACCTGCAAGTGCTGAAAATCAAGGCAGATTGCATGCTGTACTCAAGACTGGGCTGGACCACTGGGCTGGATCGGGAACCGCACCTTCTCCCACGGGTTCCGGCTCGGTTGTCATTTCCCTCGATTCGGGACCGTGACGCAGGGGAATTACCGTGCCATCCGGTTTCCCAGATCAAACACATCGCCGAAGACGGAAACCTGGGGCACCTGCTCGACCTTGAAGACCTTGCGTACAAGGCCAGGAACCTCCGTCTCGATGTGACTGGCCAGTTCGCCGACGGTGATGACGCCGTTGCGGTCGAGGTCGCCCTTCCTGAAGGCGTCCATCAACGCGTAGGTAAAGACGCCGTGACCGTCGATCCCCTCGAAGGCGTCGCCGGTGGCGGCGCTGAGCACGGTGCGTCCCAGCGACTGCGTCATGCGGGTGACAGCCGTGATGCGTTCCAGCCCGCTGAGCGGCGAGGCAACCGTATTGGCGAGACCCGCGCTTTCGCATGTGTCGTAGAGAAGGGCGGAGCGGCGCGCCCGGATGGTGGACAGCCACCCTGCGAGCGTATCCTGCGAAATGCCCCCGGCGAGGACCGATGCATCGCCGCTGAACCGGAATTCCTGCGGGATCATGTAATATCGCCCGTCAATGGTGCGGCCATGGGAGGCTGCGTAGAACACGAAGACATCGCGGGCGGTCACGCGCGATGCCAGGTCCGCGAAGGCTGCGCCAATCCCTGCCGTGGTCGCTTCACTATCCAGAACGAACTTCACCTCAACCTTGCTGAACCGGCCTTTTGCCGAAGTCTTCAGCGTCTCGGCAAGGGCCTTGGCGTCGTTCACGGCAAAGGACAGGCGCAAAGCCTGATCCGCATAAGCGTTGATCCCGACGGCCAGGACATAGAGCACGGGCGCCTGCCTGGGTTCAGACCTTGTGCTGGTCACACGAAGGGTAGCCGGACGGGACGAGACGGTGTTGGCCTTGTTGAAGGCGACAATCTCGATCTGGTTTTCGCCAGGCTCAAGCTCGACCACGTCCGAGATCTGCGCTTGTGCGGTTTCGATCACCTTCTGCACCACGCCGTTGACGCGGATTTCCGCCTTGCCCATGCCGCCGTTTCGCGCCTGGACGGAGGCGGTCACCGGGAAGCTCCCCTCCCCGGTGGTGATGTCATCGGTCTTGTCGAGTGTCACGACAGGCGCATTGCCACTGGCGAAGAAGGACTTGAGGTCCAGTTCCGCGGCGGCTTTCGCTACCGCATTGCCGGCATCGCCTGCCAGTTTCGCAGCAACGAGGTCCGGCCGGAAAAGCGTCTGGAAAGCCTGGTCGATGGTAAAGCTTTCCAGTCCGCTCACCAGCACCAGCCGTTTGCCTCCGGCAATCGTCCCGTCAAAGAAGCCCTCCGGCGTGACGCGGACCCACTCGCCATCGGGATAGTGCAGCGTGGTTGCCAGAAGCACACCGCTGGCGCTGTCCCAGTGCTTGATGGTGCCATTGTCTGTCACCACCACGATGTGCTTGCCCTCATTGGCGAGGCGAACGATTTTCGGCGTCCCCTCATGACCGGAAAGCTCCATGAGCGGCTTGCCAAGCTTCGGGCCATAGATGCGGACCGTGCCATCCCAGCCGGTTGCGTAGATCCGGTCCGCGTCGAGATAGCCCGCTCCATCGGCGCTCGCTCCGATAAAGGAATGAGCCAGCTGGATGCCGGCCTTCCAGTCCCAGAGCGCGACGACACCGTCCCAATCGGCGGTAACGAGGCGCGTGCTGTCAGGCGAGAATCCGATCCCTGAAATCAGCTGCTGGATCGGCAGCGGGCCGCCGGGAAGCTGGTTGTATTTCATTTCGCCGATGATTTTGCCATCAGGCGATGACAGGATCCGGAGCCGCGCGCCCTCGTCGGAGGCGCCGGTGGCCACAACCTTGCCATCCGGCGAATAGGCTGCAGCCCAGATCCGGCGCTCCCCTTCCTTTCCGATGGTTGTCAGCAGCTTGCGCTTCTTGAGATCAAGGAAATAGCCGCGGCCATTTCCGCCGGGAAGGAAAGCCAGATCACCAGTGGGCGCAAAAGCAATGGTGCGCACCGCGAAACCCTTGATGCCAAGGTCACCTTCCTTCACCCCTGTCGCAGCGGTGATTGCCTGGATCGGTGTTTCCGCCCCTCCGAAAATTCCCGAAACGATCCGTTTGCCGTCCGGCGACAGAAAGGCGTTTGCCGTTCCCAGCTTGTCTTTCTGGGGCTTGATCACCGAAAGGCGGCGATTGCTTTCAAGATCCCACAGGACGGCCGCGTCAAAATTGGCCGAAAGAACTGTCTGGCCATCGTCTGTCAGGCTTATGGTCCCGTTGGTGCCGGCGCCAGCCAAATCTATTAGCCGCTTGGCGGAGGCAATTTCAACAATGCGGATGGCGCCTTCGGACTGGACGATTGCAAGGCGGGTGTTGTCCGGCGAGTACCTGATTGCCGCGAGATTGAGCTCGTTTGAGACCGGGAACGACTGCACAAGCTTTCCGGTAGCGATGGCGTGGACTTCGATCTTGCCGCCGATCGGGCCAAACGCCACCGTTTTTTCATCGCCGGATATGGCAACTGCATGGTTGTAAGCCTTTTCATCTCCCGCGAAGGTGGCCAGTTCCTTTTTTGCACCAACATCCCACAGGACGAAGCGGCTTGATTCCAGCGTCTCCCGGACCAGGGCGAACCTGCCATTGGCCGATATGGTTGACGCACTCGTGATCTGGTCTTTGAGCGGGCCGGAAGAAACGTCGGCTCCGGACACCCTCGTCACCACCCCGAATTCATGGATCGCCTGGAGCAAACTTGCTGTCCCGTTTTGTGGAACGATCTGCAGGACGGGATGCAGGCTTCCCGTATCCCGCTGATAAATCCGCTTTCCGGCCTTGGTGAGCAAGGTCTGAACAACGTGCCACCCCTGCAGCGCACCCGCCTGGTCGCCGGTGACCAGTACCGTGCCGTCCCGCGAGAACGAGACCGCCGTGAAGTAGGCCCAATCATAGGAAGCGCCGGTAATCCTTGCGCGCACTTCACCACTTGCCAGTTCCCAGATGATGACCGATGCATCTTCGCTGCTGGTCGCCAGCAATATTCCGTCCGGCGAAAAGGCAATGCCGGTAATGATGCCACGGTGGCCACGGAAGGCGCGCAGAAGTTCACCTGTGCGGGTGTTCCAGAGCATGATCGTGTTGTCGATGCCTCCCGAAGCAAGGAAATTGCCGTCGGGCGAATATTCGAGAACGTCCGGCCTTGATGCATGGCCGATCTGCGGCATGACCGAAATTGCCAAAGCCGGGTCGTCTCTCTTCGCCGTTGCTTGGCTTGCGCTGTCTGCGGACACCGCTTCGCCCGGTTTCGCCGGCCCTGCATCAAACCGTGGCCGGCCGTCCCGCAAGGCAAACAGTTCGCCGGTAAAGCGACGCGCCCATTCCTCATTCCAGTTGTTCAGAAGCGCATTGGCGAGAGGGTAAGGATTTCTGGTTTCCCAAGCCTTCTCGGCGATGCCAAAGACTTCGGATTGATTGGTGGGGATGTTGGTGACGGAGTTGCCGAACGTCGCGCCAAGGGGGGCATTGCCGCTTCTTGCCTTGATGGTCACAAGCGCACCGCCGCGCCTGACGGTCAAGTCAACCTGACGTTTGGGATCATAGAACGAATCCTTTGCGAGATCGCCGGCTGCCGACAGCAGCGACCGCATGGTGGAGATCGGGATTCCCGCCAATCCTTCGATTTCGTCTCCACCCTCAAGGCCCGAAAAGCGGCTGGAAGCATCAACCGCATGGACCACCAGCTTGCCGTCCTTTTCCAGAGCCTGAAAGCCGAGTTTCGCAAAGACACCCAGTTTCTGGACGCCGATCAGGAGCTTTTCGTTCTCCGAAACCGAGGCCGAAGACTTGAACTGCGGCAGCTTTGCAAGAAGGCCGGTTGCGGCGGCGATCTGGTCGGACACATCGGGATGGGCCAGCATCAGGTTTGTAATGCGCTCCTGCTTTGCACCTGCCTTTGACGCCTCGGTCAGCGCAACCAGGCCTGCAGCCGGGATGTCGGCTACCGAAGTTCCGAACTGCATCGACAGGGGAATGCCGCTCTTGTTCTGCGCCGGAAATTCCAGGCTTTGACCACCGCGATCAATGCCGACCATGATCGTCTTCACGGCCTGGTAATTGAGATCTTGCGCCACAAACACCAGCTTGAACAATTTCGGGATCTTGACGCCATTGACGGTGATGATGCGGTCACCGGCCTGAAGGTTGTCGCCGAAGGGAGACTCCGGCAGGACATCGGTGATCTCAAGGTCCGGGCTGACGATGAAACCTAGGCGGCCCAGCACGCTGGCCTTCTGGATGCGCGCAAAGGCCTCCAGCGTCACCCGACCATAGTCATGCTGGTTCTGGGCATGCGCGTTGGCCGCAAACGAGATTGCGAACAGGAAAATCAGAAAAAAGCGCATGTCGTCACCCGGCACAGCACTCTTCTGTCCGCTCCTTGCGGAAAATGAGGCCACAGGGCTGGATCGTAATCAAGTTCCGTTGGCCTGCATAGCCATTCGAAGTCCCCGGCAGGGCACACATGAAATTGTGGGACCAAACACCTGGTACTTTGGCGAAAGTCCGCCGAATGGCGCAGACATGTGGTCCGGAGAATATCGGCTTTGAAAGACCGCTTTATTGCGATTTTGGCGATTGGCCAGTGCCACACCCGCACAACCCCCGAAAACAACGGAAAAATCCGGCTGCAGCCGGATTGGGAGAACGCTTTCGTGAGGGCAAGTGGCGGAGAGGAAGGGATTCGAACCCTCGAGACAGTTTCCCGCCTACGCCCTTAGCAGGGGCGCGCCTTCGACCACTCGGCCACCTCTCCAAGGGCGACCGATAAAGAAAAGCCCCGGCACAATCAACAGCGCATCAAGGCGAATCGTCATCTTTTTCCCAGGGTGATTCCGCACAGTTCCAACGGCGCAAACCACACTTCTTATATAGGCAGGCCATTGCGGGCATTTTCCTAGGCCCTGAAACCGGCTCGTCGGCGGCTGGAGGCGGCGCCGATTCCCCGGGCAATCTCTTTCTTGCGAAGCCAAGCGTGGAGATTCGGCTGATTTCATCCGCCATGCCCGGGTTTCAGACCGCCACAGATGCCTGTTCCTTAACGCTTCCTTACCAGCACCCCCGAAAGCGTGTCTTTCGTGCAACATGGATTGCCCAACGAACGTGCAGAGGCATCAGCGGGTGCTGATCTTGGTTGAACGCGGCGCAGCCATGCGTATGGTCAACCTCGAAGAAGAGGCGCAAGCGTGTCTTTTTCGCCAATTGGGGATGGGGCAGGGAAAAGCTGTCCATCAGCATTAGTACCCAGACCCGTTTTTAACTTTGACTGGAGGTCAACAATGAACATCAAGAGCCTTCTCCTCGGCTCCGCTGCAACACTGGTTGCAGTTTCCGGCGCCCGCGCTGCCGACGCTGTCGTTTACGAGCCCGAGCCTGTTGAATATGTTAAGGTCTGCGACGCTTACGGCGCCGGCTTCTTCTACATCCCCGGCACCGAAACCTGCCTGTCGCTCTCGGGCTACGTCTGGTTCCAGGTTGGCGCTGAAAACTATCAGAACATCTTCGACACCCCGTCCTACCACAACGGCGCTCGCGTCGCTGACGGTTGGGCCATCAACACCCGCGCCCGCTTCAACATCGATGCCCGTTCGGATACCGAGTGGGGCACGCTGCGTTCGTACATCCGTTTCCAGTCGACCTGGAATGGCTACCTCTCGGTTGACGGCGCGACCGCTGTTGACCAGGCGTTCATCGAACTCGGCGGCTGGCGCATGGGCTACTCTGAGTCTGCTTACAACCAGACCATGAAGGGTGGCGTTTCCAACTGGGGTTCGCATTCCTGGACCGGCATGTCCTATGCCTACCAGCAGCGTCCTTTGATCTCGTACACCTTTGCTGCCAACGGCTTCTCGGCGACCCTGTCGCTCGAAGACGACGCCAACGGCAACTACATGCCCGACGTCGTCGGCGTGGTCGCTTACAACGCCGGTTGGGGCGGTGCATGGGCCAAGGTTGCCTACAACGAGCAGGTTGGCCTGACCGACGCGTTCAACGCCTCGATCGGCATGCAGTTCAACATGCCCAACATGCCTGGTTCGAACCTGCGCCTGATCGGCTTCTACTCGGAAATGGCAAACGAGTACTCGGTCGGCTCTGAGTACTCGATCCTCGCTTCGTACAACCACGTGTTCTCTGAGAAGCTGTCTGCCTCGATTGCTTTCCAGTACATGATGGACACGAACTACGCTGCTGCCGGTTCGCCGGACGCCTATCAGGCCGAACTGTCGGTCGTCTACATGCCCGTCAAGAACTTCGAAGTTCGCGGCGAGCTGGCCTACACCAAGGCTGACGGCTTCCGTGACGGCACGACCTCGGGCTTCCTGCGCTTTACCCGTTACTTCTAATCTGAAGTACGCGTAGACAGTTTCGGGGCGCTGGTTTTCAACCAGCGCCCCGTTGCCATTTCGGGCAGGGAATTTCAAGCGCCCTGCCCTTTTTGCTGCCTGTTGTGTGAAGCGTCGTCACCCGGACACCCGGTGCTTTCGCCATCCCGGTGCTCCGGCATGCGGCGGCCAGGGCTGTTGGTCACGCCGATATCAATCGTTCCGCGCTTCTGGCTGGCGATCATGGTCACATGACCGGTCATGGCGGAAGAATAGCAATGCAGGGGTGCATGCGCCACTGCCTGCAAGCTCAGTATTCTGTCAAAGGTCACGGCATGGGTTCTAGGGACTCGAGCCTGGGAATGACGACGGGCGCTGCGGTCTCTCCTCCCTTCTCCCCTTGTGGGAGAAGGTGGATGCGAAGGTTCGCAGAACCGGAGCAGACGGATGAGGGGTGACTTGGCACTGCCCCCTCATCCGTCTCGTCGCTCCGCTCCGATCCACCTACTCCCACAAGGGGAGAAGGGAGGAGCCGCACCGTTGGGCCGAAAAACCCTTCAAAACGCGCTTTCCGGCACCAATAAACCCCAAAAAACCACCCTCTCCGACACCAATCAACCCGATTAACCCACCCCTCAAACGCCGAAAAACCCCGCATAATTCCATCCACACCCCGCCAAACCGGGTTAACCTCACCCCACCAATGCCTGACGACGGCCGGCGGTTTCGCCGCGCGGGCCGGGGCATTGGAAGCGGAGCGGTTGGCGCCGGGCACAAAAGCCCGGTCCCGGCTTGTGGCGAAGGCGGTTTTCTCTGCCCGAAGCCCGGATCAAGCGCAGTACCCGGCATCCGGCCCCAAGGGCCCCCGCCGGGCAGCACGATCCGAAGAGGGTGAGGAGTGGCGCCCGCAGGGCGGAAATTGCCAATGATTTGGTAATTTCAACGACGAACGCCCGAAGGGCTAGCGGGCGAGTGTGCCGGAGATGCCCGGCCTGCGACATCAAATCTTCGCGCGGGGCCACGGAGGCCACGCACACACAAGGCATGCGCCACCGGCGACGCCGGGGCCCCGCCTCGTGACTTTTTCCTGCTGCCGGTCCCACGCCAAGCGTGTCGCCGTCAGCGCCCCGGGCGAAGCTTTGCCCGGGGCAAGGAAAGGACGCAATCAAAGGCCAGACGGATGAAAAATCCGGGCGTGGCGGCGGGGAAGTGTGCGCGCCATCGTTTTTCCCGGCCCCAACTTTCGTCTTCCTCGGGCTTGTCCCGAGGATCCAGACTTCCTTCAGCCAATTTGCTGAATCAATCACTGCATCTGTCGGGTTTGGTCACTGGGTCCTCGGCACAAGGCCGAGGATGACGAAGGAGGTGCTGGCGAGCATGACACGAGGCCAAACCGGCGCAGCTGTCCGCTCAAAGAACGCCCGGAATGATCCGCTTGGTTGTCACCATATAGGCGCGATACTCGTCGCCAAAGGCCTCGATCAGCATGGCTTCTTCCTTGCCGACACGCATGCCGTAGAGCAGGCCGACACCGAACAGGCCGGCCAATCCGGCGATCCAGTTCGGGATCAGCAGGGCCTGGGCGAGCGCCCAGAGGAAGAAGGAGGAATACATGGGATGACGCACCCAGCCATAGAGTCCTTCCGTCTTCAGCTTGTGGCCGTCACGGATTTCCAGTGTCACCGACCACATGCGGTCAAGCTGCTGGTGAACGAAATGGAACATGGCGAGGCTCGCCACCAGAACGATGGTCCCCAGCAAGCCGGCAAGCGGCTGGAACTTGTAGTCAGCAAAGGAAGGGAAGCCGCTCGCAATCCACACCAGCGGAACAACAGAGAGGCAAAAGCCTGCGAACATCAAGAGGTTGCGCTCCTCAGTCGAGCGCTTGTCGAGTGCCACCCTTTGCTTGCGGGCGCGGCGCATGTGAGGCCAGCGGATGATGCCCCAGATGACGAGACCTGCGCCCCAGATCCACAATGCTGACTGTTCATTCATCGGAGTGTTCCGCCTTCTTGCGATCCTGCTGGAGAAAATGCGGGCCGCAGCACGCCATGTAGAAATCCTGGGCATAGCGCTGCGTATTGCCCATGATGAACTGGTAGTGCACGCGGAAGAAATTGCGCTTCACCCGGTTGTAGGCTTCGGGAAGCAGCATGTCGCGGATGCGCACTTCAGCCAGTCGCGGGAACCTGCCAGCGCCTGCCGTCCGGGGCCGTGGTGTCAGGCCCATGGCCTTCACCGGATCGGACTTGTAGAGGTTGATGATGTCGGTCATCGCCTGCCACTCGCTCCAGCGGATTTGCGGGGCATCGACCAATGTCTGCACGCGGGCACGGAAATCACGCGCCGCCGGATGCAGGCCGATCTTCAAGGCTGTCGACCCTACGGTGAGGATCTGAATGCGCGGACCCTTCACGCCGAGCGACGGATTGAGCGCAAGAGCGCGCGCCGCGGCATCGAGAATGAGGCCTCCGCCGGTCGAATGGCCGACCAGCAGGATCTCGTCATCGGCGCCGAGTGCCCAGCGATCAACAATGCGGCGCGCCAAATGATCGAGCGCGGCTTCGGCATCCTTGCGATATCCCCAGATGAAATTGCGCGAAAAGGCCCAGAGGTCGCCGAGATGGCGGACAAAATAGCGTTCGCCAACCGTGTGCCAAAGCCCGAGTGCGACAGCGATCCCCACTGCCCATCCGGCCCAAAGGCTGCCCGGAAAGTCTGCTTGTGCAATCAGCCAGCCGGCCAGCCAGCCGAAAAGGCCGAAAACGAGGTGCATCACCGCAGGATAGAGGAAATAGAGGCCGAATCGCCAAGCCATGAACAGAATGCGGAAGAAGGTTCCCGACAGCACATAATCGGCAAAGGTCAACCAATAGCGGCCGATGCGGTACCAGAACGGCTTTGCAAAATCGCCAAGAACGATGTCGTTCCAGACGAAGAAGTTCCAGTTGGTCTCCACGCTGCCATTGCCGTGGTCAGTGGCAATGGCAATGTTGGCGATGCGGCCCTTGTCCTGGTCGCCCTTGGATAGAACTTGCGCCCGCACATCCCAGGTTTCGCAAAAGCGTTTCAGCTCGCGTTCGGTGCGCAAATAAAACGCATCGGACGATTTCGGTTCGTAGCCGCCGATCATGAAGACCGAGCGCTTCCAGACCTGCTGGCCGGCGGGCAGCGTCTTTCCCTCGCCTTTGCGTTTCCTGCCTTGTCTTGCCATGACTGTCCGGTCGCTGATCCCGATGGGTTTCGAAGGCAAGGCCTTAGCCGGTCCGCAGACAAAAATCATCCTCAAGATGCGGTTTGGCCCGCAAGAATCGCCTTCCGGCAGGTCAAAGCGCTTTGTATAAGGGTTCCCAATCGGAGGAGACATCCATGACACGCAGACCAGCCTTTACCCGGATTGTGGATGGCTTGCCCGCAACAGTTCCCTTTGTCGGGCCGGAAACGCAGGAGCGCCAGCGCGGCGCGCCGTTTCTCGCCCGCCTCGGGGCAAATGAAAACGGCTTCGGCCTCTCCCCCAAAGCCCTTGAAGCGATCGCTCGAACGGCACCGGAAAGCTGGTGCTATGGCGACCCGGAAAATCACGATCTGAAGGAAGCCATCGCCGCACATCACGGCCTGAAGCCGGAAAACATCGCGCCCGGCGGCGGGATTGACGGCCTGCTTGGCCTGATTGTCCGCCAATATGTGGAGCCGGGCGATCCGGTGGTCAATTCGCTCGGCGGGTATCCCACCTTCAACTATCATGTGAACGGGTTTGGCGGGCAGCTCGTCACCGTGCCTTACAGGGGCGACCACGAAGACCCGGAAGCGCTGGTGGAAGCTGCGCGAAAATCCAAAGCCAAGATCCTCTATTTCGCCAATCCCGACAATCCGATGGGAAGCTGGCACGAGGCCGACACGGTGATGGCGCTGATCGATGCGGTGTCGGACGACACGCTGCTCATCCTGGACGAGGCCTATTGCGAATTTGCGCCGGCTTCGGCCTTTCCGTCAATGGATGTGATCCGCCCCAACCTCTTGCGGATGCGCACCTTTTCTAAGGCTTACGGCATGGCAGGGATGCGCTGCGGCTATGCCATCGGTGACGAGGTCGCCATCAGGGCCTTCGACAAGATCCGCAATCATTTCGGCATCGCCCGCGTGACCCAGGCGGCCTGCATTGCCGCATTGGCGGACCAGGATTATTTGCGCCAGACGGTCGCCAAGGTGCATCGCGCGAGGGAGCGGATCGGGGCGATTGCCGCAGAAAACGGATTGAAGGCCCTGCCGTCGGCAACCAATTTCGTGGCGATTGATTGCGGGCGCGACGGGGCTTACGCGCTGTCGGTCATGAATGGATTGGTGGCGCGCGGCATCTTCGTGCGCAAGCCGGCGGCTCCAGGTCTCGACCGTTGCATCCGCGTGTCCTGCGGACCGGACGAGGCGCTGGATGCCTTTGCCGAACAGCTGGCGGCAACACTGAAGGCGCTCGGCTGAAGCGCAATCATGACAAAACCTTAAGGTGAACACGATCGCTTGCGGGTCTATGGTGCATCGCAACATCAACCCGCAGGACGATCATCATGCAGAGCTTCCTCACCCGCTACGCCACGCCACTCACCACCGGGCTTTTTCTGGTGTCCCTGATTTCAGGAATCGCGCTGTTCTTCCATCTGGGCAGCCGCTTTTTCCATGGCATGCATGAATGGTTATCGATGGTGCTGATCGTGCCGTTCGTGTTGCACGTCTGGAAGAACTGGCGCGCCTTCATCACCTATTTCAAGCGCCCGCCCATGGCGATCGCCCTGGCGCTGTCGGTGGTGGCGTCTGCGGTTTTCGTGGTGCCCCAACTTTCGGCGTCGAGCGAGGCGGCAGGTGTCAATCCGCGCGCGGTGTTTGGCATGATGCAGGCCGCGAAAATCGCTGACCTTGCGCCACTGGCAGGTCTCGACGGAGCGGCACTGGTAGCCGCGCTGGAAGCCAAGGGCTTTGCCGGCGTGACCCAGGAAATGACTTTGTCGGAAGCCGCCACCGCGTCGGGCAAGAGCGCAACTGACGGCCTCGGCGTGCTGCTCGCCAGCCGCAAACCTTGAGCTGATCGGTCAGCCGCGCATGTGGCGTTCAAACAATCTTTCCACATCGGCGCGCCTGCACAGTACAGTGCCGGGCGTCATGGCGGCAGCGGCACCGGCGGCAAGGCCATAGCGGAAGGCGTCTTCCACGGGCGCTCCTTGCGCCAGCTTCAGCACCATGGCGCCGACGAAACTGTCCCCGGCACCAACCGCCGAACGTGTGTGGACATGGATGGGAGGCACATGAACGATACCGCCCTTGCGGGCAAGAAAGGCCCCGTTGCGCCCCATGGTGACGGTGATGATATCGGCGACGCCCTCGTTCACCAGCTGCATGGCGGCGTCTTCGGCCTGATGCTCGTCGAGTTTCGCGCCCGCCAGGCTGCCGAGTTCACCAATCGAAGGCTTCAGCAGGTGGACGGGTGCTGCGCCGAGCGTCGCCTTCAGGGCTGCACCTGACGTATCGAGCACGAAGCGACAGCCATTCCTTGCCGCAATCGTGGCCATGCGGGCATAGGTGTCATCGGCCACGCCGCGCGGCAGACTGCCGGAAGCCACCACATGGCCGTCATGAAAGCCTTCCAGCAGGGCAAAAACCGGGGCCAGTTCTGCTTCGCTCACCACCGGGCCTTCCGGCACGGCGCGGAACTCAAATCCGGTTTCCTGTTCATGCAGCGTGTCGGATACTCGGATAGTACCTGCCATCGGAAAGGCATGGCGGCGGATGGGCAGACCGTCGATCAGAGCTTCAAACACAGGGCCGGTAGGACCGCCGGAAAGGAACGCCAGACCAACTTCGCCTCCCAGCTCGGCAATGACGCGGGCGACATTGGTGCCGCCGCCGCCCGGATAGAATTGCTGGTTCCAGGTGCGGATCTTCAGTGTCGGCTGCACGCGGGCAGTATCTTGCGACAGGTCGATGGTGGGGTTGAGCGCAATGGCGAGAATGGGAGACTGGGTCACGAACGGTTCCACGCTGAAAGATTCGGCACACTCTTGCGCCTATCCATGACAGTGGCAAGATCACGAAGCCTTCGCTGCTGGAATGCTCAGGTTTCGGGTTCTTCCCAGGTTGATCCGCCACCGTCGCAGGATTTTTCCGATCCGTCGCGCGGTCCGAATGTCGGTTCAAACCGGCAACCAGTCAGGAGGTGAATGAGGGGCTTTGAATGGCACTTCGGTTTCGTGGTGGGAATTTTGTTGAATTCCTCGATTTCCTTGGCCCGTTTCACATGGTTTTCCATCGCCTGGGCCAAGGCCTGAATGCTTGCCGCATCAGTCCAGCATGACGCTTCCATCGCGGCCTTGAATTGCCCCTGCCACCCGTCGGCAGTGTAGTTCTGGCCGCCCGGCCCGTAGATTGATCCGCCCGCATTGCGGACGGCGTTGTATGCTTTTTCCAATGCCCGATTGGTTTCCCGATCAAGTGCCACAAGTTCCTCCCGATCTCAGCCTGACACAGAATACATCAGCGAAAAGCCAGTTGCACAGTCCATAAGCGCAAGGATTTTCGCTTGAATGAATTGAACGTTTGTTTTATTAATTGCAACAGGAGGAGTTCATGGCACGCACGGCAGGTTCCGATGGCGAAAAGACACTTGCAGCGATCCGCGAGGCCGCCGCA